>NZ_FNYM01000018.1:0-155040 GCF_900108985.1 Achromobacter sp. NFACC18-2 | reverse complement strand
GTGGGTGTGGATGGCATCGTCCAGATACGTGACGAGGTCGGACAGGACGCTGCGCCGTCCCACGACATGCCGGTAGTGCAGCGCGACGCGCGCGCCGTTGCGCAGGTGGATGCCCGTCAGCCGAAACCGCCGGCCCTCGCGTTGGTAGGTGGCGCGCCGCTCGTAACCTTGCGCCACGGTCAGTTCGGTGTCGGAGGTGCGAACCACCGTCAGGTTCTCGACGGGGTCGTAGTGGAATTTGCCGACCGCCGGTAACGGCCAGGCGTGCGTGCGTCCGTCGGCGGCGTGATAGCGCAGGGTTTCGCGGTCCGCGCCTGCCATCTTGATATCGATGCGCGTGGTGTACTCGTTGATCCAGCGTGCGCCGATGACGCCGTTGTCGTACGCAGCCAGATCCGAGGAATAGGTGCGTGCCCAGCGCAGCGGAAATGGCCCGGGCAGTGCGAAATCCACATGCGTGATCCGCTCGGTCCCCATCGCAAAGCTGATGCTGTGGCAAGTGGCCGGGCACGCGCCGTTCTTGTCCGGATTGGCATTCCGCCGCGCGCGGGCCTGGCGGCGGATGCGCGCCAGGCGCATGGAGCGCGCCATCTGCCGGGCCTTGCTCGCCACGGCCGGTCGCACGTTCGCGCCGATCGCGTACCCCTTGCGCTGGCGCCACAGCACCACGGCCACCGACAGTTGCATGAGCAGCGACGCGATGCTGTTGACGTTGTTCTCGTCGGCGAGCGATTGCATGCTGTCATTGACTTGCGGCGCCAGGGCATTCAGGCGCTGGGCGGAGCGCAGCATCAAGTCGCGCGCCTTGGCGGGCAGCAGGTCCTTGGCGGCGTTGCCGACCGACTGCTTGCTGCCGCGCACGCCGCTACCGAGGCCATCCCAGAGGTCGCGCGCCGCGCCCAGCGGCGAGTCCCACTTCTTGTCCCACGCGGACGAGAGCTGCTCGCCGGCTTTCTCGAACGAGGCATCCGCGTTTGCCGGGATGGTCAGGCTCACCAGGACATCGGCCAGCGCCTTGATGATTTCCTCTGCCTTGGCCCCCGCATCCTGCAGCAGCCCTTCCAGCCGCGCCTGCGCCTGTTGCGCGAAGTCTTCGATGTCGCCGGCGATGTTCTCGCTCAGGTGTGCGGCCAGGGCCATGATGATGGCGTTGCCCAGGCCCGCCTTGGCCTGGCGCGCGACCTCCTTTTGCACGAGAAACAGCGCGGGCCGCAGGCTCATGCGCGCAGCCGCCGTGCCCGGTACCGGCACCACACCGAAGAGGTTGATGCCCAGGCTCACCCAATCCAGGAATTGGGTGGGATTGCTGTCGACCAATGTGGTGATGTCGCCGATGGCGTCCACCAGCGCCATGAGGTTGCCCAGCACCGGCACCGCGCCCGCTGCCGCCTTGATGCGCGGCAGCGTGACCCAGCCGTCGCTGTTCTCGCGCAGCCACTGGTCAAAGGCGTTCTGGCCGGCTTCGACGTCTTCCGGGGCAATGGTGTTCAGCGGGGCGACGACGCCTTGCGGGCCGTCCAGGTCTTCGTCGCTCCATTCGATGCCGTCGTTCTCGGCTTCGGCTTCCTGGTATTCGGCTTCGGTGTAGTCCTCTTCGACGGGAGGGGCGTTTCGCTTTGGAACGGAGGGGGCAGCGCCTGGCGGGGTTGGCATGAAGGAGTCCGGTGTCGTCACAAAGGCCTTCAAGAGGCCGGAGGCATCCCGTTGTCGGGAATGCGGCGACATATGCGAAATCCGTGCCAGGGTTAGCAGCGCAAAGAAAACCCCCGCAACATCAAGGCCTTGAAGCTGAATCGCGCGCGAATCAGCCAGCCGATCGCCATCGCGGCTCAAGAAAAGCTGCGGTTTGGCCGGAAAATCGGGCCAAATTTGGCCCGTTTATTTCCAAGTTATTGATAAATCAGAAAACGCACCGGGCCAGATTTGGCCCGGTCGGGTCAAATCTGGCCCGACTGATTTGCCGACTCCCAGTCAGCCGGCGATACGGTGCCCCGATAGCCGCAAAAAAATCAGCCCGACCTCCACGCAGCGTAATGCTGCGCGGAAATCGGGCTGACTCTCTCACAGACGGGCGCATTGACCGCCCACGGTCCCTCCGCAGGCGGTCTTTCAGGGACGAACCTGAGCAGCCTCAGGCCGCCAGCCGGCCCTCGATCTCGGTCTTGGTCGAGCGCAGCTCTTCGGGCAGGCCCTGGGCCAACTGGCCGAACAGCTCATGATGCAGCGCCAGTTCCTCGCGCCAGGCGGCTTCGTCCACCGACATGACCTGCTCGAACTTGTCCGGGCTGAATTCCAGGCCGGTCCAGTCGATGTCCTGGTACGTGGGCGACACGCCGAAGACCTGGTCCACGCCCTTGGATTGGCCGTCGATGCGGCCCAGCATCCAGCGCAGCACGCGCATGTTGTCGCCAAAGCCCGGCCAGACGAACTTGCCGTCCGGGCCCTTGCGGAACCAGTTCACGCAGTAGATGCGCGGCAGGGTCGCGCCGGCGGCTTCGAGCTGCTTGCCGAGCTTGAGCCAGTGGCCGAAGTAGTCGCTCATGTTGTAGCCGCAGAACGGCAGCATGGCGAAGGGATCGCGGCGCACCACGCCTTGCTGGCCGGCGGCCGCGGCGGTGGTTTCCGAACCCATGGTGGCAGCCATGTAGACGCCTTCGACCCAGTTGCGGGCTTCGGTGACGAGCGGCACGGTGGTGGAGCGGCGGCCGCCGAAGATGAAGGCGTCGATGACCACGCCCTTGGGGTTTTCCCATTCGGGGTCGATGGACGGGCACTGCGAGGCCGGCGCGGTGAAGCGCGCGTTCGGGTGCGCCGCCTTGCGGCCGGTTTCGCGCGCGATCTCGGGCGTCCAGTCCTTGCCCTGCCAGTCGACCAGGTGCGCGGGCGGCGTGTCGGTCATGCCTTCCCACCAGACGTCGCCGTCGTCGGTCAGCGCGACGTTGGTGAAGATGACGTTGGCCTTGAGCGTGGCCATGGCGTTGAAGTTGGTCTGCTCGCTGGTGCCCGGGGCCACGCCGAAATAGCCGGCCTCGGGGTTGATGGCGTGCAGGCGGCCGTCCGGGCCGGGCTTGATCCAGGCGATGTCGTCGCCGATGGTGGTGACCTTCCAGCCGTCCATGCCTTGCGGCGGGATCAGCATGGCGAAGTTGGTCTTGCCGCAGGCCGACGGGAACGCGGCGGCGACGTGGTATTTGCGGCCCTTGGGCGAGGTGACGCCCAGGATCAGCATGTGTTCGGCCAGCCAGCCCTGGTCGCGGCCCATGGTGGACGCGATGCGCAGCGCGAAGCACTTCTTGCCCAGCAGCGCGTTGCCGCCGTAGCCCGAGCCGTAGCTCCAGATTTCGCGGGTCTTGGGGAAATGGACGATGTATTTGGTGGGGTTGCAGGGCCAGGCCACGTCGGCCTCGCCGTCGGCCAGCGGTTTGCCCACCGAATGCAGGCACGGCACGAAGTCGCCATCGGTGCCCAGCACGTCATAGACCTGCTTGCCCATGCGCGTCATGATGCGCATGTTGACGGCCACGTACGGGCTGTCGGACAGTTCGACGCCGATGTGCGCGATGTCCGAGCCCAGCGGGCCCATCGAGAACGGCACCACGTACAGCGTGCGGCCGCGCATGGCGCCGTCGAACAGGCCGTTGAGCGTGTCGCGCATTTCGGCGGGATCGGCCCAGTTGTTCGTGGGGCCGGCGTCTTCGGCGCGATCCGAGCAGATGAAGGTGCGGTCTTCCACGCGCGCGACGTCGGAGGGATCGGACCAGGCCAGATAGGAATTGGGGCGCTTGGCGGGGTTGAGCCGGCGCAGGGTGCCCGACTGGACCATCTGCTCGCACAGGCGGTCGTACTCTTCCTGAGAACCATCGCACCACACCACGCGATCGGGCTTGGCCAGCGCGACAAAACTGGCGACCCAGTCGATCAGTCCGCGATGCTTGACGTACGCGGGCACGTTCAAGGCTGCCAATCCCCCGTCCAAAGGCTTATTCATTGGGGTTATCTCCATACTTTGGCTAAAGGTGATACGGCCCCAATTGAGGGGGCCGTATCCAGTTTGCGCAATCATACTTGCAGCGCCGGGCAACCCGTCAACCCATCCTCATGGGGGAGATTGTCACCGGGTGAGACGGTCATCCGGGGTATCCGGCGCGCAGCTCCCTGCGGATAATCTTGCCGGTGGCGGTGGTCGGCAAACTGGTTACAAAGCGGATCGCGCGCGGGTATTCGTGGGCCGCAAGACGGGTGCGCACGTGGGCCTGCAGCGCCTTGACCAGCGCTTCGTCGCCTTCGACGCCTTCATTCAGCACCACATACGCCACCACGATTTCGGTGCGCTCGGCATCCGGCATGCCTACCACCGCCGCCATGCGGACGGCGGGGTGGCCGATCAGGCAGTCTTCGATCGGCCCCGGGCCGATCCGGTAGCCGGCACTGGTGATGACGTCATCGTTGCGGCCGACGAAGCGGATGAACCCCTGCGCGTCGCGCACGCCGATGTCGCCGGTCAACAGATAATCGCCCGCGAATTTCTCGGCGGTCGCATCGGGATTGTTCCAGTAGCCCAGGAACATGACCGGATCGGGGCGCAATACGCCGATGTTGCCCTCCTGTCCATCGGCCACTTCGACGCCGGCGTCATCCACAATAGCGACGCGGTGTCCGGGCGCGGCCCGGCCGATGGCGCCGATGCAGGGGTCAAAGAGCGACGAGCACGACGACACGATCATGTTGCACTCGGTCTGGCCGTAGAACTCGTTGATGGTCACGCCCAGGACGCGGCGCCCCCAGTCGATGAGTTCCGCACCCAGCGACTCGCCTCCGCTGGCCACCGAGCGCAGGGCGCGCGGCCCGGCCTCGCCGGGCCAGTCGCAGCCGCGCATCATCTTCAGCGCGGTGGGCGGCAGGAAGGTGTGCGTCACGCCGTGGCGGGCCATGAGTTCCAGCGCCGAGGCGCCATCGAATTTCTCGAAACGCCGCGCCAGCACGGGCACGCCGTGGTGCCAGGACGGCAGCAGCACGTCCAGCAGCCCGCCGATCCAGGCCCAGTCGGCCGGCGTCCACATCAGGGCGGCGTTTTGCGGGAAGAACTCGTGCGACATCTCGACGCCGGGCAGATGGCCCAGCAGGACGCGATGCGCGTGCAGCGCCCCCTTGGGCTTGCCGGTGGTGCCGGACGTATAGATGATGACGGCCGGGTCGTCGGCCGCGGTGGGCGCCGGGTCGTAGGCGTCGGATTCCAGGGCGAGGCTGCGATGGAATGGCAATGCACCGACCTGGGCCGGAGCGCCGGAAGCGGCGGACGAAGCATCGGCGCCGTCCTGCCCTTCGCCATCGATGCAATAGATCACTTTCAGGGCGGGCAGGCTGTCGCGGATCTCGCGCAGCTTGCGGCAGCCGTCCGCGTCGGTCACGAGGGCCGCCGCGCCGCTGTCGGCCAGCCGGTACTGGATGGCGTCCACCCCGAACAGCGTGAATAGCGGCACCGCGACCGCGCCCAGCTTGTAGGCCGCGACGTGCGCGATCGCCGTTTCCGGCGCCTGCGGCAGGTAGATGGCCACGCGGTCGCCGCGCCGGATGCCATGGCGCGCCAGGCTGTTGGCCAGCTGGTTGGACTGCGCCTTGATCTCATCGAACGTGTAGCGCGTCTGCGCGCCATCGCTCTTTTCGTAGATCAGCGCCAGCCGGCCGCTGCCGTCGGCCCATTTGTCGCACACGTCCACGCCGATGTTGTAGGCGGCGGGCACCTGCCACTGGAACGTGGACACGAGTTGATCGTAGGAATCTGCGCTGTGCAGCATGGTCTGTCTCTGGTGTTGTTATGGATGCGGGCCGGCTCCGGCGCGGCGCGGGGCATGTGCGCCGCCTTGCCTGGAAGTTGACCCTGGCTCAATAATAGGCCCTCGCGCGGCGGCCCGGCAGGCTGGCCGCCCCCTCCTTCCGCTTTCTGCCTGTATGGAAAAGACCCCACCCGTTCCCATGCGCCGCCCGCCGGCCAGCGCCAAATCCGAGCAACGCATCCGGGACATCCTGCGCGTCGCGCGCCAGGTGTTTTCCGAAGCCGGCTTCCAGGCGGCGACCACCACCGAGATCGCGCAGCGCCTGGGCGTGTCGGAGGCCACCGTGTTCACGTATTTCGGCGGCAAGCGCGAACTCTGCGTGCGGGTGATCAGCGACTGGTACGACGAAATCATCGCCAAGGTGGAGGACCACCTGCCGCATATCCACGGCGCGCGCGCCCAACTGCATTACCTCGTGCACACGCACCTGCGCCACCTGCTGGCCGAGGGGCCGGGCCTGTGCGCGTTCATTCTTTCCGAGGGCCGCGCGCGCAATGACGACTTCGGCGAGATCTACGCCGACCTGCAGCGCCGCTATACCGCCCCGCTGATGCGCATCCTGGCGCAGGGCCAGGCCGACGGCGACATCCGCCAGGACATGCCGCTGCGGCTGTTGCGCTCGGCGGTCTACGGCCCGATGGAGCACGTGCTGTGGGACGCGATCCTGCGGGGCGCGGGCGCCGACGTGGCCGCCACCGCCGACCATCTGGTCGGCTTCCTGTGGCAGGCCCTGCAGCCGCCGCGCCGGGACGCCCTGGCGCTGGCGCAGTTTCGCGGCGAAGTCCAGGACGCGCTGCATCGTCTTCAGTCGTCCGAGAAGAGCGAAGGCGGCACGTACTGAGGAAAGCCGTTGTAGGTCTCGCCGCGCTCGGCGGGCTGCAGCGTCCAGGAATGGCGGGCGTTGGGCACGCCGCCATCGACGCGTATCACGCTCCCATTGATGAACGCCGCCGCGGGCGATAGCAGGAAGACCACGGCCGCGGCCAGTTCGGCCTCGGTGCCGAAGCGCTGCAGCGGCACCTTGGTCTTCAATTCGCGCAACACGCTGCGGTAGTGTTCGTCGTAGCTGTCCATGCCGCTGGAGGCGATCCACCCCGGCGCCACGGCATTGACGCGCACGCCCGCGTGGGCCCATTCGCAGGCGGCGGTCTCGGTCAGGTTCCATACCCCGGCGCGCGCCGCGCCGGAATGGCCCATCCCCGGCATGCCGCCCCAGATGTCGGCCAGCATATTGACGATGGCGCCGCCGTGCTGGCGCATGTGCTGCGTATAGACCTCGCGCGATACCAGGAAGGTGCCGTGCAGATTGTTCTGCACCACGGCGTTCCAGCCGTTCAGGCTGATGCGGTCCAGCGGCGCGGGAAACTGGCCGCCCGCGCAGTTGAAGAGGCCGTACATGCCGCCATGCGCGGCCAGCGCATCGGCGACGGCGGCGCGCACGCCGGCCTCGTCGCGGATGTCGCAGGCGTGCTGGCTGATGCGCCCCGCCGCCTCGGGATAGATGCGGGCGATTTCGTCGGCCGCCGTCCGCAGCTTGTCGGGATTGCGCCCGACCAGCGCCAGGCGGGCGCCCAGGGAGGCGAGTTCGTGTGCGGTGCAACGGCCCAGGCCGCTGCCGCCGCCGGTCACCATCACGGTCTTGCCCTCGAACAGTCCGGGCCGGAACACGGATGCATAGCGTTGATCGGCGGCTGCGCCGCCTGCCTGCTGGGTCATGTCTCACTCCTTTTTTTGTTGAGCATAACTCAATAACTGGAAAGGAAGGGTCGCCGTTTTGGTCTTTTGCCAATAGAATCAGTCCACCAGATGACAGCATTCATTGAGCCACCATCAATAAAACCGGAGACTACTCATGACGCCGAACATCCCCCTGGACGTCGCCCTGGACGGCGCCATCGCCCGGCTGACGCTGAACCGGCCGGACATGCGCAACGCTTTCGACGATACGCTGATTGCCGCGCTCACGGCGGCGGTCAGGTCGGCCGCGGACGATCCGCAGGTGCGGGTGCTGTTGCTGACCGGCGCGGGCAAGGCGTTCTGCGCGGGCGGCGACCTGAACTGGATGCGCAAAATGGGCACGCTGACCGCCGCGGACAACCGCCAGGACGCCACGCGGCTGGCGGACATGCTGAATGCGGTCTGGACCTGCCCGAAACCCGTCGTGGCTTGCGTCAACGGCGATGCGTATGCCGGCGGCATGGGCCTGGTGGCGGCCTGCGACATCGCCGTCGCGGCGGACAGCGCGCATTTCTGCCTGTCGGAAACCCGCCTGGGCCTGCTGCCCGCCACCATCAGCCCCTATGTGATCCGCGCGATGGGCGAGCGCGCGGCCAACCGCTATTTCCTGACCGCCGAACGGTTCGACGCCGCCACGGCACTGCGGCTCGGTCTGGTCCACGAGGTGGTGCCGCCGGCGCAGGCGCTCGAGGCCGCCGAAGCCCTTTGCCGCACGCTGTGCGCCAACGGTCCGGGCGCCGTGCAGGCGAGCAAGCGGCTGGTGCGGGACTTTGCGGGCCAGCCCCTGGACGCCGCCCTGATCGCCGATACGGTCGAACGCATCGCGGCCATCCGCAGCACGGATGAAGCCCGCGAGGGGGTGACGGCATTCCTGGAAAAGCGCGAGCCGGCCTGGCGCAGCACCCCGTGAGCCGCGCCCCGGAGCCGCCGGGCCATTGATGCCATAATCCCGGGCGGATCTTCTGGAAGCCTCATGCCGCACGTCACACCGCCCGCCTTGCCTCCCCTGAACGCCGAACGCCTGTGGGCGCGGGTCGAAACCCTGTCCCGGTTCACCCTGCCCGACGTGCCCTGGACGCGCCGCGCCTTTTCGCCGCTGTTCGATGACGCGCGCGCCTGGCTGCGCGGCGAGTTCGAGGCCGCCGGGCTGGTCACCCGCCTGGATGCGGGCGGCAACCTGATCGGCACGCGCGCGGGGCGCGACGCGTCGCGCAAGCCCATCGCCACCGGATCGCATTGCGACACCGTGATGAGCGGCGGCCGCTTCGACGGCATCATCGGCGTGCTGGCCGGCATCGAAGTCGCGCACACGATGCAGGATCACGGCATCACGCTCGACCACCCCTTCGAGGTCATTGATTTCCTGTCCGAAGAACCCAGCGACTACGGCATCTCCTGCGTGGGCAGCCGCGCGCTGTGCGGCCAGCTCACCGCCGACATGCTGGCCGCGCGCAATCCGCAGGGCGAGACGCTGGCGCAAGGGATTGCCCGCATTGGCGGCGATCCGACCGCGCTGGGCGCGCCGCTGCGCCGCGCGGGCGAAACGGCCGCCTTCGTCGAACTGCACATCGAACAGGGCCCCGTCCTGGAAAGCCGCAAGCTGCCGATCGGCGTGGTCACCAACATCGTCGGCATCCGCCGCGTGCAGATCGTGGTCGAGGGGCAGCCCGACCACGCGGGCACCACGCCCATGGACATCCGCCGCGACGCGCTGGTGGGCGCGGCCCGCATCATCGACGCCGCCCATCGCCAGGCCAGCGCCGCCAGCGGCAACCCGCATTACGTGGTTGCCACGGTGGGCCGGCTGTCCCTGACGCCCAACGCGGCCAACGCGGTGCCCGGCCGGGTCGAGATGACGCTGGAAATGCGCAGCGACAGCAACGCCGTCCTGGACGCCTTCCCGGAAACCCTGATGGCCGGGGTGGCCGACGACCTGAAGGCGCTGCGCCTGACCGCCGGCTTCACGCAGCTCAGCCGCGCGCAGCCCACCGACTGTTCGCCGCTGGTCATGGACGCCGTCAAGGCTGCCGCCGACCAGCTGGGCTATGCGTCGATGCGCCTGCCCAGCGGCGCCGGGCACGACGCGGTCTACATGGCGCCCACCGGCCCCATCGGCATGATCTTCATCCCCTGCCTGAACGGCCGCAGCCACTGCCCCGAAGAATGGATCGAACCCGCGCAACTGCTGGACGGCACCCGCGTGCTGTACCAGTCGGTGCTGGAACTGGACCGCGCGCTGCGCGGCGCTTGAGGCTCACGACCCCATGGAACAGATCGAACTCAACGACAGCACCGCCGACCGCTTTCTGCTGGACGCGCGCGGCCTGTCGCTCATCGTTTTTCACAGCCGCACCTGCGGCACCTGCCGCGTGGCGCGCGAGCAGCTTCCCGCCGTGAAACTGCCCGTGGAGCGTCTCTGCTGGATCGACGCCGGCGACAACCGCGGCCTGGTCGAGCGCTACGAAGTCTTCCACCTGCCCGCCATGTTCGTCGCCCGCGACGGCGCCTTCTACGGACCGGTGCAGTCCACGCTGGCGGAATGGGACCTGCGCCAGCAGATCGGCCTGGCGCTGGACAGCTACCCCGCCGAATTGCCGTGAGCATCGCCACGGCAACACCGCGGCGCCTGCCCCTGGACGCGCTGGCCACCGGCGCCATGCTGCTGCTGTGCGTGTGTTGGGGCTTCCAGCAGATCGCCATCAAGCTGGTGGCGGACGACGTGGCCCCGATCATGCAGATCGGTTTGCGGTCGACCTTCGCGGCCCTGGTCCTGGCCGTGGTGGTGTGGCGCGGCGAAGGCCGGCGCGCCTTCACGGACGGCACCATCCTGCCCGGCCTGATCGTGGGCCTGCTGTTCGCGGGTGAATTCCTGTTCGTGGCCCAGGGCCTGCTCCACACCACGGCCTCGCACATGTCGGTGTTCCTGTACACCGCGCCGATTTTCGCGGCGCTGGGCCTGCATTGGCTGCTGCCCGAAGAGCGCATGAAGCCGCTGCAGTGGCTGGGCGTGGCGATCGCCTTCTGCGGCATCGCGGTCGCGTTCCTGGTCAAGGACAGCCAGCCGGCCGCGCCGGGCGGCGCAGGCAACGTGCTGCTGGGCGACGCCATGGGCCTGCTGGCCGGCCTGCTGTGGGGCGCCACGACGGTGGCGATCCGCAAGACCTCGCTGTCCGAGGCCGCGCCCGCCAAGACCCTGTTCTACCAGATGGCGGTGGCCTCGGTGGGCCTGCTGGCGTTCGCGGCGGCCACCGGCCAGCACGGCATCCGCTACACCCCGGCGGCGATGCTGAGCGTCGGCTTCCAGTCGGTGGTGGTGGCGCTGTCCAGCTACCTGGCCTGGTTCTGGCTGCTGCGCCGCTATCTCGCGTCGCGCCTGTCCATCCTGTCGTTCATGACGCCGCTCTTTGGCGTGAGCTTCGGTGTGCTGATCCTGGACGAGCCGCTGGACGCGGGCTTCGTGATCGGCGCCGCGATGGTGCTGGCGGGGATCACCCTGGTCAGCGGCGCGGAAATGGTCAGGCAATTGCTGCGCCGACGCTAGGCGCAGCGCCCCGCGGCGCCTGGCGCCATGGCCGGTAGCCTCATGGTTATCTCGGCTGGCGCCGGGAATGCCGACCGGATATAACCAAGGGTCTTTCCCACAGCCCGGCCGGCCGGTCCGGCGCGCGGCCACGGCGCGGAGCCCTCCAATGCAACCCTGGCACAGCGACAACCCGGCGCTTGCAGGCGCCTTTGCCCCCGTCTTCGACGAGCGCGACGACACGGACCTTTCGGTGGAGGGCGTGCTGCCCGCGGGCCTGTCCGGCGTCTTCATGCGCAACGGTCCCAATCCGCAGTTCGAGCCCGGGCCCGGCTACGCCTACCCCTACGACGGCACGGGCATGATCCACGCGCTGTACCTGGACGCCGGCCGGGCGCGCTACCGCAATCGCTGGGTGCTGACGCGCGAACTGCAGGAAGAGCGGGACGCCGGACGCCGCCTCTACAACCCCACTTTCGGACCGCCGCCGCAAGCCAACCTGGCCAATACCAACGTGCTGCGCCACGCCGGCCGAATTTATGCGCTGTACGAAGGCGGATGCCCTTACGTCATCGATGACACGCTGGCGACGCTGGGACCGGACGCGTTCCAGGGCAGGCTTGCCGGCGCCTTCTCCGCGCATCCCAAGGTCGATCCCCTGACCGGGGAAATGGTGGCGATCAATTACGACCTCATGGCGGGCACACTCGAATACCTGCGCCTGGACGCCAGCGGCCAGGTGGACCGCCAGGTGCGGTTTGCGTCGCCCTGGCCGGCGCTGGTCCACGACATCGGGCTGACCGCCACCCACGCGGTGGCTTTCGTGTGCCCGCTGGTCTTCGACTTCAGCCGCGGGCCGGCCGCGCCTGCGTGGGAACCGAAGCGCGGCACACAGGTGCTGCTGGTGCCGCGCGACTGCACCGACGCGGCGCAGATCCGGTGGATCGAGGCGGCCCCCTTCTTCAACTGGCACGTCGCCAACGCCTGCGTGGAGGGCGACACGATCGAGGCGGTGATGCCCTGGCACGACGGCTTTGGGCCGGACTCACGCAAGCGGCTGGAACTGCACCGGCTGCGCATCGACCTTGCCAGCGGGCAGGTCGATGACCAGATGCTGGACGACCAGCCCTGCGAGTTCGGCCGGGTCAACGACGCCTGGCTGGGCCGGCGCGCGCGGTACTGCTATGCCGGCCTGCGCGACCCGCGCCCGGGCGAGACGCCGCAACCGGGCGCCTTCGAGGCCTTTGCCCGCTACGACCTGGAAACGGGCGCAAAGACAGTGTTCCGGCTGCCCGCCGGCCAGACCGCCTGCGAACCGGTGTTCGCCGCCGACCCGGCCGCCGACCCGGCCGCCAACCCGGCCGCCGACGAGGCGGACGGCTATCTCCTGAGTTTCGTGCATGCCGAAAACGACGCGGGCGGGCGATTCATCGTGCTGGACGCCCGCGACCTGGCCGCCGGCCCGGTCGCGACGATCCGCCTGCCGCGTCGCGTCCCCGCCGGCCTGCATGGGTCATGGATGCCGGCATCGCCCGCGGGCGCGGCTCAGGCGCGCCGCTGACCCAGGTTCAGGACGATCAGCCCTGCCCCGGCCATCACGAACGCAAAGCCCCACCAATCCGACGCGCCCGGCCGGTCCCCCACCAGCGCCATCGCGCCCAGCACGCCGACCACGGGCACCATCAGGGTGGTCAGCGCGGCGACCGTGGCACTGACGCGCTCGCTCAGCACGAACCACAGCCAATACGCCACGGCGGTGCCCAGGATGATGTGGAACGAGAGCGCGCCGGCGACGCTGGCGGTCCAGCCGCGCGTGGGAAAGGATTCTCCGGCGATCAACGCCCCGGCCAGGGCGCAGCTTGCCCCCACGACCAGTTGCCAGGCCGTGATGACGATGCGGTCGCCCGCCACGGGCCAGCGCTTCAGGTAGACGGTGCCGGCCGCCCAGCCAAACGCCGCCACCAGCGGGAACACCAGGCCCTTGGCGGCCGCCACGTCGTTGCCGGCGAATACCGCGTGCAGCACGGGCCAGGCCAGCACCGCGACGCCGCAGGCGCCCAGCAGCAGCGCCAGGCCGCGCCGGCGGTCCAGCCGTTCGCCCAGCACCAGCCACGCGAGCAGCGCCGACATCATCGGCATGGTGAAAGTCAGCACCGCCGCGCGCGACGTGCTGGTGCTGAGCTGCGCCCAGGCCACGGCCAGGTTGAAGACCGCGACCGCCAGGATGCCGCCCACCGCGATGCCGGGCCACGCGCTGCGCGGCGGCAAAAGCGGCAGCCGCTTGGCCCCCGCCAGCAGCAACAGCAACAGCGCGCCGCTGCCCAGGCCCAGCACGCGAAGCGTGAACGGCGGGAAGATCGACAGGATGATCTTCACCGCCGGCCAGTTCAGGCCCCAGAACAGGGCCAGGGCCACCGGGATCAGGCGCACGCGGCGTGTTCTCCCGGGGAGTCTGCCCTTTCGGCGGCCGCAAGGTCGGCCAGTCCTCGGCGCTGGTTGCCTTCGGCGTCGAAGTTGTCCGGGCTCAGCCAGCATTCGTAGGCCGCGCGCAGGGCCGGCCATTCGCTGTCGATGATGGAAAACCACGCCGTGTCGCGGCTGCGGCCCTTGTAGACCGTGGCCTGCCGGAATACGCCCTCGAACGTGAAGCCCAGGCGCCGCGCCGCGGCGCGCGAGGGCGCATTCAGGCTGTCGCACTTCCATTCGTAGCGGCGGTAGCCCAGTTCGTCGAAGGCGCGGCGCATCAGCAGGAATTGCGCTTCGGTGGCGATGCGGGTGCGCTTGAGCTGGCGCGAATAGCACACGAAGCCCACCTCGATGACGCCGTTGGCCGGATCGATGCGCATCAGGGCCAGCGTCCCGATGGCGCGGCCCGTGGCCAGATCGATGATGGCGTGGTGCATCGGGTCCTGGCCCGCCTGCACGGATTCCGCGAAGGCCCGGTATTGCGCCTCGTCGGCGAATGGTCCGATGCCCATGTAGGTCCAGTCGCTGCCGTCGGGCGCCTGGCTGAAGGCGTGGTACAGGTCGGCCGCGTGGCGTTCGGTCGACAGGGGTTCCAGCCGGCAGTAGCGGCCGATGGCGGGTTCCAGCGGGGGACGCGGACGCGGGGTCCAGCCGGGCAGCGCCGGGCCGATCGGTTGTTGGAAAGCGTTGGTGCGGGGTTGCATGCGACGGTGCCTCGGGTCGGTTCAGGGAGCGCCGCCGAGCGTGGCGGGCGCGACATCCAGGCCCTCACGATATCGGAACCGTGGCATCATAAAAAGCGCCACGAACCTCTTGTTTAATAGGGCCATGATCGACACCACTTTGAGCGATTCCGCCGGCGTATCGTTGCTGTCCAGCCCGCTGGCGCGCGGCCCCGGCGCGCTGCCGCGCCAGCGCCAGCTCATCCAGCGGCTGAAGCAGGCCATCCTGGCCGGCCGGCTGCCGGCCGGCGGCAGGCTGCCCTCGTCGCGCGCGCTGTCCGAGGAACTGGAGATCTCCCGCAACACGGTGCTGATCGCCTACGAGCAACTGACGGCCGAAGGCTACGTGATCGCCGACCGCCAGGGCACGCGCGTGGCGCCCCTGTCGGCCGCCGCCCGCAACGCGGCCCGCCACGCCGCCCCGGCCGACGACCGGCCGCCCGCCACCGCGCGCCGCCTGGCCCGCATCGTCTCCGCGCGCCAGGCGCAAGACGGATCGCTGCCGATGACGCCCGGCACGCCGGCCCTGACCCAGTTTCCCCTCAATGCCTGGCGCCGCGCGCAGGACCGCGCCCTGCAGTCGGCCCCGGCCGCCGCGCTGGGCTATGGCGATCCGGCGGGCGAGCCGGCCCTGCGCGAGGCCATCGCCCAATACCTGCGGGTGTCGCGCGGGGTGCATTGCGACGCATCGCGCATCGTCATCACCGAAGGCGCCCAGGGCGCGCTGGCGCTGTGCGTGCAATTGCTGACCAACCCCGGCGACACGGCGTGGCTGGAAGATCCGGGCTACCGCGGCGCCAAGTCCGCATTCCATGGCGGCGACCTGAATGTGGTGGCCATGCGCGTGGACGCCGACGGCATCGTCATCCCGGAAAGCGCGTGGACCAGCCAGCCCCCGCGCCTGATCCAGACGACGCCGTCGCACCAGTACCCAACGGGCGCCGTGCTGTCGCTGACCCGCCGGCTGGACCTGCTGGAACGCGCCCGCCGCGCGGGCGCATGGATCATCGAGGACGACTACGACAGCGAGTTCCGGCACCAGGGCGAACCCATCGCCGCCATGCAGGGCCTGCTGCCCGACGCGCCGGTCCTCTACGTCGGCACGTTCAGCAAGACCATGTTCCCCGCCCTGCGCCTGGGATTCCTGGTGCTGCCGCAGGCGATCGCGGACCGGGCCATGCCGTCCATCATCGAGATGCAGCGCGGCGGCCATCGGCTGGAACAGCTCACGATGGCCGCCTTCATCGAAAACGGCCAGTTTTCGCGCCACCTGGGCCGCATGCGCCGCCTGTACCGCGAGCGGCAGGCCGCCTTGCGCGAGGCGCTGGCAACGCATCTGGGCATCGAACACGAGGTCCTGGGCGGACATTGCGGCCTGCACCTGACGGTGCGGCTCGCGCCGGCGTATTCCGACGTGGACATCGTGGCGCAGGCGCGCAAGCTGGGGATGCATCCCGCGGCGCTGTCGTCCTTTGCGCTGAACCCGCGCGAAGAAGACAACGGGCTGGTGATCGGCTACGGCAATACCGGCGCGGAGCGGTTTCCCGCGCTGGTGCGCCGGCTGCACGAGGTGGCGGCCGGCCTGAAGGCGGCTTAATCCACCAGCCCGCCCAGCACCAGCAGCGTCATGAACAGCCAGAACAGGAATCCGAGGATGGAGCGCCGCAGCAGCGCCTTCACCGCGCCCCACAAGAACATGAGGCCCAGCGCCAGCAGCACCAGGTTGAAGATCGACGGGCTCATGCCCATCGCGCCGGCCAGGCCGGCGTAAAAGTCCGCCAGCGCGCCGCCCAGCCCGCCCAGCAGCCACTTGATCCCTGCAACGATGGCGCGCAGGCCCTCGCCAAGCATGCCGCCCAGCGTTGCGAAAAAACCGTCCTGGGCCGGCATCAGCGACGCGTATCCGCAAGCATGCGCACGGCCAGGCCGGCCAGCACGGTGCCCATCAGCCAGCGCTGCGCCACCATCCACAGCGGGCGGCCCGCCAGGAACCCGGCGATGGACCCGGCCATGACGGCGATGAGCGCGTTCACCGACAGGCTGATCACCACCTGCGTCATCCCCAGCGCCAGCGACTGGGTGAAGACGCTGCCGTGGTCGGGCTGGATGAACTGCGGCAGCAGCGACACGTACATGACGGCGATCTTGGGATTGAGCAGGTTGGTCAGCAGCCCCATCGTGAACAACTGGCGCGGGCTGCTCTTGGGCAGGTCATGGACCTGGAACGGCGACCGTCCGCCCGGCCGGATCGCCTGCCAGGCCATGTAGAGCAGATAGAGGGCGCCGGCGATGCGCAGCGCGTCGTAGGCGTAGGGCACGGCCATCAGCAAGGCGGTGATGCCGAACGCCGCGCAGGCCACGTAGAAGATGAATCCGACCGCCACGCCGCCCAGCGAGATCAGGCCGGCCTGCGGCCCTTGGGAGATGGAGCGCGACACCAGGTAGATCATGTTGGGCCCGGGTGTGAGCACCATGCCCAGCGCTACCAGGGCGAACGTCAGCAAATGAGTCAGGTCGGGCATGATGAGCCGGCGCGCGCCGGTCGGAAGTCGGAGGTCGGAGGTCGGAAGTCGGGTCGTGAACGCACACCTTAGCCCAAAACTGTACCGGAACAGCGGATTTTTCCGGCGGGGTTGGCGGCGGGTCGCGCTGGCGATACAGTTTGCCGGTCGTTCACCCCGATGGAGCCCCGGCATGCCGAAACGCCATTCGTCCCCGGAAGCCCGCCCCGCCGCGATCCGCGTCGGCATAGGCGGCTGGACCTACGAGCCGTGGCGCGGCGCTTTCTACCCCGACGACCTGCCGCACGCGCGCGAGCTGGAATACGCCAGCCGGCAATTGACCGCCATCGAAATCAACGGCACCTACTACGGCACCCAGAAACCGGCCACCTTCGCCAAGTGGCGCGACGACACGCCGGACGATTTCGTGTTTACGCTCAAGGCCTCGCGCTACGCGACCAACCGCCGCGAACTGGCGGGCGCCAAGGAATCCATCGACCGCTTCGTCAAGAGCGGCATCGCCGAACTGGGCCCGAAGCTCGGCCCCATCGTCTGGCAGTTCGCCCCGACCAAGCAGTTCGACCCGCGGGACTTCGGCGCCTTCCTGGAATTGCTGCCGGACAGCATCGAGGGCCTGCCCCTGCGCCATGCGCTGGACGTGCGCCATCCCAGCTTCGCCTGCGAGGAATACGTGGAACTGGCGCGCAAGCACCGTGCCGCGACCGTCCATACCGACAGCGACGACTACCCTTCCCTGGCCGACCAGACGGGCGACTTCGTGTATGCGCGGCTGATGCGCGCCAGCGCGAGGTTCAAGGCGGGCTATGCGCCCAAGGCGCTGGACGCCTGGGCCGACCGGCTGCGCGCGTGGTCGGCCGGCGCGGACCCGGACGGCCTGCCGCACACCGGCGAGCCCGCGAAGACCGCGAAGGCGCGGCCGCGGGACGTCTATGCGTATTTCATCAACGGGGCCAAGGAACGCGCGCCGGCGGCGGCGCGCGCCTTGATCGAGCGGCTGTAAAGGCTTACTGCGCCACCGGCGTGCGCATCGTCACGAACTCTTCGGCGGCCGTCGGATGGATGCCGATGGTGTCGTCAAACACCGCCTTGGTCGCGCCCGCCTTCAGCGCCACCGCCAGGCCCTGCACGATCTCGCCCGCGTCCGGACCGACCATGTGCACGCCCAGCACCCGGTCGGTCTGCGCGTCGACGATCACCTTCATCAGCGTGCGTTCCTGCGATTCGGTCAGCGTCAGCTTCATGGGCCGGAAACGGCTTTCGAAGAGCTGCAGTTCATGGCCGGCTTCGCGCGCCTCTTCGGTCGTCATGCCGACCGTGCCGATGTTGGGCAGGCTGAACACCGCGGTGGGGATCAGCTTGTAGTCCACCTTGCGGTATTCCTGCGGACGGAACAGGCGGCGCGCCACGGCCATGCCTTCTGCCAGCGCCACGGGCGTAAGCGGCACGCGGCCGATCACGTCGCCGATGGCGAGGATGGACGGTTCAGCCGTCCGGTATTCGTCATCGACCTCGATGAAGCCATCCTCGCGCAGCTTGACGCCGGTGTTTTCCAGCCCCAGGTTGTCGAGCATGGGGCGGCGGCCCGTGGCGTAGAACACGCAGTCGGTCTCGATGACGGCCCCATCCTTGCAGGTGGCGGCCAGCGTGCCGTCCTCGCGCTTGTCGATGCGCGCCACCTCGGTGTTCATGCGCAGGTCGATGCCTTTCTTGGTGAGCTCGTCGCGCAGGTGCTCGCGCACGCCCAGGTCAAAGCCGCGCAGGAACAGCGGGCCACGGTAGGACTGCACGGTCTGCGCGCCCATGCCGTTGAAAATGGACGCGAACTCGACGGCGATGTAGCCCCCGCCCACCACCAACACGCGGCGCGGCAACTCCTTCAGGAAGAAGGCCTCGTTGGAGGTAATGGCGTGTTCCTTGCCCGGGATGTCGGGCACCTGGGGCCAGCCGCCCGTCGCCACCAGGATGTGCGCGGCGCTGTAGGTCTTGCCGTTGATCTCGACCTTGTGCGGATCGACGATGCGGGCGTGCCCTTCCAGCAGCGTCACGCCGCTGTTGACCAGCAGGTTGCGGTAGATGCCGTTCAGGCGTTCGATCTCGCGGTTCTTGTTGGCGATCAGCGTGGGCCAGTCGAACTTCGGCGCCTGGGCGGACCAGCCGAAGCCGTGCGCCTGCTCGAAGTCTTCGCTGTAGTGCGCGCCGTAGACCAGCAGCTTCTTGGGCACGCAGCCCACGTTCACGCACGTGCCTCCCAGGTAGCGGCTTTCGGCCACCGCCACGCGCGCGCCGAAGCTGGCCGAAAAGCGCGCCGCGCGGACGCCGCCGGAGCCCGCGCCGATCACAAACAGATCAAAATCAAATGCCATGTCGTTTCCTTCGCGCGGCCTGGCGGCCGGCGTTCACTGTCCGGGAAAGCTGTATTTAACACCACTGCGTCCCGGACCGCCGGCTCCGCCTCATCGCGTCCGCCCACTGTATCCCAGCCATCGCACGCGCCACCGGTCGCGCCCTGCCGTCCGCCCGGTTTCCACGCGGCGACGGTTGGGATACAGTGGGCGCAGCCGGCCCCGCAGGCCGGCACTTCATCCGGAGCGCATCCCATGTCTCTCGAAACCTGGCTGGCCTTCCTGGGCGCCTCGGCGCTGCTCGTCATGCTGCCTGGCCCCACCATCCTCACCGTCATCAGCTATTCGCTCACCCACGGCAAGCGCGCCCGCCTGCCGCTGGTGCTGGCCGTGGCGCTGGGCGATTCGACCGCGCTGGTGCTGTCGCTGCTGGGACTGGGCGCGCTGCTCGCCGCCTCGGCGTTCTGGTTCACGGTGGTCAAGACCGTCGGCGGGCTGTATCTGCTGTACCTCGGTTACCGGCTGCTGCGCGCCGGCGTGTCGCCGGCCACGCTGCCCGCGGCGACGGCCACGGGATCGCGCTGGAAGCTGTTCGCCAACACCTACCTGGTCACCGCGCTGAACCCCAAGGGCATGATCTTCTTCGTGGCTTTCCTGCCGCAATTCATCGACCCAGCGGGCGATGTGACGCGGCAGCTCTGGATGCTGTCGGCGACCTTTGTCGCCTGTGCCGGCATCAACGCCGCCGCCTACGCCGTGTTCGCAGGCTCGGCCCGGCGCATGCTGGCGTCGCCGCGCGCGCAGCGCGGCTTCAATCTGGGCGGCGGCGCGTTGCTGTCGGCCGCCGGCATCTGGGCCATGCTGGCCCGCCGCGCCTAGCGCAGCCAAGGCGCCGCCGGAGCGCTGTCGCGCTACCGCGCCGCGGCCATCATGTATTCCACCGCGGCGCGCAGCGTCGCCTCGTCGGCGGCCGAGCCGCCGCGGGGCGGCATGGCGCCCTTGCCTTTCAGCACGGTGACCATGAGCGCATCCGCGCCTTGCGCCAGGAACGGCGTCCAGGCCGCTTTGTCGCCCAGCTTGGGCGCGTTGGCCACGCCGCTGGCATGGCAGACGACGCAGGCCGATTTGTAGAGCCTTTCGCCGGCGGGGTTGACGGCGGCCAGGGTGTCCGCCGACGCCTGTTGCGCGGGCAGGCTGGCCAGGACCAGGGCGAATGCGAGTCGGGCAAAGTGGGGCATGGCTGGGGTTCTCGTCTACGGGGTGGGAATGTAGCGGCAAGGCGCGCGGCGCGCGCCCTGCCCTCTCGTCGATCAGCGCGGGATCGGACCCGGCGCCTTGATCTGCTTCATCAGGTCGTCATTCCACTTGCCCTCGACCTTGATGTGCCCGGCCGCGCCCAGCTCGAAGGCTTCGATCAGGTTGTGGTTCAGGTACGCGTACACGCCCGGCTGCTTGAAGGTGTAGAGCGCGGCGCCGGCCGATCCGCCGCGGATGAACCAGGTTTCCAGGTCCTTTTCCGGCGGGTTGTTGAACTTGCCGGTTTCCCAGACCCAGTCGCCGTGGCCGCCAATCAGGTGCGGGCGCGTGTCGCGGTTGGCCTGCGAATGGATCAGCAGCACGGTTTCGCCGACCTTGGCGGTCAGCGCGTTGTCGCCCGTCAGCGCGCCGACCTTGCCATTGAAGACGATGTGGGACGGGGTCAGCTTGCGCATGACTTCGACCGTGTCGCCATAGCTCTCGGCCAGGGTCGCGTAATCCTTGTACTTGCCGTTGGCGTCCTTCGGGATATACAGATCGAATTCGCCGATCGTGTAGACGCGGTCGTAGTGCAGCGGCTTGCCCTGCGGGTCTTTCAGGCCCTCGCGCGGCAGCACCATGATCGTGCCGCTCATGCCGGACACCACGTGCCAGGGCACCATGCCTTCCGGCGCACAGTGATAGACGAAGGTGCCGGCGCGGTCGGCCTTGAAGCGCAGCGTGGCCTGTTCACCGGGATTCACGTTGGTGAGCTTGGCGCCGCCCAGCGCGCCCGTCGCGGCATGGAAGTCCACGTTGTGCGGCATGGCGTTGGACTTGGGATTGACCAGGGTCAGCTCCACGTAATCGCCCTCGTGCACGACCATCGTCGGGCCGGGCATGGACCCGTTGAAGGTCATGGCCTGCAGGGTGGTGCCCTTGCCGTCGATGACCATTTTCTTTTCCTCGATGGTCATGGTGAATTCGACGACCTTGGGGCCGGACTTGGCCACCTGCTCATGCGGGTGGACCATGGGCGGGGCAACCAGCGTGACCTTGGCGCGCGGCAGCGTGTCGGCATCCTGGGCGTGGGCCAGACCTCCGGCCATCGTGAGAACCAGGGCGGCGGCAAGCAAGGTGGGGCGCAACGCGTTCATGTGCTACTCCTCTTTCGGTTTCTTCAACGCCGAGTCTGTCGGCAGCCCCATTGAAGAACCGCGGGCCAATGCGTTCTTTGTCGTAGCGCAAATTCGGGATAACCCTGCGGCCGTCCGCGCATTGTCAGTGCCACCCCCAGGTGTCACCATCGGACCGTGGAATTCCTCCACGGCCACACGCGGACCGCCATGCCATCGCCTTTATGCCATGCCCTGCTGCGCAACCTGGATGTCTTCAGGCCCTTGTCCGACGCGCAGCTCGATGCCGCGCTCCGGGACGCCGTTCCCTGCCGTCTTGAAGCGGGCGAAGTCGCCTACCGGCAAGGCGCCGACGGCGCCCACTTCTTCGTGTTGCTGCACGGCTGCCTCAAGGTCACTCAACTTACATCGGAAGGCGATCAAGTTGTCGTGAGATATGTCAATCCGGGCGATATGTTCGGGCTGGCGTGCGCGATGCGGCAGTCCTGTTATCCGGCCACCGTGCTGGCCGTGCAGGAAAGCGTCTGCCTGGCGTGGCCGGCGTCGGCATGGGAAGGCTTTATCGCCAGCCATCCGCAATTGGGCGCCATTGCGCTCCAGACCATGGGCCAACGCCTGCAGGACGCGCACCTGCGCATCCAGGAGCTTTCCACCGACGACGTCGAACAGCGCGTGGCGCGCGCGATCCTGCGGCTGGTGCAGCAGTCCGGCCAGCCCATGCAGGACGGCATCGGCATCGGCTTTCCCATCACGCGGCAGGACGTGGCCGAGATGACCGGCACCACGCTGCACACCGTCAGCCGCCTGCTCAGCGACTGGAAGCAGCGCGGCATCGTGGCCAGCGGCCGCAAGCGCATCGTGCTGCGTTCGCCCGCCGCGCTGGCCCGCCTGTCCGAAAGCGCGCAGCCGGCGATGGACTGCGCGTCGTGCCTGTCGTGCCGGGATGGTTCGCCGGCGGCCGATCCGCCGGCCGCCCAGCCCGCCGAGGCGGCCGCGCAGGCATAGCACGGCCCTCGCGGCCCGCACAGCCCGCGCCGCGCGGCTAGCCTTCTTCCAGCACCAGCCGCAGCCCCAGGTTCGCGGGCGGCACGCCCACCGAGCAGGCCCCGCTCTTGGGGTCGCGGATGAAGTCGGGCAGGTAGGCGATATGCCGGCCCGCCGCGACCCGGATGCCGCAGTTGCGGCTGAGCGCCGCGTCCGCCGGCGCATCCAGCACGCGCCGCGAATGGCAGTCCGAGGTCCATTCCCACACGCTGCCCGCCATGTCCTGCAACCCCGCCGCGTTGACGCCATAGCCGCCGAAAGGACGCACCGCCGTATCGGCACCCTCCCCGCCCCGGCGGCTCTGCTGTTCGTATTCCGCCAGCCAGCGCTGCGCGGGGTCGCCCGCGTCCTGGCCGCTGTCCTGCGGCCCCGGCAGCGTCTCTTCGCGATAGGCTTCGCCCGCCGCATAGACCCATTCCGCGTAACGGGGCAGCCGATAGCGCTGGCCCGTCGAGCCCGACAGCCATGCGGCGTAGGCGGTGGCGTCCGACCAGCTGATGCCCGTGGCCGGCAGGTCGGGCGACGCGTCCTGGCGATGCGCGGCATCCAGGGGCTTGCACGCGGCGGCGGCCACGCACGCCGCGTATTCCGCCTGGCTGACCTGGCGCGTCATGATCGCCACGCCGCGCGCATGGCGCGTGGTGACCGGCGCCTGCGACACCGGATAGCCGTTGCGCAGCGCCTCGCCGGGCGGTTGATGGGTGGCTACGCCGGGCGGCAGCCGCGTCAGGTCCGGCAAGGCAAGACGGGCCCGGTCTGCGGGCCCGCATGCGGTCAACGATAGGGAAAGGATGGCGGCAAGAGGCAGGAAGCGCATGCGGAGTTTCTCCGAAGCGCCCGCACCGGTCGGGCGCGGGCTTGGCTTGCATTGGACCCGCCGCGAGGGTCCGCGACGTTGCGCTGGCGCAAAGTCGCCCACGTGCGCGGATCAGCCGCGCGCCGCCTTGGGCGCCAGGCGCGGTTCGACCCGCGCGGGCTTGCTGCTCAACAGGCCCAGGATCACCTGCATGACCATGGCCAGCGCCCCCAGCAGGAACACCACGTCGCCAAACGTGCGGCCCCAGCGCAGGGTCTTGAGCAGGTCCTGCTGCATGAAGGCTTCGCTGCGGGCGTACCACATGCCTTCGCTGACGCTGGCATGGAACTGGATCAGGCCCACCGGCAACAGGCTGGTGAAGATCATCAGCACCAGGCCGATGTTCATGCCCCAGAACGCCAGCTTCATCAGCCCGGGGTTCAGTGCGTACTGCGGACGGATGTAGCGCAGCACCAGCAGGGTGAAACCCAGCGCCAGGAAGCCGTACACCCCGAACAGCGCGGCATGCGCATGCACCGGCGTGGTGTTCAGGCCCTGGATGTAATACAGCGAGATCGGCGGGTTGATCATGAAGCCGAAGACGCCCGCGCCCAGCATGTTCCAGAAGGCCACGGCCACGAAGCACATCAGCGGCCACTTCAGGTTGTCCATCCAGGCGGCGCGGGTCTTCAGGCGCCAGTTTTCCCAGGCTTCGTAGCCCAGCACGATCAGCGGCACCACTTCCAGCGCCGAGAAGCTGGCGCCCACCGCCATCACGGGCGTGGTCGTGCCCGCGAAATACAGGTGGTGGAACGTGCCGGGAATGCCGCCCAGCATGAAGAGCGAGGCCGAGGCCAGGCTGGCCGTGGTGGCCATGCGGCGCGACACGAGACCCAGGGTCGAGAAGATGAAGGCCAGCGCGGTGGTGGCGAACACTTCGAAGAAGCCTTCGACCCACAGGTGGACGATCCACCAGCGCCAGTACTCCATGATGGTCAGGTGCGTGCGTTCGCCATAGAAAAAGCCGGCGCCGTAGAACAGGCCGATCGCGCCGACCGAAGCCGTCAACAGCGCCAGCAGGTTCTTGTCGCCACCGGGCGTACGCAGCGCCGGCACGATGCCGCGCAGCATCAGCACCAGCCAGAAGCAGATGCCCGCGAACTTGCCGATCTGCCACAGGCGGCCCAGGTCCACGTACTCATAGCCCTGGTGGCCCAGCCAGAAGTTCAGCTCGGGCGGCATGATCTGCGCGATCGCCAGATAGTTGCCGGCGAACGAGCCGACCACCACCAGCACCAGCGCCCAGAACAGGATGTCGACCCCGACCTTCTGGAACTTCGGATCGCGTCCGCCGTTGATCAACGGGGCCAGGAACAGGCCGGCGGCCAGGAACCCGGTGGCGATCCAGAACAGGGCGCTCTGGATGTGCCACGTGCGCACCAGCGAATAGGGGAACCACTGGGACACGTCCATGCCATAGAACTTCTGTCCTTCGACGGTGTAGTGCGCGGTGAAGCCGCCCAGCAGCACCTGGAAGCCAAACAGCGCCACGACCAGGAACAGGTATTTGCCCAGGGCGCGCTGCGAGGGCGTCAGGGCGAAGGCCGTGAGCGGATCGCGCGCGGGCGCTTGCGGCTCCGCTTCTTCCTGCCCGCGCAGGAAGGCCCAGGCCCAGACCAGGAAGCCGATGCCCGCCAGCAGCACGACGACGCTGATGATGGACCACATCACGTTTTCGGCGCTGGGCTGATTGCCGATCAGCGGTTCGTGCGGCCAGTTGTTGGTGTAGGTGACCGGCATGCCTTCGCGTTCGGTCGCCGCGGCCCAGGCCGTCCAGAAGAAAAAGCGCGTGAGCTGCGTGCGGCGCGCGGCGTCGGGCAGCGTGTTCTCCTTCATGGCGAAGCTCTCGCGGCTGCCGTGCAGGGCCGGCGCGTCGGAGAACAACTGGTCGTAGTAGGCGGAGGTCTGCTCAATGGCTGTTGCGCGGCGCAGCGTGATCGTCAACGTATCGGTCGCGGCGTCGCTGCGGTTGGCGCGGTACTCGGCCTTGAGCGCTTCACGCAGCGCGGCCTGCTGCGGCGCGGGAAGCTGCGCATAGGCCTGGCCGTGCTCGTCGCGCGCGGCCAGGTCCAGCCAGGCCGTCAACTCGCGATGCAGCCAGTCGGCCGTCCAGTCGGGCGCCTGATACGCGCCGTGGCCCCAGATCGAACCGAGCTGCATGCCCCCGACGGATTGCCAGGCGGTCTGCCCATCCAGGATGTCGTCGCGGCCGAACAGCGCACGGCCGTCGGACGTCACCACGTGGCCGGGAATGGGCGGCGCCTGCCGGTAGACCTCGCCGCCGTAGAAGCCGAGCAGTGCAAAGGTGATCGCCACCACGGCGATCAGCGTGAACCATAATTTCCGATACGGACCCATGATGGGAACGCCCTCCTGTGTTGCGGTTGGTTGGGGTACCTGTCCCCATGCGAAATCCGTGCCAGAAAAAAACCGTTCGGAATCAATGCACTGTGAAGGGCGTGGTGTTTTTTACTGTTGCGCCGGCAGGTATAAAACACCATCACGGGGTGAATTCCACCGCGCGGCGCCGGCGCCCCATCCCCTTGCCGTCACTACAATGGGCATGGCATCTGCCCGCCCTACGCCCTGGTCCCACCGCCCGCCCCACACGCGAGGAATAGCCCGGATGAACACCGCGCCGCTACACATCGGAATCGTCGCCTGCTCCGCCGAGGGCGCCGCGCTCTGCTACCGCACCCTGTGCGCCGAAGGCGCGCGCCGCATGGGCCCGCACGCCCACCCCGAGATTTCGCTGCACACGCATTCGCTGGCCGATTACGTGGCCTGCCTGGACCGGGGCGACCTGGACGGCGTGGCCGCCCTGATGCTGTCGTCCGCCGACAAGCTGGCGCGCGCCGGCGCGGATTTCCTGATCTGCCCGGACAACACCATCCACCAGGCGCTGGACCGCATCGTGGCGCACGCGCCGCGGCCCTGGCTGCACATTGCGGCCGAAGTGGCCGCCGTGGCGTCGGCGCGCGGCTATCGGCGGATCGGCATCCTGGGCACGCACTGGCTGGTGGACAGCGGCGTCTACCCCGGCAAGCTGGGCGACCGGGGCCTGGACTACGCGCGCCCCACGCAGGAAGACCGCCAGCTGCTCGGCCGCATCATCATGGACGAGCTGGTCTACGGCGTATTCGAGCCGGCGTCGGTGGCGCGGCTGCAGGGCATCGTCGACCGGCTGAAAGACGACGGCTGCGACGCCGTCGTGCTGGGCTGCACCGAACTGCCGTTGGTGCTGAACGACAACAACTGCGCCCTGCCCACGCTGGATTCGACCCGCATCCTGGCGCGCGCCGCGCTGGATCGCGCGATCAACGGCCGGACGCCCTGACGCCGCTCAGATCTGGTCCAGCCCGTACTGACGCAGGCGGGCCAGGTCCCGCACCTGGATCTGGTTGTAGGCCAGGGCCAGGATGTCCAGGTCGGCCAGCGTCTGCAGCGCCTGGTTGACCCGCTGGCGCGACAGGCCGGTCAGGTAGCCCAGCTCTTCCTGCGAGATCGCCAGGGTCAGGTCGGTGGAGGGATACAGCTGCGGGTTGAACAATTGCGCCAGCGACTGCGCCACCCGCGCGTCGGCATCCAGCAGGCGGTGGTTCTGGATGGACGCGATGAACTCGCCCATGCGGTCGTTCAATTGGCCGATGACGAAATGCGAAAAGGGCAGGCTTGCCGACAGCAGCGCATGGAACGTGGCGGCCGGCACCAGCATCACCAGCGACGGCTGGATCGCCACCACATCGTATTTGCGCAGCTCGCGCTTGATGACGCTGCCCTCGCCGAACCAGCCGCCCGGCGGCACCCCCGAGAACGTACAGCTGCGCCCCGATTCGTTGTAGATCGCCAGTTTGAGCAGCCCCTTGCTCACCCCGAGCCAGTAGTCCGACGGCGCGTTGCGCCGCGCGATCCACGCCCCGCTGCCTACGTGTTCGGCGCGCGAGGTCGCCAGCACCAGGTCCTGGTGCGCCGCGTCCAGCGCGCCGAACCAGCGGCAGGCGCGAAAGAGCCCCGGCAGTTCGTCGGAGGAAACTGTGTTTGAAACATCGGACATGGGAAGAACCGTGTAAAACTGGGGGGTGCGCGGCCGGCCGTCTGTCGCGCAGGCGACAGACGCCATTTTCCGGCGGGCCATAAGCTAGGGCAAGCGACGGGGATCAAACTTCCCCGCAGACACATAAGAGGCGTACGCGCCCCAATTGGAGACCAAGCATGACCGGCATGTTCGACCACGGCCTTGCGCGCCGCGAGGCCAATTACGAAGCCCTGACCCCCGTGGATTTCATCGCCCGGGCCGCGCAGGTCTACGGCCACCGGCTGGCCATCGTCCACGGCAAGGTCCGCCGCACCTGGGCCCAGACCTACGAGCGCGCGCAGCGCCTGGCCGGCGCGCTGGCGCAGGCCGGCATCCAGCGCGGCGACACGGTCGCCGTCATGCTGCCCAACATTCCGGCCATGGTCGAGGCGCACTTCGGCGTCCCCATGCTGGGCGCCGTGCTCAACACGCTGAATACCCGCCTGGACACGCCCAGCGTGCTGTTCATGCTGGGCCACGGCGAAGCCCGCGCGCTGATCGTCGACACCGAATACGCCGACCTCGCCCAGCGCGCCCGGGCAGAGTTTCCGCATCTCAAGGTCATTTCGGTCCACGACCTGGACGGCGCCCCCGCCACCCTGCCCGGCGCCACCGACTACGAGGACTTCCTGGCGGCCGCCCCGGCTACCTTCGACTGGAAGCCGCCCGCCGACGAATGGGACGCCATCGCCCTGAACTACACGTCCGGCACCACGGGCGATCCCAAGGGCGTCGTCTACCACTATCGCGGCGCCTACCTGAACGCGCTGAGCAACATCCTCGAATGGGACATGCCCAAGCACCCCGTCTATCTGTGGACGCTGCCCCTGTTCCATTGCAACGGCTGGTGCTTCGCGTGGACGGTCGCCGCGCGCGCGGGCGTGAACGTATGCCTGCGCAAGTTCGACCCCAAGACGGTGTTCGACCTGATTCGCGACGAAGGCGTCACGCATTATTGCGGCGCGCCCATCGTGCAGAGCGCGCTCGCCAACGCGCCGGCCGAGATGCGCGCGGGCATCGCGCATACCGTGCGCACCATGGTGGCGGGCGCCGCCCCCGCGCCCGCGGTCATCGACAAGATGCGCGAGATCGGCTTTGAGCTGACCCACGTGTACGGCCTGACCGAAGTCTATGGCCCGGCCGCCGTGTGCGCCCACCAGGACGCCTGGGACGCGCTCGACCCCGAACGCCGCGCGCTGCTGACCGCGCGCCAGGGCGTGCGCTATCACCTGCAGGCCGGCGTATCGGTGCGCGATCCGGAAACCATGCAGGAGGTGCCGGCCGACGAAGCCACCATCGGCGAGGTCATGTTCCGCGGCAACATCTGCATGAAGGGCTACCTGAAGAACGAACGCGCGACCGAGGACGCCTTCGCCGGCGGCTGGTTCCATACCGGCGACCTGGGCGTGATGACGGCCGACGGCTATGTCCGCATCAAGGACCGCAGCAAGGACATCATCATCTCGGGCGGCGAGAACATCTCCAGCATCGAGGTCGAGGACGCGCTGTACCGGCATCCGGCCGTGGCCGCCGTCGCCGTGGTGGCCATGCCGGACCCCAAATGGGGCGAGACGCCCTGCGCCTTCGTCGAGCTCAAGCCCGGCTGCACCGCCACCGCCGACGAAATCATCGCGCATTGCAAGCTGCTGCTGCCCGGCTTCAAGGTGCCGCGCGCGGTGCGCTTTGGCGAATTGCCCAAGACGTCCACCGGCAAGATCCAGAAATTCGAGCTGCGCGCCGCCGTCGGCGCCACGTCCGCGATCGACGTGGCCAAGCCCGGCAAGCCGGACTGACCCGCTGGCCCTTGCCCCTTGCCCCTTTCCCACGATCACTCGCTGAAAAATTACCCGCTGAATCCAGGAGCGCTTACGCCATGACGTACCAAGCCCCCGTGAAAGACATGCTGTTTGTGATGAACCACCTGGCCGGCCTGGCCCAGGTGGCCGCCCTGCCCGGTTTCGAGGAAGCCACGCCCGACACCGCGCAAGCCGTGCTGGAAGAGTCCGCCCACTTCGCCGCCGAGGTGCTGGCGCCGCTGAACCACCCCGCTGACCGCGAACCGAGCGCCTGGCACGACGGCGCCGTCACCACCGCGCCCGGCTTCAAGCAGGCGTTTCGCCAGTACGCCGACGCCGGCTGGCAGGGCATGACCCACCCCGTGGAATACGGCGGCCAGGGACTGCCCGGCCTGATCGGGTCGCCCTGCTCCGAAATGCTGAACGCCGCGAACCTGTCGTTCGCCCTCTGCCCCCTGCTCACCAACGGCGCCATCGAGGCCCTGATGACGGCCGGCTCGCCCGAATTGCGCCAGCGCTTCATCGGCCCGATGATCTCCGGGCAATGGACCGGCACCATGAACCTGACCGAGCCGCAGGCGGGTTCGGACCTCGCCATGATCCGCACCCGCGCCCAGCCGATGGGCGACGGCACCTACCGACTGTCGGGCACCAAGATTTTCATCACCTACGGCGAACATGACCTCGCGGAGAACATCCTGCACCTGGTCCTGGCCCGGCTGCCCGACGCGCCGGAGGGCGTGAAGGGCATTTCGCTTTTCCTGGTGCCCAAGTTCCTGGTCAACGAAGACGGCACCCTGGGCGCGCGCAACGACGTCGCGTGCGTCTCCATCGAACACAAGCTGGGCATCAAGGCCAGCCCCACGGCCACGCTGCAGTTCGGCGACGCGGGCGGCGCGGTCGGCTATCTGGTCGGCCAGGAAAACCGCGGCCTGGACGCGATGTTCATCATGATGAACGCCGCCCGCTACGCCGTCGGCGTGCAGGGCATCGCCATCGCCGACCGCGCCTACCAGCATGCGCTGGCCTATGCCGCCGACCGCGTGCAGAGCCGTCCGGTGGACGGTTCCTCGCGCGAGGCCGTGCCCATCATCCAGCATCCGGACGTGCGCCGCATGCTCGGCACCATGCGCGCCCTGACCGAAGCCGGCCGCGCGCTGGCCTACGTCACCGCCGGCCACGCGGACCTGGCCCATGCCAGCCCGGACGCCGACGCGCGCAAGCGCCACCTCGCCATCCAGGAATTCCTGGTGCCCATCGTCAAGGGCTGGTGCACCGAAATGTCGATCGACGTCGCCAGCCTGGGCGTGCAGGTCCACGGCGGCATGGGGTTCATCGAGGAGACCGGCGCCGCGCAGTATTACCGCGACGCCCGCATCCTCACCATCTACGAAGGCACGACCGCCATCCAGGCCAACGACCTCGTCGGCCGCAAGACCCTGCGCGACGGCGGCGCGGTCGCGCGCGCGCTGCTGGAGGCCGTGCGCCAGACCGAAGCCGACCTCGCCGCCCGCAGCGAGCCCGCCGCCCAACGCATGGTCAAGCCGCTGCGCGAGGCGCGCGAAGCGCTGGCCAGCGCGGTCGAATTCATCCTGGCCAATGCAGCCGGCAATCCCAACGCGGTGTTCGGCGCCGCCGTGCCCTACCTGCTGCTGGCGGGCACCACCTTCGCCGGCTGGCAGATGGCCCGCGCCCTGCTCGCCAGCCTGGACCTGCGGGCCGAAGACCCGGCCTTCCATGACGCCAAGATCGCCACCGCGCAGTGCTACGCCCTGCACAAGCTGACCCAGGCGCCCGGCATGGCGGCGGTCGTGCTGGGCACGGCGGAATACGAGGTCCAGCCGTAACGCAGCGCCTGGGGCCCGCCTCGCGGGCCGGGTTTCAGCGCTGCCCGCCGGTGCCGGACGCCTCGGCGTGGATCCAGGCCAGAAAGGCCTCCACCGACGGGCGCTTGGCATGCCGAGCCGGGTACACGACGAAGTGCGCCTTCACCAGAATGGCCTTGGCCATGCCGAATACCGGCTGCAGGCTGCCCTGGGCCAGGTGCATTCCCGCGATGGTGGCGCTTTCCAGCGCCACGCCCAGCCCCTGGGCCGCGGCATCCAGCGACATTTGCGCCCGGTCGAACCGGATCGTGAAGTGGTCCGGCGCCCGCCGGTCCGAATAACGTCCGAACCAGTCGGACCACTGGATGACGCTGACGTTGCTCTGGATCAGGGGCACGTCGAGCAACTGGTCGATGCGTTTGATGCCGTGCTCGCGGATGAACGCCGCGCTGGCGAGCGGCAGGATGCGCTCTTCAAACAACGGCTCCACCACCACATCGTCCCAATGCGGCACCCCGTAGCGGATGTCGATATCCGACTGGCCCAGGGCGAAATCGCTGTGCGAATGCGCCGCCGACAGATTCAGCGCCACATGCGGATGCGCCTCGGCAAACCGCCGGAGCCTGGGCATCAGCCACAGGCTGGCGATGCTGGGCGCCGAATGCACGTACAGGCTGTTGCTGACGCCCAGGCGCAGATCTTCGGTCGCCGAAGAAATGGCCGACAGCGCCCCGCCGATGCGCGCCAGGTACTGTTCGCCCGCGCTGCTCAGGCGCACGCCGTGCGCGCTGCGTTCGAACAGGCGCACGCCCAGGTCGGCTTCCAGCCGGGAAATCTGATGGCTGACGGCCGACGCGGTCAGGTGCAGCTCCGTGGCGGCGATGGCAAAACTGCGCCGGCGCGCCACAGCTTCGAACGCCAGCAGATTGACGATGGGCGGCAGAGCAGGCATGGGGGTAGACCCTGACTTCAGATGAAGATTCGTCATCTTAGACTGATGACACATCGTTTGTCTTAATGCTAGGCCGCGTCCAGAATTGTCCTCGCTGACCCATACAACGACAGGAGGACGACAAATGCTGCTCAAGGACAAGGTCGCCGTGATTTCCGGCGGCGCAGGGATCAACGGACTGGGATTCGCCACCGCGCGCAACATGGCCGCGCACGGCGCCCGCGTCGTGATCCTGGACCTGGAACGCGCGGAGCCGGCGGCCGCGGCCGCCCGGCTGGGCGACGGCCATCTGGGCCTGGTCGCGGACGTGACCGACAAGGCCGCGTGCCTCGCGGCCGTCGAACAGGCCCTCAAGACTTACGGCAAGATCGACATCCTGGTGAACAACGCCGGGATCACGCAACCGGTCAAGACACTGGAAATCACGGGCGCGGACTATGACCGCATCCTGGACGTAAGCCTGCGCGGCACGCTCTACCTGTCGCAGGCGGTGCTGCCCGCCATGCAGGCGCAACGTTCCGGGTCCATCGTCTGCATATCTTCGGTGTCGGCGCAGCGCGGCGGCGGCATTTTCGGCGGGCCGCACTATTCGGCCGCCAAGGCGGGCGTGCTGGGCCTGGCGCGCGCCATGGCACGCGAGTTCGGCGGGGACGGCATCCGGGTCAACTGCATCACGCCCGGCCTGATCGAGACCGACATCACCCAGGGCAAGCTCTCGGCCGAGCGCAAGGCCGACATCGAGGCCACCATCCCGCTGGCGCGACTGGGCAAGGCCGACGACGTCGCGGGCGCATGCGTGTTCCTGTCCAGCGACCTGTCGGCGTACTGCACGGGCATCACGCTCGACGTCAACGGAGGCATGTTGATTCACTGATTCATCGATTCCCCGATTTACCGATCCGCAGCACCCATAAAAAAATCCAAGGAGACAAATCATGAAAAGCAAGACATTGCTTCGCGCGGGCCTGGCACTCGCCGCCGCCGCCCTGCTGCCCGTCGTGGCGCAGGCGCAGAACATCAAGCTGACCCTGGGGCACGGCGCGGCGGTGGGCAATCCCCGCCACGAAGCGTCGGTGAAATTCGCCGAGGCGCTCAAGGCCAAGACCGGCGGGCGCATCGAGGTCCAGGTCGCGCCGTCCGCCCAGCTCGGCGACGACGCCGCGATGGTGACCGCGCTGCGCACTGGCGCCCTGGACCTGAGCGCCAACTCGCAGGGCGCCGTCGCGGCCGCGGTGCCGGAGTACGCCGCGTTCGGCATGCCCTTCCTGTTCCGGGATGCCGGCGCGGCCTTCAAGCTGCTGGACGGCCCGCTGGGCAAGGAGCTGGCCGAAAAATCGGCCGCCAAGAACCTGATCCTGCTGGGAACCTGGGACAACGGCATCCGCCAGATGACCAATAGCAAGCACCCCATCAACAAGGTCGAGGACATGAAAGGCCTGAAGATGCGCGTGCCGCCCGACGCCACCCTGGTCGACATCATGAACGCCCTTGGCGCCCAGGCGCAGCAGATCAAGTTCGCCGAGCTCTACGTGGCGTTGCAGCAAGGCGTGGTGGACGGCCAGGAAAACCCGCTCATGAACTTCGAGGCGAGCAAGCTCTACGAAGTGCAGAAGCACCTGGCGATGACCAATCACCAGTTCCAGATGACGCCGTTCCTGATGAGCAAGCGCACCTGGGACCGCCTGAGCGAAGCCGACCGCAAGGCCGTGCAGGAGGCGGCGGACGAAGCGTCGGCGCTCCAGCGCAAGCTGAGCAAGGACGCGGACGACAGGCTGCTGGCCGAGCTGAAGGCCAAGGGTGTGCAGGTCACGACGCCCGATACCGCGGCGTTCGCAAAAGCGACCGCGTCGGTGGACGAGAAATGGCTGGCCAGCCCCATCGGCCCCTACGTCAAAAAGGTTTTGGCCGCGGCGCGCGCCAACTGACATGTCCCGGGTCCGCCCCTGACCGCCGCGGCGGTCAGGCGGGCGGACCGTGCACAAGGCAGGAGACAACATGAATACCGATCGACACGGACGGGTCGGCAGGATCATCGACGGCCTATGCCGCGTGGTGCTCTGGCTGTCCACCACGGTGATCTTCGTGATCCTCGTCGTCAACACCGGCCTGCGCTATGCAACCGGTTCAAGCCTGAAATGGGCCAACGAAATACCCGAGCTGCTCTTTCCGTGGCTCGTCATGTCGGGCGTGGTGCTCGCGGCGCTGCATCACGCGCACATCGCCACCACGTTCATGATGGACGCGGTGCCGGCCCCCGTCCGCCGCCTGGTGGCCACCGGGGTCTGGAGCGTGGTTGCCGCACTGTACGCCACCTTGTCCTGGGCGACCTTCAACATGCTGGAAATCGTCCACGACGAAAAGTCCCCCATCCTGCAGATGCCCGGCTCGCTGACCTATGCCTGCGTGATGGGCGCAATGGTGTTGCTCGCCGTGCTGGCGCTGCAGTCGGCGTGGCACAGCTGGCATTGTCGCGAAACCGCAGCCCAGTCAGAGGGCGAGCCGCCGGCGCGCGCCGTGCACTGGTGAGGACGGAGGATAGCCATGAGTGCAGTGATACTTATCGTTTTCATGGGCGCCGCGGTCGCGGCCATGCCCATTGCCCACGCGCTGCTCGTCGCCGCCATGGCGGCAGTGGCCAGCACGGACCGCGTGCCGCTGGATGTGGTGGTCCAGCAGATGGTCGCGCAGGTGCAGAGCTTTCCCCTGATCGCCATTCCGTTCTTCATGCTGACCGGCTCGCTCATGATGGGCGGCAGGCTCGGCGAGGCGCTGGTGGGCGTGCTGTCGGCGATGATCGGCCGTTATCACGGCGGACCCGCGCAGGTCGGCGTGCTGTCGTCCACGCTGTTCGGCGGGGTGTCGGGCTCGGCGGTGGCCGACGCCTCGGCCATCGGTTCGCTGATGATCCCGTGGCACAAGCGGCTGGGCTATCCGGCCGCGTTTTCGGCGGCCACGTTGTCCGCCGCCGCTACGATCGACATCCTGATTCCGCCGTCGATTCCCTTGATCCTGTTTGCCCTGACGGCCAACGCCTCCATCGCGTCGCTCTTCGTCGCGGGCGTACTGCCGGGCCTGCTGCTGTGCGGCGGATTCATGGCGGCCTGCTGGTGGGTGGGGCGGCGGCGCAACTTCCCGCGCGACACGGCGCCCTTCGATGGCGCGGCATTCCGGCGGCATCTGTTCTTCGCGATGCCTGCCGTGATCCTGCCGCTGCTGATCATCGTCTTCCTGCGGTTTGGCATCGCCACGCCGACCGAGGTCGCGGTCCTGTCCACGCTGTATGCCGGCCTGGTTTCCGCGGTGATCTATCGCGACCTGAGCTGGCAGCGGCTCAACGCCGCCGTCGTCCATGCCGGGCTGGCGACCGGCGTGGTGCTGCTGGTGATCATGGCGTCGTCGGCCATCGGCTGGCTGCTGACCTTCGACCAAACGCCGCAGGGAATTGCGCATTGGGTGCAGGAGAACGTGCATGCCAAATGGCTCGTCATCCTGTTGATGAACCTGATGATGCTGTTCCTCGGCATGTTCATCGACCTGCCCGCCGCCGTGCTGCTGCTGGCGCCGGTCTTCGTCCCGCTGGCCCAAAGCATCGGCATGGACATGACCCAGCTCGGCGTGATGATGGTCGTGAACCTGGCGATCGGCCTGTACACGCCACCGGTGGGCACGACGCTGTTCATCACCAGCGCCTTGGCCAAGGTGAAGGTAGGCCAGACCGTGCGCGAGCTGGTGCCCTTCTATCTGGTCGCGTTTGCCGTGCTGGGGCTGGTTTCCTACGTGCCGGCCAGCATCCTGCAATGAACCACAACTGAACCAAAAGGGAGCTTCGAATGGAGCAGTCCACCGCTTTGAATGAACTGGCGACGGCCGCGTGGCGCATCCGCCGCTACGCGGTCCGCATGGGAGAAGTCCAAGGCCAGGGGTACATCGGGCAGGCGCTCGGATGGGCCGACGTCCTGGCCGTGGCCTATCGGCACGCCATGAACCTGCAGCCCGCAGATCCGCAATGGGAAGGCCGCGACCGCTTTCTGCTGTCCCACGGCCACTACGCGATCGCCCACTACGCCGCGCTGATCGAGGCCGGCGTCATCCCGGAAAGCGAGCTCGACACCTACGGCAGCGACGACAGCCGCCTGCCCATGTCGGGCATGGCGACCTACACGCCGGGCATGGAGATCTCGGGCGGCTCACTGGGCCAGGGCCTGTCCATCGGGGTCGGCATCGCGCTGGGGCTCAAGCACAAGCGCAATCCGGCCTTCGTCTACAACTCCATGTCGGACGGCGAACTGGACGAAGGATCCACCTGGGAAGCCGCGATGGGCGCCGCGCACCATGAACTGGACAACCTCATCTGCCTGGTCGACATCAACAACCAGCAGGCGGACGGCCCTTCCGGCAAGGTGCTGGGATTCGAGCCGCTGGCCGACAAATGGGCGGCCTTCGGCTGGCATGTGCAGCGCGTGGACGGCAATGACATGGCCGCCGTGATCCAGGCATTCGATGCCGCGCGCACGCTGCCGGACCGCAAGCCGCGCGTCATCCTCTTCGATACGCGGATGGGCAAGGGCATCCCCTTTCTCGAACAGCGCGAGAAAAACCACTTCATCCGCGTCGACCCGCCCGAATGGCAGCAGGCGCTGGACATCCTGGACCAGAACCGCCCCACCCCCACGACCGAAGGAGCCTGGTCATGAGCCGCGCCAGCACCCCGCAAAAACCCCGACTCACCACGTCGGCCATGATCGCGTCGATCGCCTCGGAGGGGCAGCGCGTGCGGGCCGCCCCCTTCGGCAAGGCGCTGGTGGACTATGCGCAATCGCGGCCCGACGTCGTGGGACTGACCGCCGACTTGGCCAAGTACACCGACCTGCACCTGTTCGCGCAAGCCTATCCCGAACGCTTTTTCCAGATGGGCATGGCCGAGCAACTGTTGATGGGCGCGGCCGGCGGCATGGCCAAAGAGGGCCTCGTGCCGTTTGCCACGACCTATGCCGTGTTCGGCACGCGCCGCGCGTACGACTTCATCCACCAGGTGATCGCCGAAGAGAACCTGAATGTGAAGATCTGCTGCGCGCTCCCGGGGCTGACCACCGGCTACGGGCCCAGCCACCAGGCCACCGAGGACCTGGCGATGATGCGCGGCATTCCGGGCCTGACCATCGTCGACCCCTGCGACGCGCTGGACATCGAACAGGCCGTTCCGCAGATCGCCGAACACCAGGGACCGGTGTACATGCGGCTGCTGCGCGGGCAGGTGCCGCTGGTGCTGGACGAGATCGAGGGCTACCGCTTCGAACTGGGCAAGGCGAAGATGCTGCGCGAAGGCGGCGACGTGCTGATCATTTCGAGCGGCATCATGACCATGCGCGCGCTGGAGGCCGCCGAGGACCTGGCGCGGGACAACATCGGCGTAGCGGTGATGCACAGCCCGACCATCAAGCCCCTGGACGAGGCCAGTCTGGTCGAGGCGGTGCGCTACAAGCACCGGCTGGTGGTCGTGGCCGAGAACCATTCGGTGATCGGCGGGTTGGGCGAGGCCGTGGCCAGCGCCCTGCTGCGGCACCGCGTGCAACCGGCCCGGTTCCAGCTGGCCGGGCTGCCGGACGCCTTCCTGGACGCGGGCGCCCTGCCCACGCTGCATGACCGCTACGGCATCAGCCGCGAAGCGCTGGCCGCCCGCATCAGGCGATGGCTGGATTGAGCGCGGGGCGGCGGGCGCAGCCGGCTAGGTGCGCGCCCGCCCGTCCGCGGGACAGGCGGCGCGCGCCGCGCGCGGCGCCGTCGCTGCCCAGAACAGCAACGCCGCCACGCTGATGCCCGCGCCCAGCACGCAGACGCCCAGCCAGCCGGCCCGCGCATACACGGCCGTGGCCGCGATCGACCCCAGTCCGCTGCCCACCGCGTAGAACAACATGTAGCCCGCCACCAGGCGGCTGTGCGCCTGCGCGCTGATGCTGAAGATCATGGCCTGGTTGGTCACATGCAGCGCCTGCAGGGCGAGGTCCAGCGCCAGCACGCCGACCGCGAGCAGCCACAGGCTGCGGTCCAGGAAGGCGATGGGCACCCAGGCCAGGCACAGCAACGCCAGGCCCATCGCGGTGGTGCGCTGGCCATGCCCGGCATCCGCCGACCGTCCGGCGCGCGCCGCCATCAGCACGCCCACCACCCCCACCAGCCCGAACGCGCCCACCGCGGTGTGCGACAAGGCACGCGGCGGCGCGCTCAGCGGCAGCACCAGCGCGGTCCAGAAGGCGCTGAACGCGGCGAACATCAACAGCGCGATCATGCCGCGCACCCGCAACACGCGCTCGGTCGCCAGCAAGGTGAACACCGAGCGCAGCAGCGCGCCATAACGCAGGCCCGCGGCGGGCAGGCGCCGCCGCGGCAGCCAGCGGGCCAGCGCCACGGCCAGCAACGCCGACAGGCCAGCCGAGGCCACGTACACCGCGCGCCAGCCCCACAGGTCCGCCAGCACGCCGGCCAGCGTGCGCGCCAGCAGCAGGCCGATCACCACCCCGCCCTGCGCGGCGCCCACGACGCGCCCGCGCTCGGACGGAGCCGCCAGCGCCGCGGACAGCGCCAGCAGACCCTGCGTCATCGCGGTGCCCAGCAGGCCAAGGGCCACCATGCCCGCGAGCAGCCATGGCGGATTCGCCGCGCTCGCCACCGCTCCCAGGGCCAGCACCAGCAGGCCCAATTGCCACAGCATCAGCCGGCGGCGGTCCAGCAGGTCGCCCAGCGGCACCACGAAGAACAGGGCCAGCGCGCAGCCGAGCTGGGTGGCGGTGACGACGATGCCGACCGCCGCCTCGTCCAGGTGGAATTCCCGTCCGATGGCGTCCAGCAGGGGCTGCGCGTAGTACACGTTCGCCACGCTCAGGGCGCAGGCCGCGGCCAGTAGCAAGACCAGCAGGGCGGGCGTAGCGGGCGCGTTGCCGTCCGGCGAGGGAGAGGGTTTCATGGCAAATCCAGTTTTATTACGAAACCAGAATGCTAGGCGACTAGGTTTTATAATGCAACCAACTTTCGGCCGGCGCGACCGGCCGCCGGCCCGGATCCAGATCCAGATCCAGACCCAGCCCCAGACCCAACAAGGAACCCGACATGGTCAAACGCACCAGCCTTGAAGGCGCCGCCTGCCCCGTGGCGCGCTCGCTCGACGCCATCGGCGACTGGTGGTCGCTGCTCATCGTGCGCGACGCGTTCGACGGGTTGCGCCGCTTTGGTGAATTCCAGAAGAACCTGGGCATGGCCAAGAACATCCTCAGCGACCGCCTGCGCACGCTGGTCGCGCACGGCATCCTGCAGGTCGCGCCCGCCTCGGACGGAAGCGCCTACCAGGAGTACGTGCTCACCAGTAAGGGCGAGGCGCTGTTTCCGGTGATCGTGGGGCTGCGCCAATGGGGCGAAGACCATTACTACGGCCCTGAGGAAGCGCATTCGGCCCTCATCGACCGCCAGCGCGGCCAGCCGGTGCGGCGCCTGGAGATCCGCGCGCAGGACGGCCGCGTGCTGGCGCCGGGCGACACGGTCGTGCGCAAGGTGGCGCCGTCCGCACCGGATCCGCGGGGCGACGCCGCACGCTGATGCGCAGGGCCGGCCACGGCCGGCCAACTTCCCCGCCCTAGGCCGCCGCGGGCCAGCGGCCGGTCGCGAGCGCCGTCGGCGACCACGACTCGAAGCGCCACCGCAAGGCCAGCGCGCCCGGCCGCCGCACCACCCGGCGCACATGGACGCGCCACAGGCGTTCGGCGCCCTCGAATTGCGCGATCTCGGGGCCGTCCAGGACCACTTCCGCCCGCCCGCTCAGTTGCAGCACGTCGCCGCGCTCGAAGTCGATGAAGAGCAGTCCGGCCACGGGATTGGCCACGAGGTTGCCCAAGGTGTTGAAAAAGCGGTTGCCCGAAAAATCCGGAATCGTCAGCACGTCGCCGTCCACCCGCACGAAGCCGGGCTTGCCGCCGCGATGCGAGACATCCACGCTCCGGCCGCCGTCGCCGTCCTCGCGGTCGACGTAGCTGGCGACAAAGAAGGTGTCGGCCGCCGCGATCAGCGCGCGCGCCGCTGCGTCCAGTCCGGCCTGCCCGGGCAGCGCCGCGGCAAAGCGCAGCGACGGCGAGCGCGAGAAATAGAAGTCGCGCGACTGGATGTACTGCGGGCAATTGCCGAAGGATTGCGCCACCGCCACGTCGAAACGCTTGCCATCCCAGGCCTGGATGCGGCCGTTCATGCGGTTGCGCCGGCGCGTATGCAGCTCGATGCCCAGAAGCCCCACCGCCTTGCCCGGCCCCAGCCCGGCGCGCAGCGGATCGTCCGTGTCGGGCATCGCGGCGATGCGCAGCGTGTGCGGGTCGGGCGACGCGGCAAAACCGGGCTCCCCTTCCAGGATGCCGGCCCAGGCATCGCCCTGCGCATCGACGGCGCCCGCCACCAGGAACGGGAGCTGCGCGAAGAACTCGCGGTGCTGGTCGGGCATGTAGTCGCGGATGACCTTGCGTCCGACCAGGTCCATGCGCGCGGCCACGCCCGTGTGGTCCTGCAATTGGCGTTCGCCGGCGTGCCACGGCGAGGGTGCGGGGGTCTCGGAAGAATTCATGATGGTCTCCTTGCGGCGGGCGCCCGGCCTCAGGCCGCGAGCAGGCCCACGGCGGACGACGCCATGGGCACGAAGCGCGGCAGATGCTCGATCCGGTCGAGCCACGCGCGGATATGCGGATAGTCCGCCAGCGACACGTTGCCTTCCGGCGCATGCGCCACGTAGGCATAGCAGGCCACGTCGGCAATCGTCGGGGCATCGCCCGCCAGGAAATCGCGCTGGCGCAGTTCGCCTTCCATGACGGCAAGCAGCGCATGCGCGCGCGCCAGCGTGGCGTCCGCGTCGAGCGGCGCGCCGAACAGCGTCACCAGGCGCGCCGACGCAGGGCCGGCGGCCAGCGGCCCGGACGCCACCGACAGCCAGCGCTGGACAGCGGCCGCCCCCACGGGATCCTGCGGCAACCACGCCTGCCCGCCATAGCGCTTGGCCAGGTACACCAGGATGGCGGTCGAATCGGCGACCACGACGCCGTTGTCATCGATCACCGGGACCTGCCCGAAGGCATTGAGCGCCAGGAATTCGGGCCGCTTCTGCTCGCGCTGGCGCAGGTCCACGTCGACGGCCTCATGCGGCACGTCGAGCAGGGACAGCATCAGCTCGACGCGATGCGCGTGGCCGGACAAGGGGTAACGGTAGAACTTCAGGGGGGTGGACGGCACGGCGGGCTCCCAGGTGGATTCAGGGCTCCATCTTGGGGCGCGCCGGCCGGATCGGGAACGGCCGGCGCCGGCAAGACACTCTTGCCGTACATGAAATAAAGCCCGTCAGGCCGGCAGTGCGTCCAGGTCCCGGCGCAGGGCCTGGACGCAGAATTCCACGAAGCTGCGCACCTTGGCCGAGCTTTTGCGCCCTTCCGGATACACCACGTGGACCGGCACCGGCGGCATTTCGAATTCACGCAGCACCACCTGCAGCGCGCCGCTGGCCAGGTGCGGCGCCACCTGGTAGGACATCACCTGCGTCAAGCCCCAGCCCTCGCGGGCGGCCATGACCGCCGCCTGGAACGAGGTGACGGTGAGCTGGGACTGCACGTTGAGCCGCTGGATCTGGTTGTCCTGCACGAAACGCCACTGCGGCCCCCTGCCCTCCATCGCCGCGGTGATCGTGCAGAAGCGATGCAGGGCGTCCGGGGTTTCGGGCACGCCGCGCTCGCGCAGGAAACCCGGCGATGCGCAGACCACGCGGCGCACGTGGCCGACCGGCACCGCGGTCAGCGAGGAATCCGGCAGCGCACCGATGCGCACGGCCACATCGATGTCCTCGTCCACAAGATTGACCACGCGATCCACCAGCAGCGCGCGCACCGAAACCTGGCGATGCTCGCGCAGATAGCCCAGCACGGCCGGCATGACGTGCAGTTCGCCGAACAGCGCGGGCGCGGTGATGGCGAGCGCGCCGCGCGGCGCGGCCATGGCCCCCGCCGCCGCGTCGTCCGCCTGTTCGACGTCGTCCAGAATGCGGCGGCAGTCGGCCGCATAACGCTGGCCCGCTTCGGTCAGGCGCAGGCTGCGCGTGGTGCGCACCAGCAGCAACGCGCCCAGGCGGCGCTCCAGCGCGGCGACGCTGCGCGTCACGGTGGGCGCCGACATCTGCATGCGCCGCGCCGCCGCGGCAAAGCTGCCCGCGTCGGCCACGGCAAGAAATACCGTCATCTCATGGAATCGGTTCACAGCGGGACGGGCTCCGTAGTCTTGTCATGCGTGGTGGCGTCGCGTCTCGCGCCGTTGCCTGCAATTTACCCGCGAGCGTCCGCCTTGTCCTGCCCGCCGCGCAGCGCCTGGCCGCGGAACTCCTTGCGCAGCCACGCCAGAAACGCCTTGACAGGCGGGTGACGCTCACGCCCCGGGGCGCACAGCGCGGTGTAGGCCGAGCCCGCGACGCGGATCTCCGGCCGGAACGGCACCAGGGTGCCGGCCGCCACGCTGTCGGACACCATCACCGAACTGGCCAGCACCAGTCCCTGCCCGGCGATGGCGGCCTGCAAGGCGTAGTGTTCCTCGGTGTAGGCATGCTCGGCGGCCGGGCGGCGCCATGCCGGCAGGCCGGCCGCGTCGCACCACGCCTGCCACCCCTGCTCATAGAGTGGCGAATCGCGCCAGCGCACCGTCACCAGCGCGGGCGCTCGCCGTCCTGCCTGCGCGATGCGGGCCGGCGCGCCGTACACGCCGAACCACTCCGGCAGCACGCAAGCCGCGTGCAGCGCGGGATAGCGCTCGCGGCTGTAGCGGATGGCCACGTCCACGCTGGCGTCCTGGAGTAGGTCGACGGGGTCGGGCGTCGCGTCCAGGCGCAGTAGGTATTGGGGATGCGCCTGATGGAAACGCCCCAGCCGGGGCACCAGCCAGAGCGCGGCGAAGGAGTGCGTGGTGGAGACGGTCAGCGCGCCCGACGCCGGCGCGGGGCGCAATGCGTCCAGCGCCTGGGCGACATCGAGCAGGGCGCCATGCACGCCCGCAAACAGGCGCGCGCCCTTGTCGGTCAGGCGCACGCCGCGCGGAACGCGATCGAACAGCGCGCACCCCACGTGGCGCTCCAGCGCCTTGACCTGATGGGAGACGGCGGTAGGCGTGACCGACAGCTCGTTCGCGGCCAGCTTGAAACTGCGCAGGCGCGCGGCAGCCTCGAAGGTGCGTAGCGCGGTGACGGGAAGCGTGGCAAACATCGGCGGCAGACCTGGATGAATTTGATTCAGCTTAATCCAGGAATGGTCATTTGTCGCGGTGGCGGCTTGCGGCCAACATAGCCTGCAACATGGCCTGAAACATGGCCATGAAGATCGTTTCCAATCACTCTTGCGGGAGCCAAGCATGAATTCAAATCAGCAATCCAACCGGCTGCTCATACTGGTGGGCAGTCCGCGCCGCGATGGCAACAGCGCCGCGCTCGGCAAGGCCGCCCTGCGCGGGGCCGAGGCCGCCGGCACCACCGCCTCCCTGCTCTTTCTCGATGACTACATCCACGGTTTCCTGCCGGACCTGCGGCACGCCCGCGCGCCGGCGGACCGTTACGCCGAACTCTTCCTGGAACACTTTCTGCCCGCCGACGGCATGCTGCTCTGCACGCCCGTCTATTGGTATGGGATGTCGGCGCAGGCCAAGGCGTTCTTCGACCGCTCATTCAGCCATTACGCCGGCTCGGGATCCGAGCCCCAGCGCGTCATGGCGCGCATGACCGGCAAGCGGCTGGGCCTGGCGGTCGCCTCGGAAGAAACCTATCCCGGCGCGGCGCTGGGCATCGTGCACCAGGTCCAGGAATATGCGCGCTACACCCATTCCGACTTTGTCGGCTACGTGCACGGCGCGGGCAACAAGCGCGGCGAGATCGCGCGGGATCCGCGCCAGCCCCTGGCGGCCGCGCAGACATTGGGCGCCGAGTTCTTCACCCGCAAATACTCCGACTACCGGATCGAGACGCCCCGCCGTCACAACGTCTGGGAGCCGGCACCCGCCTTGAGCAGCACGCCGGGCGGGCTGCCATAGACCTGCTTGAACACGCGCGTCAGATGCGCCTGGTCCGCAAAGCCCACCGCCTGCGCGGCGTCGGCCAGCGGCAGGCCGCCGCGCAGCAGCGCGCGGGCGCGCGCCACCCGCCAGTTGCGCAGCCACGCCTGCGGCGGCAGACCATAGCGCCGCGCGAACTGCTTGACCAGCGTGGTGCGGTGCCGGTCCTGCGCCTGCGCCAGCGCCTCCAGGTCCGGCGCGCAGGCCGGATCGGCGGCCATGCGTTCGCGCAGCAAGGCGCATACGTCGGCCAGGTCGGCCACGCCGGCAGGGTCGCCCGACGCTACACGGCCGCCCTCGTTGCCGCCGTCCGGCGTCCGGCCATACGCGGCCAGCAGGCCGAACACGGCCGCCGACATGCGCGCGCGGCGCTGCGCGGCGGGAATCTCGTCGGCTGTCAGCGCATTCAGCCAGGTTGCGCACAGCGCGGCATCGGCGATCACCGGCCCGGCCCGCCGCACGCCATGCGCATCCAGCGCCCGCTCGTGGTCCTGGAACCAGGCGGGGTCGAGATAGGCCATGCGGTACGCCAGCGGCCCGGCAGCCGTGCCGCCCGTGTGCACCTGTCCCGGGGCGATCACCACGAGCTCGCCTGCCCGCGCGGTGTAGGGCGCGCCTTGCACCGTGAATTCGCAGCAGCCCTGCTCGACCGCGCCGATGGCCCAGGCGTCATGGAAATGCGGCGCGTAGCGATAGGCGCGCAGGTCCGCGATCAGCACGTCGCCGGGCAGGCCCGCGCCGCAATGCCAGATGTGTTGAGAAACCGCCATGGGTAGAGGGTCAGCCGTCTCGCGGCTATCCGAAGTAGCGCCCATCCGACGTCAGGGATCGGGCCAGCAGCCACGCGTTGCGAGGGTTTTCTCCGACGCGCCGGATGGCATACGGCCACCAGTCCGCGCCGAACGGGAGATAGACCCTGACGTTATAGCCCAATCCGCGCAGCGCCAGTTGCCAGTCCGGGCGCACGCCGTAGAGCATTTCAAATTCGAAGTCGGCGGGGGACCAGCCACGTTCGCGCGCCAGATCGATGATGGCGCCCGCCAGCCGGTCGTCGTGCGTGCCGAAGACCGGGTAGAAGCCCGAGTCCCGCGCCTCGCGCGACAGCATGATGGCGGCCGCGTCCAGATAGGCCAGGTCGATGCGCGCGCGCCCCGCGTGATCCAGCGCCCGCTCCGGGAACGCGCCCTTCACCAGCCGCAGCGAGGTCCGCTGGCGAATCGCCCAGGCCAGGTCTTCCGGCGTGCGGCGGCGCCGCGCCTGCAGCGTGAGCCCGGCGGGGACGCCCGCTTCCAGCAAGTGGCGATGCAGCGCGCAGGTGCGGTCGCGGATGGCGGAATCTTCCATATCCAGCATCAGGCAGCCGCGTCCCCCGCGCGCGGCGCCTTGCGCCGCCATGCCGATGCGCCGCGCGTTGTCCTCGCCCAGCGCGTCGCCCTGCATGTAGCCGATGGCGGTGGGGTCGACGGACACGTGCACGTCCAGGCCGGCGTCGGCCAACGCCTTGCATGCGCCGATGGCCTGATCGACGTTGTGCGCGATGGCGGCCCGGTCCGCGACGTACTCGCCCAGGTAGAAGAGCGATGCGCGGATGCCATGCGCCTCGCGCAGCCTCACGGCCGTGCGCACGGCCTCGTGCACGTCGGCGCCGCCGACGAACCGGCGGGCCAGCGAGGTCCGGGCGGCCATCGCCCGCATCGCCTGCCCGACCGCCGGGCTGCGCGCCAACGCAATCGTGGTTCTCTGGAAAATGCTCATCGCCTCACCGCGCAAAGCGGCCACTATGCAGCGACGGCGAAAGGCTGTCTTGAACGCCCGTGAACGGACGCCGGGACATGCCGGGATTCCGATCAGGCCTGGATCAGGCCTGGATCAGGCCCGGATCAGGGCCGGAACGGCGCGGGATCCAGCGGCAGCTCCAGCCCGCCCATCTGGGCGGTCAGCAGCGCCGCGCTGCCGCAGGCCAGGGTGAAACCCAGCGCGCCCTGGCCGACGTTCAGCCAGAGATTGTCGGCGGCGGGACTGCGGCCGATCAGCGGCTTGCCGGTAGGCGTGGCCGGCCGCAGTCCGGCCCACGGGATGGCCTGGCTCAGGTCCAGTTGCGGGAAGGCTTCGCGCACCTGGCGCTTGAGCAGGCCGATGCGCGCCGGGTCGATGTCGGCGTTGTTGCTGCCGATATCCACCATGGCCGCGATCCGCAGCACCCTGCCCACGCGGGCATAGACGATGCGCCGCTCATAGTCGGTCACGCTGATGCGCGGCGCCACGTTGTCGTCATCGGCCAGCGGGACGGTCAGGCTGTAGCCCTTCAGCGGGTACAGCGGCACGTCGTGGCCCAGCGGATTGAGCAAGGCGCGCGTGCCGATGCCGGTGGCCAGCACCACGGCGTCGGCGCCGATATCGCCATCGCGCGTGTTGACCGCGACGATGCGGCGGCCTTCGCGCTGCAGGCCGGACACGGGATTGGACATGGCGCACTGCACGTTGCCCAGGGTCTGCAGGCGATCGAACAGCGCTTCGGTGAACTGGCGGCAGTCGCCGGCTTCTTCGCTTGGGGTATAGATGGCGCCCGCCAGGCTGGCGCCCATGCCGGCAAGCGCCGGCTCGCGCGCCACGGTCTGGGCGGCGTCCAGCACCTGCTGGTCCGCGCCGTGCGCGGCCTGGTAGGCCACCAGCGCGCGCGCCTTATCGAGCAGTTCGGCGCTGCGGTACGCAATGAGCTTGCCGTTCTTCAGGTGCCCGAAGGCCAGGTCTTCCTGTTCGAGCAGGGAATGCATCACGTCCCGGCTGAGGTAAGACAGCGTCAGCATCTGCGCCGTGGACGCCTTGGCCACCGACGCGCGGCAGGCCAGCGCGAACTGCAGGCACCAGCGCCATTGGTGCGGATCCAGCCGGGGCCGGAAACGCAGCGGCGAATCCTGGCGCAGCAGCCAGCCCGGCACGCTGGGCAGCACGCCGGGGCCGGCCAGCGGCGCCACATAGCTGTAGCTGAGCTGACCGCCGTTGGCATAGCTGGAGACTTCCGCCGGACGGGGCTGGCTGTCGACCAGCACCACTTCATGACCCTGGCGCGCCAGGAAATAGGCCGACGTCACACCGACGACGCCCGCGCCAATCACGCAAACGCGCATACCGTTATCCAAAAAAGACCGCGAACCGGTCCATTCTGTAACGGGGTCCCCCGCGCCGGCAAATGCCAAACGCCGCAGGGGCCATAACCAAACTTCATGCCCTGGGATCAGGCGATCCGGTGCAGCTTGATGATGGCGGCGGCGGTCGGTTCGCGCACCAGATCGGCCAGCGTGTAGGCATTGAGCGCGTCGTAGAACGCCTGCAGCGTTTGCGCCAACACGCCCGCCAGCCGGCACACGCCGTCCAGCGCACAGGGCGGCTCGCGGCAGTCGATGAGCGGTCCCTGCTGTTCCAGCTCGCGCACCAGGTCGCCGACCCGGTAGTGGGTGGCCGGATGCGCCAGCGCAAGGCCCCCGCCCTTGCCGCGCGAGGTGCTGACCCAGCCGCGCTGCGACATGAAATGCACCACCTTCACCAGATGGTTGCGCGACAAGGCGAAGCGGTCCGCGATCTCGGGGATCGTGACGGCGGCGGGCCGGTCGCGGCATTGCGTCAGGTACATCAGGACGCGCAGGCCAAAGTCGGTGAATCGGGTCAGTTGCATGGCTGTGGGGCGGAGACCGGGCGGCCCGGAAACATCAGGCCGCCAGGATACACCGCTCAGGCGGCGACGCCGCCGGTGCCGAATGCCTCGGCGTGGATGCGGTCTTCGGCCACGCCCAGGCCCAGCAGCGCCTCGCGCTGCGCCCGCATGAAAGCAGCCGGGCCGCACAGGTAGTAATCGGCGCCCGGCACGATGGCCTCCTCGCGGATGGCGTGCAGATCGACGCGCCCCTTGTGGTCGTAATCGCGGCCAGGCTGGTCGCCATGGGCCACCTCTTCGTAGAACACCGCCTTGCGCACATTGGCGCGCGACGCGGCGATATCGTTCACGTGGTCGCGCATGGCATGCACCGACCGGTTGCGGCAGCCGTGCACGAAGCGGATCTGCCGATCGTCGTTGGCCCGCACCAGATGGTTCAGGATCGACACCATCGGCGTCAGGCCCACGCCCCCGCTCAGCAGCACGACCGGCGCGTCGCCGTCTTCACGCAGGTGGAAATCGCCCTGCGGCGGCGCCACGTCCAGCACGCCGCCCTCTTCCAGGCTGTCGTGCAGCGCATTGGACACGCGCCCCGCCGGCGTCTGGTCGCCCGCGGGTTCGCGCTTGACCGAGATGCGCAGGCGATCCTGCCCCGGCGCGTCCGAGAGGCTGTACTGGCGCGGCTGCATCAATCCCAGTTCCGGCACATAGACGCGCACCGACACGTACTGCCCCGGGCTGTACGCCGGCACCGTGCCGCCATCGGCCGGCGCCAGATAGAAGGAGGTGATCTCGGCGCTTTCCGGCTGTTTGCCCACCACGCGGAACGCGCGCCAGCCGGTCCAGCCGCCCGGCTTGTTGGCCGATTCCGCGTACAGGCGCGCCTCTTCGGCAATCAGCAGATCGGCCAACTGCCCGTAGGCGGCGGCCCAGGCGTCCACCAGCTCGTCCGTGGCGGCGGCGCCCAGCACTTCGCGGATAGACGCCAGCAGATGCTTGCCCACGATGGCGTAGTGCTCGGGCCGGATACCCAGGCTGACGTGCTTGTGCACGATGCGCGTCACCACCGGCATCAGCACGGAGGGATCGTCGATGTGCTCCGCATAGGCGGTTACCGCGCCGGCCAGCGCATGCTGCTGCGCGCCGCCGGCCTGGTGGGCCTGGTTGAACACGTGCTTGAGTTCCGGATTGTGCTGGAACATGCGCGCGTAAAAGTGCTTCGTCAGGGCCACGCCATGGACCTTCAGGACAGGGGCGGTGGCCTTGACCAGCTCGCGGACTTGGGGACTCAACATCTACGGCTCCTTGAATGGCGATCGTGCTCGCCTTTAAACATATATTCATAATACATCTTTAAGGGCGGACAGAAAAATCGCAGCTAGGATCAGTCTGAATCGGAGCGCCAGCGGCCAAACGGCTCGGGCGGCGGCAAGGTGCAAGCGGGCAGGCAAATCCATTGCGGCGCCACCGCGTCCGCGGCTCGATCCTGCGGGGCCTGCCACACCACCGAGGCCACCCAATCGCTTCCGATGCGGTAGGAACACGCCTGCCACGCGCCCCCGGGCGCGCGCAGCAGCGGGCTTTCCGGCGACCCGGACAAGCCCACGCAGGCCATGTCCGCGGGAAAATCCAGCCCCGCTCCTTTAATGAAGGCTTCTTTTAGTGTCCAGAGCCGATAGAAGTGTTGCAGGCGCGCTTCGCCCTGCAAGTCGGCCAATGCCTCGCGTTCGACTGGCGAACAGACCCACTGCGCAAGCCCGTCCACGTTGCGTGGCCGGATGGCCTCCAGGTCGATGCCGATCTTCCAGCCGGGCGGCGCCGTCGCGCAAACGGCATGTCCGCCACTGTGGCTCAGGGACGTTGCCCCGGGAACCGGCCCTGCGCGGCGCAGGTGCTGCAGCAGCGCGCGGCTGACTTTCCAGTCTTGCATCGCCTTGCCGCTGCGGATCGCCGCCGCCCGCCGGAGGTCGTCCGCAGACAGGTGTTCAACCCGGTATTGAGAGGCGGCGCTTTGATCGGCCCACCAGATTAAAAGTTCCTGAACGCTCACGGCTTAAAAGTAACTTTTGGATAAAATTATCGGTAATATGGGTTATTTTGTGTAATTTGTAACTGTTTAAATCGTTTCAGGCCGTATTCGCCATAGTAGAATCGCGCGCTATGTTGACGTTCTCAATCGCGCACTGGCAAGGTTGGACGCACGGATTTCAAGACCCGAGCCGTTGGCAGCACTGGGCCGAACACCCCTACTGCCCCCTCGGAGATCAAAGCGCCCCCCGCCTCGACTTCCTGCCCCCCATGCAACGCCGCCGCCTCAGCCCCCTGGCCCGCGGCGTCTTTGCTTGCGCCTGGCCGCTGGCCGACGGATATCCGGACATGCCGTTCGTATTCGCCTCGCGCCACGGAGAAACGTCGCGCAACTTCGGGCTGCTGGAATCGCTGGCGGCGGACGAGCCGCTGTCCCCCACCGCATTCGGACTGTCGGTCCACAATGCGATCGCCGCGCAGTGGTCGATCATACGCCGCGACACCGCCGAGTCCGTCGCGATTGCCGTCGAGGACGACGGCCTGGAACACGCCTTTATTGAAGCGGCCATGCTGTTCGATCAAGGCCATGACAACGTGCTCGTGGTGCTGGCCGAAGAACAGCCGCCCCGGCCCTACGCCCCGTGGGTGGACGATGTGCCGTTCTCTTACGCCGCCGCCTTCCGGCTGCGCCCGGGCACGGACTGGGCGCTCGCGCCCAGCGCCGCCACCCCCGGCGACGCTGCGCCGCAGATCTGGCCCAATCCCTTGAACCTCCTTCGCCATCTCGCGCTGCGGACCCCAAGCTGGCGGCACGCCAACCGCACCCGCCAATGGACCTGGACACGCAACGCATGAACACCACGGCACAAGTCCGCCAGGATTTCTGGCTCTGGCGCCTGGTCGCCACCGGCATGGCCTTCACCCTGTTCGGCCTGGGCGGCGTGCTGCTGCGCCTGATGGTGTTCCCGCCTCAACGGCTGTTGCCGGGCGACCGCCACGACCGGCAGCGCCGGGCACGCTGGGCGCTGCATGGCACCTTCAGGCTGTTCATCCGCTTCATGGTGCGCGTGGGCATCCTGACCGTGGAATTCAAGGGCGCCGAACGCCTGGGCCGTCCGGGCCAGATGATTCTTGCCAATCATCCGTCGCTGCTGGACGTGGTGTTCCTGGTCGGGCACGTCAAGAACGCCAATTGCATCGTCAAGCACGGCCTGGCGACCAATCCCTTTACCCGCGGGCCGGTGGCAAGCGCGGGCTACATCACCAACGACGAAAGCTTCGACATGTTCGATCGCGCCGCGGACGTGCTGCGCAATGGCGAAACGCTGATCGTATTTCCCGAGGGCACGCGCACGCCGCCCCGCGCCCTGCCGCAGTTCCATCGCGGGGCCTGCGCGATTGCCTTGCGCGGCGCGCGGGTCGTGACGCCGGTCGTCATCCGCATGAATCCGCGCAGCCTGACCAAGGGCGAGCCCTGGTACCGCATTCCGCCTTCCCGCATGCGCTATGTCATCGAGGTCGGCGAGGACATCGATCCGACGACCTGGAGCGCCGTGCATCCGCTGCCCATCGCCGGCCGCAAGATGAATGCCTATCTGCATGCCTATTTCGAAGCCGAACTGGCGCGCAGCGCGCCGGACGGCGCCTCAATGAACGCGCTGTCGCCCCAGACGGTGGAAGTGGAGTCAAAGCTGGATGAATCAACTGGAACTTGAGCTGAAAACGCTCGTCATCGAGTCCCTGGGACTGGAAGACATCACCCCCGACGACATCGACCGCGAGGCCGCGCTGTTCGGCGACGGGCTGGGCCTGGATTCGGTCGATGCGCTGGAGCTGGGCCTGGCGCTGCAAAAGCGCTACGCCATCACCATGGATCCCGAAACGCGCAACATGCGCGAGCATTTCGCCAGCATTGCCAGCCTGGCGGCATTTGTCACAGCGCAACGCCGCGACTGACGCACACGGAGTCACGATGCATACCCGCGAAGAAATATTCAATACGCTGCGCGGCGCGCTGGTCGAACTGTTCGAGATCGAACCGGAACGGATCACGCCCGACGCTCACCTGTACACCGACCTGGAAATCGACAGCATCGACGCGATCGACCTCATCGACCACGTCCGCCGGCAGACCGGCCGCAAGCTGGACGCCAATGATTTCCGCACGGTCCGCACCGTCGAGGACGTGGTCCAGGCGATGTGGCAAAAGCAGGATCCCGCCGCATGAAACGTGGCGTCGCGGCCGCGCTGGCCGCCGCCGCCGTGGCCTACCCGTTCCTCGTCTACGCGACGCTGGACAGGGTAAGCGCCGCCTGGCTCGCGTTGCCGCTGGCGCTGCTTTGGCTGGCGCGCGCGCTCACGGCGCGCGCCACGCAGCCCGGCGACCGCCTCCTGCCGGCCGTCGCCCTGGTCTTCTGCCTGATCCTCGCCATCTCCGATTCGCAAAGCTGGCTGCGCTGGTATCCCGTGCTGGTCAATGCCCTGATGCTGGCCATCTTCGGCATGAGCCTGCGCGGCCCGCAGCCCGTCGTCGAACGCCTAGCGCGATTGCGCCATCCGGCGCTGCCGCCCGAAGGCGTGCGCTATACCCGGAACGTCACCCGCGCATGGTGCGTCTTTTTCGCGCTGAATGGCTCGGTCGCGGCCGCGCTGGCGGTCTGGGGGCCCTGGAGCTGGTGGGTGGCCTACAACGGCTGCGTCAGCTATGTGCTGATGGGATTGATGGCCGCCGGCGAGTGGCTGCTGCGCCCGGCCATGGCCAAGGCCAAGGCAGCCTGAGCCATGGCCTGGACGCCCCTGCCCCGCCTGCTGTTGCCGGCCACGCCCGGCGACGGCAACGCCCCGGTCGCCGATTCGCCCCTGCTGACCCGTGACGCCTTCGCCCAGGCCAGCCTGCGCATCGCGGGCACGCTGCGCGCCCGCTCGTCGCGGCGGGCGGCGCTCTGGTTCGACGACGCGGCCGAACTCGCCTGCGCGCTATTCGCCTGCTGGCGCGCGGGCGTGGTGGCCGTCCTGCCGGGCGACCGCCAGGCCCAGACCTGCCAGGGCCTGGACGCCACCGTCGACGCGTGGCTGACCGACGCCGCGCTGCCCTTGCCCGCCGCCCGCCAGTGGCGGCTGGCCGACCTGCATGAACATCCGCCCCTCGAACCGGCGGAACTGGATGCGTCGCAGACCCTGGTGCTGTGCACCTCCGGTTCCAGCGGCACGCCCAAGCACATTGCCAAGACCTGGGGCCAACTGGCGCAGGAAGTGCAGGCGCTGCAGCAGCAGTGGCCCGACCCGCAGGCGCCCGTGCTGGGCAGCGTGTCGGCGCAGCACATGTACGGCCTGCCCTTCCGCGTCTTGTGGCCGCTGTGCGCGGGCCGGCAGATCGACCGGCCGCAGCGCCTCTACCCCGAAGACCTGCAGCAGGCCAGCCTGCGCCATCCCTCCTTCACCTGGATCGCCAGCCCCGCCCTGCTGCGGCGTCTGGGCCAGCGCCTGGACTGGACGCAGTTGCGCGGCAAGCTGACCCGCATCCACTCGTCGGGCGGCGCCTTGCCGCGGGACGTGTCCGATGACATCGCGCGGTCGCTCGGCCTGCGTCCCACGGAAATCTACGGCAGCTCGGAAACCGGCGCGGTGGCCTGGCGCACCGGCGACGCGGACTGGCAGCCGCTGCCCGGCGTGACCGTGGACGTGAACGGCGACGGCGCCCTGCGCGTCGCATCGCCGTGGGTCCATGCCGACGACCGCCAGACCGCGGACGGCGCCGAGCTCACGGCCGGCGGCTTCCGGCTGCTGGGCCGCCTGGACCGCATCGTGAAGATCGAAGAAAAGCGTGTGTCGCTGCCCATGCTGGAGCACGCACTGACGGAACACGCCTACGTCGCCGACGTGCGCGTGGGCAAGGCGGCCGGCGCGCCGCGCCTGACGGCGCTGGTGGCGCTGACGGCCCATGGCCTGCATGCGCTGCGCAACCAGGGCCGCGCAGCCGTGGTCGATGCCTTGCGGGCCCATTTGGCCACGCGCTTCGAATCGCTGGCGGTGCCCCGCGGCTGGAGATTCTTCCGGGACCTGCCCGCCAACGCGCAGGGCAAGCTGCCGCAAGCCGAGTTCGACGCCGCGGCCGGCCCGCGCCCGCTGGCGCCCGTCGCCATCCCCACGGACGTGGCGGCCGTGCCGGACAACGAGCGGCGCTACACGCTCGACATTCCCTATGACCTGGCGTACTTCAGCGGTCACTTTCCGATCGCGCCCGTGGTGCCGGGCGTGGCCCAGATCAGTTGGGCCATGTCGCTTGCCCAGCGCGACCTGAAGCCGGAACTGAGCTTTGCCGGCATGGAGGCGCTGAAGTTCCAGCGTCTCCTGCGCCCGGGCGACACCGCCGCCCTGGCGCTGAAATGGGATGCGGACCGGCAAAAGCTGTATTTCGCGTTCACGGTGGACGGCTCGCCCTGCTCGTCGGGACGCATTCTCCAAGGGGCGGACCATGGCGCCGCATAAGCTGTGCGCCGTCATCCCCGTGTTCAACCACGGCGGCACCGTGTCCGCGGTGGTGGCGCAACTGACGGCGCAGGGCCTGCCCTGCGTGCTGGTCGATGACGGCTCGGACCCGGCGTGCGCGGCGGTGCTGGACCAGTTGGCCGCGCAGCCCGGCATGCGGCCCGACATACGGCTCGTGCGCCGCGCGGTCAATGGCGGCAAAGGCGCGGCGGTCCAGGACGGATTGCGCGCCGCCAGCGCGCTGGGCTACACGCATGCGCTGCAGGTGGACGCCGACGGCCAGCACGCGCTGCAGGACGTGACGGCATTTTCCAGCGCCTCGCGCGCCAGGCCGGACGCGGTGATCTGCGGCGCGCCCGTGTACGGCGACGACGTGCCCCGCAGCCGCCTCTACGGCCGCTGGCTGACCCGCGTCTGGGTATGGATCAACACCTTGTCGTTCGACATCCCCGACGCCATGTGCGGCTTTCGCATCTATCCGCTGGCCGGCGTCCTGCCCGTGATCGACGGCGCCCATGTCGGCCGGCGCATGGATTTCGACATCGCCATCCTGGTGCGGCTGCATTGGCGCGGCATGCCCATGGCGTGGCTGCCGACGCGCGTCGTCTATCCCGAAGGCGGCATCTCGCATTTCAAGGGGCTGCAGGACAACCTGCTGATCAGCCGCATGCATGCGCGGCTGTTTTTCGGCATGCTGGCCCGATCGCCAGCCCTGCTGTGGCGCCGCCTGACCGGGAGCGTCCGTCCATGAGCGCCCCCGACAGCCATTGGGCGGGGCAGCGGGAACGCGGCCATCCGGCGCTGATGCGCCTGACGGCCTGGGCCGCGCGCAGGCTGGGCCGGCGCACCGTCGCACCCGTGGTCTGGCTCGTCGTGCTGTATTTCTATGCCTTCGGCGCGCGCGCCCGACGCGCGATCGCCGCGTATCAGCGGCGCCTGGTGAACGCCGGCGGCCTCGTCGCGCCGCTGCCCCGCGCCTTTCCCGTCTACCGGCAATACCTGGCCTTCGCCACCGCCATGCTCGACAAGCTGGACGTCTGGCAGGGCAGGATCACCATGGCCCAACTGGACATCGCCGACCCGGATGGCCTGCACGGCCAGATGGGCCATGGCCGCGGCCAGATCCTGGTGGGTTCGCACCTGGGCAACCTTGAAATCTGCCGCGCGCTTGCCGAGCAGACCGGCGCGCTCAGATTGAACGTGCTGGTCCACAGCAAACATGCCGTCCACTTCAACCGCCTGCTCGATGAAGCCGGCGGCGGGCTGCGCATGATCCAGGTCAGCGAGCTGGACGCGGCCGTCATGCTCGATCTGGCGCAACGCCTCGATCGGGGCGAATGGCTGGCCATCGCCGGCGACCGCGTGCCCCTGCAGGGCGATCGCACGGTGCCGGTGCAATTCCTGGGCGACGCCGCGCGACTGCCCCAGGGCCCCTGGCTGCTGGCCGGGTTGCTGGGATGCCCGGTGAATCTGCTGTTCTGCACCCGCCAGGGCGACCGGTACCGCGTTTCGATGGAGCGCCTGTCGGACGGCATCGCCTGGACGCGCGCGACGCGCCAGCAACGGATCGCCGACTGGGCGCAGCGCTATGCCGACCGCCTCGCGGCGCACTGCCGACTGGCCCCGCTGCAGTGGTTCAACTTCTACCCCTTCTGGAAAGACGATGCGTAAACGCGGCGCCATCGGCGCGGAAGTCGAAATTCGCGTGCCCTTTTTCGACGTCGATTCGATCAATGTCGTCTGGCATGGTCACTACGTGAAATACCTGGAGCAGGCGCGCTGCGAGCTGCTGGACAGCCTTGGCCACAATTACGGCGCCATGCGCGCCAGCGGCTATGTATGGCCGGTGATCGACCTGCACCTGCGTTACGCCCAGCCGGCGCAATTCGGCCAACGGCTGGTCGTGCGCGCCGAACTGGTGGAATGGGAACATCGGCTCAAGATCAACTACCTGATCCAGGACGCGGAAACGGGCCAGCGGCTGACTCGCGCCACGTCGGAGCAGGTGGCGGTCTGCCTGGCCAGCGGCGAGATGCAACTGGCCTCGCCCGAGGTCTTCGTCGCCGCGGTCCGAAGCAAGCTCCAGTCCCTGGAGGCCGGCACATGATGCGCATTCCCACCCCCCGCCCGTTCTGGAAACGGCTCGCCTGCCTGCTGGCGCTGGCCCTGCTGCCCCTGACCGCCGCGGCCTTCGACCTGGACGACCTGCGGGCACAACTGCGCGCCACGCCGATCGTGCGCGGCCAGTTCGTGCAACAGAAATTCCTGCGCTCGCTGCCCCAGCCCCTGACCAGCCGCGGCGACTTCACGCTGGCGGCCGGAAAAGGCCTGCTATGGCTGCTGCGCACGCCCATCGCGCAGGACCTGCGCATCGATGCCAACGGCATCTCGCGCCGGGACGAGTCCGGCGCCTGGATAAAGCTGCCCCAGCAGACGGGCGGCGGCCGCGAGAACCAGCTCTTTCTTTCCGTGCTGGCCGGCGACACCCGCGCGCTGCAGGAGAACTTCGACCTGGCGCTGACGGGCGAGTCCACCGACTGGCATTTGACCCTGACACCGCGCTCGGCGCTGCTGCGCCAGATCTTCGACACCATCCGGATCGATGGCGGCGCGCTCGTTGACCGCATCGAACTGCGTGAAACCCAAGGCGACCGCAGCGTGCTGCAGATGACCGGCGCCGTCGCCGCGCAAGCCTTGACCCCCGAGGAAGAGCGTGCGTTCGCGGACTGAACGCTGGCTGCCCCGCCTGTTCAAGCTGGGGCTGCTGCTGGTGCTGCTGGCCGGCGCCTGGCAGTGCCGCAACGGCTGGCCGGTTTCCGCCAATCTGATGGAGCTGGTGCCGCAGGCGTCCGTTGACGCCACGCGGCGGCTGGCCGAGAGCCGCATCCAGGAACCGCTGTCGCGCCAGCTCATTGCGCTGGTCGCCGCGCGCGACGGCGCCGATCCTGTGCCACCGGCGCGTCTGCTGGCAAAGCGGTGGACGGACAGCGGCCTGTTCTCCCAGGTGCAGGTGGACCTGAACGTCGACCTGGCCGCCCTGCGCGAGCACCTCCTGGCGGGCCGCCTGGCCATGCTCCCGCTGGCGGACCGCCAGCAACTGGAAAACGACCCCGCGGCCTACGCGCAGCGCCGTGCCCGCGAGCTGTCCGATCCCTTCTCCTCGTCGGGCCTGGTGCCCGCCGATCAGGACTGGCTGGGGCTGACGCGCCGCGCCGAACAGGCGCTGCGGCCCGGCGGACTGGTGCATTTCGACATGGGTTCGGGCACGTTGCAGGCCGAACAGGGCGGCCGGCGCTGGGTGCTCGTGCGCGCCGATACGCGCGGCGACGCCTTCGACGCCGACGCGCCGCAACGCATTGCGGCGCAGATCGACCAGGATCAAGCGGTCTTGGGCGCGGCGGGCGCCGAGCTGCTGGTGGCGGGCGGCCCCCTGTATGCCGCGGCCGGCAAGGCCCAGGCCGTCGCCGAAAGCGGCTGGATCGGAACCGGCGCCGCCATCGGCATCGTGTTGGTGTTGCTGCTGGCGATGCGCCGCTGGCGCGTGCTGCTGGCGTTCGTGCCCGTGGCCGTGGGGCTGGTGACCGGCGCGGTCGCGTGCGTCGCCGTATTCGGCTCCATCCACGTCCTCACGCTCGTCATCGGCGCCAGCCTGATCGGCGTGGCCGTGGACTTCCCCATGCATTGGCTGGGAAAAAGCTTTGGGATGCCCGACTGGCAAGCCTGGCCGGCCTTGCGCCGGGTCCTTCCCGGCCTGACCATCAGCCTGGCCGCCAGCCTGGTGGGTTACCTCGCGCTGGCGTTCACGCCGTTCCCGGCGCTGACCCAGACCGCCGTGTTCTCGGCGGCCGGCCTGCTGGGCGCTTATGCATGCACCGTGTGCCAGCTTCCTGCCTGGATGCACGGCTGGCGGCCACGCCCCTGGCTGCCCCTGCTGGGCTTTGCCCAGCGTGCGCTGCGCACGCGCGAACGGCTGGCCGCCCGGCGCGGCGTCCTGTGGATCGGCGCGGCCCTGGTGGCGGCGGGCGTCGCGGGCGGCATTGCGCGGCTTGGCATCCAGGACGACCTGCGCCAGTGGCTGAGCCTGCCGGCGCCCCTGATGGAGCAGGCCAGGCAAATCGGCGACATCACCGGCGTCGTGCCCACCAGCCAGTTCTTCCTGGTGCGCGCCCGCGATCCCGATGAACTGTTGCGCCGACAGACGCGCGTCGCCCAGCGGCTCGATGCGCTGGTGCGCGACGGCAAACTGGCCTCGTACAACGCATTGAGCCAGCTCGTGTCGCCGGCCGCCGAGCAGGAGGCCCTGCGCGGCAGGCTGGCCGCCCTGGCCGCACAGCCGCAGGCCTGGAAAGCCATGACCGACCTCGGCATTCCGTTCGAGGCCATCGCGCAAGAGCTGCAGTCGCTCGCGGCGCTGCCCCCGCTCACGATCGACGATGCGCTGCGCGGGCCCCAGGCCGAACGCTGGCGCGCGCTGTGGCTGGGCAAGCACGACGGCGAATACGCGGGCATGATCACCCTGCTCGGCCTGCGCGACCCGGCGGCCCTGGCCGCCGTGGCGCAGGACGCGCCGGGCGTCAGCCTGGTCGACCGCAGCGGCGAACTCAACCGCATGTTCGCCGCCACCCGGATCGAAGCCGCCGAACTCAAGCTCATTTCCTATGTGGCCGCCGCGGTGCTGCTGCTGCTGACGCTGGGCCGCGCGGCGACCTGGCGCATCCTGGCCGTGCCCCTGGCGGCCACCGCCTGCAGCCTCGCCGCGCTGGGCTATCTTGGCCAGCCCCTGACGCTGTTCAGCCTGTTCGGCCTGCTGCTGGTCTCGGCCATCGGGGTGGATTACGCGATCTTCATGTTCGAGCGCGTCGCGGGCGCGGCCGCCAGCCTGGTGGGCATTCTCCTGGGCGCGGTCACGACGCTGCTGTCGTTCGGACTGCTCGCCCTCAGCCAGACCCCCGCCATTGCCAACTTCGGGCTGGCCGTGGCGCTTGGCGTGGCCTTTTCGCTGCTGTGGGCGCCGTGGATCGGCCCGCCCCGCGGGCGCTGACGCTTTCCTCTCATCACGCATCGCAACATGGAAACATCCAGCATGGAACATCGGGAAGTCGTGGTCATCGGGGCGGGCCCGGCCGGCGCGGTCGCCGCGGCCTTGCTCAAACGGCAGGGGCACGACGTCCTGATCCTTGAACGCCAGCAATTTCCGCGCTTTTCCATCGGCGAAAGCCTGTTGGCGCACTGCCTGGAATACCTGGACGAGGCAGGCATGATGCCCGCCGTCCAGGCCGCCGGCTTCCAGGTCAAGAACGGCGCCGCATTCGCCTGCGGCGACGCCTACACCTACTTCGACTTTCGCGACAAGTTCACCGCCGGGCCGGGCACAACCTTCCAGGTGCAGCGCGCGCACTTCGACCAAGTGCTCGCGGACGACGCCGCCCGCCAAGGCGTCGAAGTGCGCTACCGGCAGGAAGTCACCGCGGCCGACTTCGGCGGCGACGGCCCGCTGCTGGACGTGCGCACCGCCGAAGGCGATAGCTATCAGGTCAAGAGCCGGTTCGTGCTGGACGCCAGCGGCTACGGCCGCGTCCTGGCGCGCATGCTGGACCTGGAACGCCCGTCGTCCATGCCGCCGCGCAAGGCCATCTTCACCCACATCGAGGACCGCATCGACGATCCCGGCTTTGACCGCGAAAAGATCCTGATCACGGTGCATCCCGAACAACGGGGCATCTGGTACTGGCTGATTCCCTTCTCCAACGGCCGCTGCTCGTTCGGCGTCGTCGGCGGCGAAGACCTTTTCGGCGTCCCCGGTGTAGACCTGATGACCACCTTGCGCGCCATGGCGCAGGCCGCGCCCAACCTGAAGCGCGTCTTGAAGAACGCGGTCTGGGATACGCCCGCCAACACGATAGGCGGCTACTCGGCCAGCGTGACGCGCCTGCACGGCCCGGGCTATGCCTTGCTGGGCAACGCCGCGGAGTTCCTGGATCCGGTGTTTTCGTCCGGGGTCACCATCGCGCTGCGCTCGTCCAAGCTGGCGGCCGATGCGCTGCACCGGCAGCTGGGCGGCGCCCAGGTGGACTGGCAAGCCGAGTTCGCGGACCCGCTGATGGTGGGCGTCGAGACATTCCGCGCCTATGTCCAGGGCTGGTACAGCGGTGAATTCCAGGACGTCGTGTTCTACCCGCGCGCGCAACCGGAAATACGCCGCATGATCAGCGCCATCCTGGCCGGCTACGCGTGGGACACCCGCAACCCCTTTGTCGCCAACCCGCAGCGCCGCCTGCGCATGCTGAGCGAACTCTGCCGCGCGGGCGCCCCGCTTGCGCAGCCCGCCTGAGCCGCCCCATGAACGCCGCTGCCGCCTTCTTCCTGACCGTACGCCGAAGCCTGGCGCTTGCGCTGCTGGCGTTGGCCGGTTGCGCCGGCGCGCCGCCCCTGCCCGCCCACGATGCCGGCTTTGCGCTGCCGCGCCAGTTGCACGTGGCGCAGACGGCGCCAGGCCAGCCCGCCGCCGACCTGCTCCTCGTGGTCCAACGCGAAGGCGCCGCCATGCGGTGGTCGTTGTTCGATCCCTTGGGGGTTCCGCAGGCGCGGCAGATGCTGGAGCGGGGCCAATGGCGCAATGACGGGTTCATGCGCCCCAATGCGCAGGCGCGCGAGCTGTTCGCCGCGCTGATGTTCGCCTGGACGCCGCAAGCGGATCTGGACGCCGAGTACGGCGCCGCGTCGTGGCGCGCCGTCGGGCCTGCCGGCGGCGCGACGCAGCGCGTTCTGCTCGGGCACGGCAAGGCGCGCTGGACCGTCACCTGGCCCGGCGATGCGCAAGGCCAGGCGTTTTCCATCCGTACCGCCGACGACGTGACGTGGCGGATCACCCCCTTGAAGGAGCAGCCATGATGACCTGGCTAGGCACCCCCGGCGTGGTGTGCGCGCTTGGCGCCGGCGTCGAGGCCGTCGGCCGCGCCGCGTTCGCCGGCGACACCACCGGCATGCGCGCCCAGGCCGGCTGGGTCAATGGCCGCGTCCTGACGCTGGGGGCCTGCACGGGCGCGCTGCCCGCCCTGCCCCGGGAACTGCCCGCGCATCACCACAGCCGCAACAATCAACTGCTGCTGGCGGCCGCGACGCAGATCGAGGCGCCGCTGCGCGCCGCCATCGCCCGCTATGGCGCGGACCGCGTCGCCGTGGTGCTGGGCACCAGCACGTCCGGCGTCAATGACAACGCGCCCGCATTCCGCGACTTGCGCCAGCATGGCGCCTGGCCCGCCACCTACGACTACCGCCGGCAGGCCCTGTCGTCCCCCGGTTCGTTCCTCGCCGACTGGCTGGGCACGACGGGACCGGCCTACACGCTTTCCACGGCCTGCACGTCCAGCGCCCGCGCCCTGCTGTCGGCGCAGCGCCTGCTGCGGCTGGGCCTGTGCGACGCCGTGGTCTGCGGCGGCGCCGACACGCTGTGCCGCCTGACCATCAACGGCTTCGCCACGCTCGAAGCCGTCGACGACGCGCTATGCACGCCGTTTTCGGTCCATCGCCGCGGCATCAATATCGGCGAGGCCGGGGTCCTCTTTTTGATGGAGCGCGACCCCGCCGATGCGAATGCCGTGGCGCTGCTCGGCGGCGGCGCCAGCTCGGACGCCTGGCACATGTCCGCGCCCGACCCCACCGGCGAAGGCGCCCGGCGGGCCATGCTGGCCGCCCTGCGGTCGGCGGACGTGGAGGCCGCCAGCATCGGGTGGCTCAACCTGCACGGCACCGGCACCCCACACAACGACGCGATGGAAAGCCACGCCACGAACGCCGTGTTTCCGAACGGCGTGCCCTGCGCATCGACCAAAGCCCTGACCGGCCACACGCTGGGCGCGGCAGGCGCGCTGGAAGCCGCGCTGGCCTGGATCACCCTGTCCGCGTCCAACGCCGAAGGCCGCCTCATGCCCCATGTCTGGGACGGCCATCCCGATCCGGCGCTGCCCGCGCTGGAATTCAGCACCCCCGCGCATCGCTACGCCGCGGGCCGGCGCCGCGTGGCGATGAGCAACTCCTTCGCCTTCGGCGGCAACAATGCCAGCCTCGTATTCGGAGGTCATCCATGATTCCATGGCCGGTCGCCAGCCTGCTGCCGCACGCGGGCAACATGATCCTGATCGACACGGTCAGCCACTACGACGCGGACAGCCTCACCGCGCATGCCGTCATCCGGCCGGGCCCCTATTCGCTGGCGGACGGTTCGCTGCCGCCGTGGCTGGGGATGGAACTCATGGCGCAGGCCGTGGGCGCCTGGGCGGGATGCCAGGCGCGGCAGGCGAACGAATCCGTCAAGCTGGGTTTCCTGCTTGGCACGCGGCGCTATGAATGCCATGCGGCCTCGCTGCCCGCGGGCGCCGCCATCACCATCCATGTCCGGCGCGGCCTGATCGACGCCAGCGGCATGAGCGTCTTTGAATGTGAACTGCGCGACCCGACCCGCTTGCTGGCCGAAGCCCGCCTGAACGTCTATCAGCCCAGCGACCCGCAAACCTTTATGCAGGAAGAAGCCCCCCAATGAGCGCCGACCCCATCCTCGTCACCGGCTCGAGCCGCGGCATAGGCCGCGCCATCGCGCTGGCCCTGGCCGACGCCGGCCACGATCTGGCGCTGCACTGCCGCCAGCAGCGCGCCCAGGCCGAAGCCGTCCAGGCCGAAGTGCAGGCCCGCGGCCGCCAGGCGCGCGTGCTGCAATTCGACGTGGCCGACCGCGCGCAATGCGCCGCCGCGCTGCAGGCGGACATCGAGGCCCATGGGGCCTACTACGGCGTCGTCCTGAACGCCGGCCTGACACGCGACGGCGCATTTCCCGCCCTCACCGGCGATGACTGGGACCAGGTCCTGCGGACCAACCTCGATGGCTTCTACAACGTGCTCAGTCCGCTGGCCATGCCCATGATCCGGCGCCGCGCGCCGGGGCGCGTGGTATGCATGGCGTCCGTTTCCGGACTGGTCGGCAACCGCGGCCAGGTGAACTACAGCGCCTCCAAGGCCGGCCTGATCGGCGCGGCCAAGGCCCTGGCCGTGGAACTGGCCAAGCGCCAGATCACCGTGAACTGCGTCGCGCCGGGGCTGATCGACACCGACATGATCGACGAACATGTGCCCGTGGATGAAATCCTCAAGGCCGTCCCCGCGCAACGCATGGGCAAGCCCGAAGAAGTGGCCGCGACCGTGGCATTCCTGATGTCCCCCGGCGCCGCGTACATCACGCGCCAGGTCATCGCCGTCAATGGAGGACTGTGCTGATGAAGCGCGTCGTCATCACCGGCATGGCCGGCATCAGCGCGCTGGGATCGGACTGGCCGCGCATCCAGCAGGCTTTCCAGGCAGGCCGCAGCGCCATCCGCGTCATGCCGGACTGGTCGCGCTACGCGGAGTTGAACACCCGCCTGGGCGGGCCGGTCGAGGATTTCCAGGCCCCGTCGCACTGGACGCGCAAGCAATTGCGCAGCATGGGCCGCGTCTCGCAGCTTGCGGTGCGGGCCGCGGAAATCGCGCTGGCCGACGCGGGACTGCTTGGCGATCGCAGCATCACCGACGGGCGCATGGGCGTGGCCTGCGGGTCGTCCGTCGGCAGCACGGCGGAAATCCGCGCCTTCGGCAACATGCTGCTCAATGGCGTGACCGACGACCTGAACGCGAACTCCTATGTGCGCATGATGCCGCACACCACCGCCGCCAATATCGGCATCTTCTTCGAACTGAAGGGCCGGATCATCCCGACCTCCAGCGCCTGCACCTCCGGCAGCCAGGGCATCGGCTACGCCTACGAAGCCATCCGCTACGGCCGCCAGGACCTGATGCTGGCCGGCGGCGCCGAAGAGCTGTGTCCCAGCGAGGCGCTGGTATTCGACGCGCTGTACGCGACCAGCCAGAAGAACGACACGCCGGAACTGACGCCCCGGCCCTACGACCGCGACCGGGACGGACTGGTCATCGGCGAGGGCAGCGGCATGCTGGTGCTGGAATCGCTGGAACACGCGCAGGCCCGCGGCGCGCACATCCACGCGGAAATCGTCGGCTTTGGCAGCAATTCGGATGGCACGCACATCACCCGCCCGGAAGCAGCCACCATGCGCGTCGCCATGGAGATGGCGCTGGCCGATGCCGGCCTGCCGCCCGACGCGATCGGCTACGTGAACGGCCACGGCACGGCCACCGAGCAGGGCGACGTGGCCGAGACCCAGGCCACCGCCCGGCTCTTCGGCAACCGCATGCCCATCAGCTCCCAGAAAAGCTACCTCGGCCACACGCTGGGCGCCTGCGGCGCGCTGGAATCCTGGTTCAGCATCGAAATGCTCCGCAACGACTGGTATGCCCCGACGTTGAACCTGCGGCATGTCGACCCGCTGTGCGGCGACCTGGACTACCTGACGGGCGAAGGCCGGCGCATGAACAACGAATTCGTCATGAACAACAATTTCGCGTTCGGCGGCATCAACACGTCCCTGATCTTCCGGCGCTGGCCCTGACGCTGGCCCCAGGCCGGCCCGGCACCGTTCCCCTCCGCTTTTTCACTGTCTTCCCAAGGAATGCAAATCATGAACCTTCACTGCAAGCTCGCTGGCGCGCTGGCCCTGTCGTTCGCTTTCTCGGCGCCTGTCCTGGCCGCGGATCGCACCGTCCACCTTCCCATGCAGGCCGCCATCGAGGCCGCGCAGGCGGCCGGCAAGATCGACGGCAGTGTGAAGTTCTACCTGGCCGGCACGGGCCCCAAGGGCAAAGTGCTGGAAGCCGGCGTGATCACCAACCGCAAAACGAATGCCTTCGCCAAGAAGGACGAAGATGCCTGCCTGTGGGTGGCGCAATCGGCCGTGATCGCCCTGCATGAAGCCGCCAAGAAGGCGGGCGCCAATGCCGTCACCAATATCGTCAGCTACTACCGCAAGAACGAATACCGCAGCACCACCGACTACGAATGCCACGCCGGCGCGATGGTCGCGGGCGTGGCCTTGCGCGGCGACCTCGCCACCGTGAAGTAAGCCCGGGGCGGGGCAGCCTGCCCGCCCTCGCCCGGTTTAAACTTCCCGTTTACCGCAACACCACAAAGGTTTACCCATGAGCACTGCTACGCTCAAGACCCGCCTGTCCGACTCCGTCAAGGACGCGATGCGCGCCAAGGCCGCCGAGCGCCTGACCACGCTGCGTTTCCTGCTGGCCGCCGTCAAGCAGAAGGAAGTGGACGAACGCCGCGACCTGTCCGACGCGGAAATCACCGCCATCATCGAAAAGCAGGTCAAGCAGCGCCGCGAGTCGATCGCCGCGTTCGAGCAGGCCGGCCGCACCGAAACCGCGGAACAGGAAAAGGCCGAACTGGCCGTGTTGCAAGAATTCCTGCCCCAGGCCGCCACGCCCGAGGAAGTGACCGCCGCCATCGACGCCGCGCTGGCCGAAGTGGCCGCGCAAGGCGTGACCGGCGCGCCCGCGATGGGCAAGGTCATGGGTATCCTCAAGCAGGCCCTGGCCGGACGCGCGGACATGACCGCGCTGTCGCAGCAGGTGAAGGCCCGCCTCGCCTAAAACGCGCCGCCAAACAGGTCCGGCTGGCGCGACTGCTGCGCCGGATCCGCGAAGTTGCTCATGCCCACGCCCGCCAGCCGGTACAGGGTTTCAGGCGGCAGTTCGACGCGTTCGCATAGCAATCTGGCCAGGGCCGCCAGTTCCGCCGCCGACGCCGGCGGCTGGGCGCTGGTCTGGCTGCGCGTCAGGATGCGGAAGCGGTCGGTCTTCAACTTGAGCACTACCGTGCGGCCCAGGGCGCCCTTCTTCAGCGCCTGGTCCCACACTTTTTCCGCCATGCGGTCCAGCGCCTCGCCCACGGCGTCCAGCCGGACGTCCTGCGAAAACGTGGTTTCGGCCGACACCTGCTGCAAGGGCTGGTCGGTCTGGACCTCGCGCTCGTCGATGCCGCGCGCCAGCTCATACAGGCGGCGGCCGTAGCGGCCAAAATAATGCTCCAGTTCCTGCGCGCTGTGCGTGGCCAGGTCGCCCACCGTCTGGATGCCCAGCTGCTCCAGCCGCGCCTGCGTGACCTTGCCCACGCCCGGCACCTTGCGCACGGGCAAGGGCTCCAGGAACGCCAACACCTTGTTGGGACGCACGACGAACAGGCCGTCAGGCTTGTTCCAGTCGGACGCGATCTTGGCCAGGAATTTGTTCGGCGCCACGCCGGCCGACGCCGTCAGGCCGGTTTCCTCGCGGATCTGCTGGCGGATGACCTGCGCGACCTCGGTGGCCGACGGCAGCCCGCACTTGTTGAGCGTGACGTCCAGATAGGCCTCGTCGAGCGACAGGGGTTCGATCAGGTCGGTATGACGGGCGAAGATCTGCCGGACCTGGCGCGACACGGCCCGGTAGCGGTTGAAATCGGGCGGCACGTAGATCGCGTGCGGACAGAGGCGCTCCGCCTTGATGGCGGACATCGCCGAATGGATGCCGTAGCGCCGCGCCTCATAAGAGGCCGCGCACACGACCGAGCGCGGCCCGGTCCAGGCCACCACCACGGGCTTGCCGCGCAGTTCGGGGTTGTCGCGCTGCTCCACCGACGCATAGAAAGCGTCCATGTCCACATGCACGATCTTGCGCTGGGAACGCGCAGTCTCCTGCCCCGTCATGGCCTCAATCCCGTGGCAAAAACATATATTATGACCGGCGACAATCCGCTACCCATTCCCGCACACGACGGTTCCATGACTGCATCCGCCCCCACAACCGACTACTTCGGCCTGACGATTCCCTTCATGCATTTCATTGGCCTGGTGCCCGAAAGCATTGCGCCGGCCTATGCCCGCACGACGCTGCCCTGGCGCGAAGACCTCACCAACAGCCGCGGCGACGTGCACGGCGGCACGCTGATGAGCGTCCTGGATTTCACGTTGAGCGCCGCGGCGCGCGGGTCCGCGGACGCCACCGAAGGCATGGCCACGATCGACATGAACACCACCTTCCTGTCCCCGGGCACGGGCGACCTGGTGATCGAGGCGCGCTGCCTGCGCCGCGGCGCGTCCATCGCCTTCTGCGAGGGCGACATCCGGCGCGCCGACGGCGAACTGGTGGCGCGCGCCACCGCCACCTTCAAGATCATCCGCCGCCGTCCGGGCGGCGACTGACCCAGACTGACCCAGTGCGCGCGCCTTACTTCGGCAGGTCGCGCGAAGGCTTGACGGGCGGACGCGGGTCCAGCGGCATGTAGGTGCTGCACGACACCAGGCCGTAATACACCGCGTCCTGCATCGCGCGCATGGCGGCCGCATCCCAGGTGCCCTTGCCCCACATCACGATGCGCACGTCCGTGGATTTTGCCCCCAGCGACTTCAGGTCGACGCGCGACATCTCGCGGTCCGAATAAGGGGCCAGCACGCGCACCACGCCGGACTGCGCGCTCTCATTCAGGTCGGAAACCACGCGGTAGGCATTGTCGGTGCTGCGCAGGCAGGCGTTGGACTGGCGGATGACCGCATCGTAGGCGTCCTTGAAGGCCACCGGCGCCTTGAATTCGCTGTGCGGCGACGAGCCGTCCTGCGAAATGCCCATCGAGCAGCCAGCCAGCCCCAGGGCCAGCGCCGATGCCGCGACCAGATTCCTGTACATGTAAATCTCCAGAAGAATTGCCGCGATTATCCCGCAAACGGCCTGGCGGGATAAGTGGGGCCGGTTCGACACCCTTTGCGCGGCTATGGCATTATCGACGAGCCGCCGGGACCGGCCCGCCGCAGCGCCGCCACTGGCGCGCGTGCGTCCCTTCGTCCCGCGCGTCCCCTGCAACGCGGATCGTCACCACGGAGGTTTTCCCTTGTTCTCATTCCTGCGCACCGTCCTGACCGCCGGCATCGTCGGCGCCACCCTGGGTGCCTGCGCCACGCAGCCGCCTCCCCGCGCCTATCCCCTGAAAGACTTCTTCCGCAATCCGGAACGCGGATTTTTCCGGCTGTCCGACGACGGCCAGACGCTGGCCTTCATGCAGCCCACCAGCGTGGACGGCCATCCCGCCCGCATGAACATCTATGTGCAGCCCCTGCAGGGCAGCCAGCTCGTGGGCGAACCGCGGCAACTGACCCGCGAGACCGCGCGCGACATCAGCGCCTACTTCTGGAAGGGCGCGGACGTGGTGCTCTACCAGAAGGACTTCGGCGGAGACGAGAACTTCCACGTGCTGGCCGTCGACGCGAAGACGGGCAAGATCACCGACCTGACGCCCTACGAGGGCGTGCGCGCGGGCATCGAGGACGACCTCGAAGACGATCCCGACCACGTGCTGATCAGCCACAACCAGCGCAACCCCGAGGTGTTCGACGTCTACCGCGTCAACGTGCACACCGGCGCGGCCGTGCTGGTGGCCCAGAATCCCGGCAACATCGTGGGCTGGCAGACGGACCACGCAGGTAAGGTGCGCGCCGCCATCGCAAGCGACGGCCTGAACACCACCCTGCTCTACCGCGACGACGAAGCGTCCGAGTTCCGCCCCCTCATCACCACCGACTACCGCACCAGCGTCAGCCCGGCCTTCTTCACCTTCGACGACAAGAAGTTCTACGCCCTGAGCAGTCGCGGGCGCGACAAGCTGTCCCTGGTCATCATCGACCCCGCCAATCCGGATGCCGAGGAAGTCATCTTCACGCCGGCCGAGGTCGACCTGGACGGCGCGGCGTTCTCGCGCAAGCGCCGCGTGCTGACCGTGGCGTCCTACCAGACGGACAAGCCGCAGTACCGCTTCTTCGACGCCGAGACCGAGGCCCTGTACCGCACCCTGTCCGAGCGCCTGGATGGCTATGACATCGCCATCCAGGGCGGCAACCGTGACGAGAACAAATTCATCGTCGCCGCGTACAACGACCGCACGCCCGGCGCGCGCTACATCTACGACGCCGTGGCCGGCACCCTGACCAAGCTGGCCGACCTGAACCCCGCCATCCCCGAGAAAGACATGTCGCGGGTGCAGCCCATCAGCTACCAGAGCCGCGACGGCAGGACCATCCATGGCTACCTGACGCTGCCGGCGGGCCGCCCGCCCAAGAACCTGGCCTGCGTCGTGAACCCGCACGGCGGACCCTGGGCGCGCGACGGCTGGGGCTACAACCCCGAAGTGCAGTTCCTCGCCAACCGCGGGTTCTGCGTGCTGCAGATGAACTTCCGCGGGTCCACGGGCTACGGGCGCGACTTCTGGGAGGCCGGCTTCGGGCAATGGGGCCTGAAGATGCAGGACGACATCACGGACGGCGTGCAATGGCTGGTCGAGCAAGGCATCGCCGACCCCGCGCGCATCGGCATCTATGGCGCAAGCTACGGCGGCTATGCGACGCTGGCGGGCGTCGCGTTCACGCCGGATCTGTACGCGGCGGCGGTCGACTACGTGGGCGTGTCCAACCTCTTCACGTTCATGAAGTCCATTCCGCCCTACTGGAAGCCGATGCTGGACAAGATGCAGGACATGGTCGGAGACCCCGTGCGCGATCGCGACCGCCTGACCGCGACCTCGCCCGCGCTGCATGCGGACCGCATCAAGACGCCGCTCTTCGTGGCGCAGGGCGCCAAGGACCCGCGCGTGAACAAGGACGAAAGCGACCAGATGGTGTCCGCGCTAAAGGCCCGCGGGGTGGACGTGGAATACATGGTCAAGGACAACGAAGGCCACGGCTTTCACAACGACGAGAACAAGTTCGAGTTCTACGAGGCCATGGAGAAGTTCCTGACGGAACACCTCAAGCCGTAGTCCCTGCCGTTTCCTCGTTCAGGGCCAGCGGGGCGGCGGCCATCTGGCCGCTGCCCGCGCGGGCCTGGCCGCGACCGCTCCAGGCCATTTCCACGCGGTCGCGCCCCTGCGCCTTGGCCTGGTACAGCGCCAGGTCGGCCCGCGCCAGGATGCCGTCGGCGCTGTCGCCCGGCTGGTAGGACGCCAGCCCGCCGCTCGTGGTCATCTGCACTTCCAGCCCCTGCAGGTACAAGGGCGTGTCACGCAAGGCATCGCACACGCGCTGCGCCTGCACCAGCGCCCGCGCCGGATCGCAGTCGTACATCAACAACACGAATTCCTCGCCGCCCAGCCGGCCGAAGCGGTCGCTCGAACGCACCGCGTTCTGCACCACCTGCGCGAAGTGGCGCAGCGCGGTGTCGCCCGCCGCGTGGCCATAGCGGTCGTTGATGGACTTGAAGTGGTCGATGTCCAGCACCAGCACGGCCAGCTTGCCGCCGGTGCGCTCGGCGCGCAGGAGCTCGCGCTCCAGCTCGTCCATGATGCTGCGGCGGGAGTACGCGTGCGTCAGGCTGTCGAACGTCAGCGCGGCCTGCATTTTTTCCGCCTGGCTCGTCTGGATCATGAAGAGCAGCGCGAGGAACAGGCCCGGCACCGTCACCGACCCGCAGACGATGAAAAAGAGTCCCCAGGCCGACGGCTGCAGCAGCGACACGGCCGTGTCCACGCCGGCGCCATAGACATACACGCGCAGGGCATGCAGACCCACCAGTCCGAAGAACGCCAGCAACAGGTAGAGCACCACGCCGCGCGCCTGGAACTGGCGGCGCTGCCGGAAAATGACCACGCCCGTCGCCGACATCAGCACGCAGGTATAGACCGAATACAGCAACATCCGCAGCACCAGGCTGTCGTTGCGGTACAGCAGCAGCGCAAAGCCGACCGTGCTGAGCGAGCACAGCACGGTCGTGCGCAGCACATGCGGGCGCAGGCCGAAAAACTGCCGCACGCCCACGTACACGAGCGCGGCGGAACAGGCCCAGGCCGCGTTCGACACCATCACATAGGCTGCGGGCGGAATGATGTCGGCGGATGCGTAGGCCAGCAGGGACAGCACGGCAAGCGCGTTGGCCGCCATGAACGCGGGCACGCCGTCGACGCCACGGCCGTGAAACGGAAGCAGCAACGGAAGCGCCAGGGCCGTCGCCAGGCCCCACATCAGGAAAAACAGGCTAGTCGTCATGGTGTATGCCGGCCCAGGCCTTCTGGGCCTGCCCCGCCTTTGGGAACTGCTGTTGCACTGGGTTCGCACTAGAAAACGCGTTACAAGCAAGCATTTTTGATGCTTTTTGTTACCAGAACGGCGAAAAGACGACCACGCGCGCTCACCCTGGGCGGCGCGCGTCTATTCGTCTGGAACCTTTACAGCCCGCGCCAGGACGATCGCACGGCTTGCAACAAAGAATACGCCAAGCCGATGGCTTGGTGACGGCCACTTTGCAGTAATTGACAGTTAACTTGCGCAAAAAACCGCAAGTTTTGCAGGGCGACGGCGTGGGCCTACCGGAAAACCCGCATTCAGGCGCGCGGGCGCGCGCCCCGCGGCAGCAGGATGGCCACCACGCCCAGCAGCGGCAGATAGGCGCAGACCTGGTAGACATAAGCGATGCTGGTGGCGTCGGCCAGCTTGCCCAGCGCGGCGGCACCCAGGCCGCCCATGCCGAAGGCGAAGCCAAAGAAAAGCCCCGCGATCATGCCGACCTTGCCCGGAACGAGCTCCTGGGCATAGACCACGATCGCGGAAAACGCCGACGCCAGCACCACGCCGATGATCACGACCAGCACGCCCGTCCAGAAAAGGTCGGCGTGCGGCAGCAGCAGCGTGAAGGGCGCGACGCCCAGGATCGACACCCAGATGACGATCTTGCGGCCGATGCGGTCGCCGACCGGTCCGCCCACCACCGTACCCACCGCCACGGCGGCCAGGAACAGGAAAAGATAAAGCTGCGCCTCGCGCACCGACAGCGCGAACTTGTCGATCAGGTAGAACGTGAAATAGCTGTTCAGGCTGGCCAGGTAGAAGTACTTGGAAAACACCAGCACGCCCAGGACGCCCAAGGCGCCCAGCACCCGGTTGCGCGACAGCCCGTTATCCGCGCCGTCGCGGCGCCCGCGCGGCTTGAGCAGCACGCGGTTCGCGGCATACCAGCGCCCGATCCGCATCAACACCACGATGCCGAACAGCGCCGCCAGCGAGAACCACGCCACACTGCCCTGGCCGTGCGGAATGATGAAAAGCGCCGCCAGCAGCGGCCCCAGCGCCGACCCCACATTGCCGCCCACCTGGAACAGCGACTGCGCCAGACCGTGCCGCCCGCCCGAGGCCATGCGCGCCACGCGCGAGGACTCCGGATGGAACACGGACGATCCCGTGCCCACCAGCACCGCCGCCGCCAGCAGCCAGCCGAAGGACGGCGCCATCGACAGCATCAGCAACCCCGCCAGCGTAAAGCCCATGCCCACGGGCAGCGAGTACGGCTTGGGATGCCGGTCGGTGTAGAAGCCGATGAACGGCTGCAGCAACGAGGCGGCGAGCTGGTAGACCAGCGTGATCAGCCCGATCTGCGTGAACGTCAGGCTGAACGAATCCTTGAGCATGGGATAGATGGCGAGCAGGATCGACTGGATCATGTCGTTCATCAGGTGCGCCACGCTGATCGCGCCTAGCACCTTGAAGGCCGTGGACGGATCGGATGCGGGAGCGGCGGCGGCAGGGGCGGCGGGGATGGCGGCGGCGGGATTCTGGGCGGAGTTCATGGAGCGCCTGCGAGAGGAATGGGCCAGCGGGGAATGAATCACCGGGGGACGGACCAGCCGGCCGCCCCCGGAATCAGCCGTCAGTGTAGAAATCCGGTCGCAAAGCGATCTGCCAATTTCCGTCGGCAAAGTGACAAAATAGGCCAGCCGCGCTTTCAGGCATCCCGCTCATCCTTTCGTCGGAAGTGACATCATGGCCGTCCGCCCCGCCCTCGTGCGCGATCCTGCCCGAAGCATTGACGCGCAGGACTACCAGCATCGCCCCCGCGTGGTCACCGCGATGGCCAAGGAGTTCGCCGCCGGCGCGCAGACCGGCTCGCACTCGCACCCGCGCGCCCAGCTCATCTATGCGGTCGAGGGCGTCATGCGGGTCACCACGCCCAGCGGCTTCTGGGCGCTGCCGCCGCTGCGCGCACTCTGGGTGCCTGCCGGCGTGCCGCATGGCGTGGACATGGTGGGCGCGGTCTCCATGCGTTCGCTCTACATCCAGGCCGACGCGGCGCGGGATTATTGGCCGCAATGCCAAGTGATCGAGGTCAGCGGCCTGCTGCGCGAGCTGATCCTGGCGCTGACCGCCGAACCCATCGACTACCCGTTGGGGGGACGGAGCGAACAGATCGCCGCGCTGATCCTCGCGGAACTGGCGGCCGCGCGCGTCGTGCCCATCCAGATACCCTGGCCGCGCGACCGGCGCCTGCAGGCCATCTGCGCGGCCATCCTGGACCAGCCCGGCCTGCAGCGCGGCATCGAAGACTGGGGCAGCGAGGTCGGCGCCAGCGCCCGCACGCTGATCCGCCTGTTCCAGTCCGAGCTGGGCCTCAATTACCGGCAATGGGTGCAGCAGGTGCGGCTGGCCGATGCGGTCTGCCGGCTGTCGCTGGGCGTGCCGGTGGCGCGCATCGCGTCGGACCTGGGCTACCGCAGCGCCAGCGCATTCTCGGCCATGTTCCACCGCGCGCTGGGCGCCCCGCCCCACCGCTACCTGCAATCCGTCCCCGGCGTGACCAGGAACCTGAACGAAAGCTGAACCCCTCGGGCGCAGCCAGATTTCGTTACCGAAACCTTATCGGGCCCTGGGCGGTCTATAGCGTTCTGCCCTAGAATCGCCTGCAATGAGCAATCCCCAGCAATCCTCCGCCACCCCGGGCGGCAAATCGGGCCTTCCCTGGAAACCTCTCCTGGTCAAAGCGGGCATCGCCGCGGCCGGCGCAGCCCTGTGCGGCGCCGTCCTGCTCGGCCTCGCGCTCGCCCTGGCGTGGCCCAGCCTGCCCGACCTGCACGCGATGACCGACTACCGGCCGCGTGTGCCGCTGCGCGTCTATACCGCCGACAAGGTGCTGATCGGCGAGTACGGCGAAGAACACCGCAACGTGCTGCGGTTCGATGAAATCCCCCCCGTGATGCGGCAGGCCGTGCTGGCGGCCGAGGACGACCGTTTCTACAGCCATGGCGGCGTCGATTGGATGGGCGTGGCGCGCGCCGTGCTGACCAACATCGTCAAGGGCTCCAAGTCCCAGGGCGGCAGCACGATCACCATGCAGGTCGCCCGCAACTTCTACCTGTCGTCCGAAAAGACGTATTCGCGCAAGTTCTACGAACTGCTGCTGACGTTCAAGATCGAATCCGAGCTCACCAAGGACCAGATCCTCGAGCTCTATATGAACCAGATCTACCTGGGCCATCGGGCCTATGGATTCGCGGCCGCCTCGCGCACGTACTTCGGCAAGCCGCTGTCCGAGGTCACCCCGGCCGAAGCCGCCATGCTGGCCGGCATTCCGAAAGCGCCGTCGCGCTTCAATCCCATCACCAACTTCCCGCGCGCGGAGATCCGCCAGCACTACGTGCTGGGCCGCATGAAGACGCTGGGTTACCTGACGCCGGAGCAGACCGACGAGGCCCTGAAACAGCGCCTCACGATCCGCGGCACCGAGGGCGGCAGCGCGCGCGGCTTCGCGGTGCACGGCGACTATCCGGCCGAACTGGCCCGCCAGCTGATGTACGGCATCTTCCAGGAAGACACCTACTCCAAGGGCATCGACGTCTACACCACCATCGATTCCAAGGCCCAGGAGGCCGCCTACCGCGCCGTGCGCGACGGCATCATCGACTACACGCGCCGCGCCGTCTATCCGGGCCCGGAAGAACAGATCGACCTGCCCGACGGCGTGGAAAAGGACGCGCAGGCGCTCGACGAGATCCTGGATGGCGTGCAGGAAAAGTCCCCCGACAGCGAAGACCTGCTCTCCGCCGTCGTGCTGGCCGCCAGCCCCACGGAAGTCACCGTCGCGCGCAGCGGGCGCGACATCATCACGATTTCGGACAAGAAGGCCCTGGCGGTCGTCGCCCGCGCGCTCAATCCCAAGGCCAGCGACAGCCAGCGCATCCGCCGCGGTTCCGTGGTCTACATCCACAAAAACGGCGACAACTGGGAAATCATCAACATGCCCGCGCTGCAGGCGGCGCTGGTGTCGATGGTGCCGCAGGATGGCGCCATCCGCGCCATGATCGGCGGGTTCGACTTCAACCGCGGCCACTTCAACCGCGTCACGCAGGCATGGCGCCAGCCGGGCTCCAACATCAAGCCCTTCGTCTATGCGGCCGCGCTGGAACGCGGCCTCACGCCCGCCACGCAGATCTCGGACCAGCCCTTCATGCTGACGGCCGAGCAGACCGGCTCCAAGGCCTGGCAGCCCAAGAACGACGGCAACAAGTACGAACCCATGCTGACCCTGCGCCAGGGGCTCATGCGTTCCAAGAACATGGTGTCGATCCGCATCCTGCAGGCCATTTCGCCGCAGTACGCGCAGGACTACCTGACGCGCTTCGGCTTTGACAAGTCGCGCTGGCCGGCCGTGCTGCCGCTCGCCCTGGGCGCGGGCGGCGCCACGCCGCTGCAGGTCGCCAACGGCTACAGCGTCTTTGCCAATGGCGGCTACCGCGTCACGCCCTATCTCATCGACCACGTCACCGACCGTTCCGGCAACGTGCTGATGCAGGCGCAGCCCGTCGTGGCCGGCGACGCCCAGGCGCGCGCCATCGACCCGCGCACCGCCTGGGTCATGGACGACATCCTGCGCGACGTCACCGTCAACGGCACAGCCGCGCGCGCTCACCAGGTGCTCAAGCGCAACGACATCGGCGGCAAGACCGGCACCACGAACGACGCCGTGGACGTCTGGTTCTCGGGCTTCACGCCCACCCTGGCCACCACCGTGTGGATGGGCTTTGACCAGCCCAAGTCGCTGGGCACCAATGAATTCGGCAGCGGCCTGGCGCTGAGCACCTGGCTGGATTACATGCAGCCGGTCCTCAAGGGCGTGCCCGAAGCCAAGCCCGCGCCGCGCCCCGACGGCCTGCTGGTGGACAACGGCGAGTACTACTTCTCCGAGTTCCCGCCCGGCCAGGCGGTCGCCTCGCTGGACCTCTCCTCGGGCGACGCGCTGACCGACTTCCTGAACAACAACCGTTCGACCGACGGCGTCGACACCTCGGTCAAGCCGCTGCCCCCCGGCGGCGCCGCCGCGCCCCAGGACAGCGCCATCCAGCCGCCCTTGATGCCGATCCCCGTGCCGCGCGCCGACAACGCCCTCGCCGCGCCGCCTGCCCAGGCCATTCCCGCTGGCGGCGGCGCCCCGGCGCAGGCCATCCCGGCCGCGGGCGCGCCCGCCGATCCGGACGGCGCACGCGCCAGCGCGGTCACCAGCCCGGGCACGGTGACGGCCCGGCCGCTTTAACAGCGCCGCGCAACACGCAAAACGGGCGCCTCGGCGCCCGTTTTTTTACTTCTGCCCCGCCACCTCAACTGGCGGGTGCGGGGTCGGTCACGACCTCACGCGGCCACGCGCGCAGGGATTCGAGGTCCAGGAAGGTGAAGTAGCCTTCATTCCAGCCTTCCGTGTCGATGTGGTAGACGTTGCCCAGCGCCAGCGGCGAAGGCACCGGGGTATGCCCCGCCACTACAGCCCGCACGCCCAGGATGCCCGTGCGGTCCATCTGCCGCAGGCGGTCTCGCGACCACTGGCAGGCCGCGCTGGTGCGCTTGTAGCGGTCCTGCAACGCGGATTCGAGCCGGGGCCAGAACAGCACGGGGCAATCGGCGTGCAGCAGCCCCACCGCGCCCGCCGAGGTCTCCACCTCGATGGCGATGGGAAGCCGGGTGAACGCCTCGGCAAACACCGCCTGCCGCTCGGCAGGCAGATCCAGGAACCAGCCGCCGCCATAACCGCGCCAGTTCATCACGTCCACCTCGCCGGTGCGCACGTGGCGGATCGCGTAGTCCTCATGATTGCCCTGCACGGCGTGGAACCAGGGCTGCGCCAGCCACTCCAGCGCCGCCTCGCTCTCGGGGCCGCGGTCGACCAGGTCGCCCACGGAAAACAGCCGGTCGCAGGCGGGGTCGAACCCCAATTCGTCCAGCGCGCGCTGCAGGCGCGAAAAATGTCCGTGCACGTCGCCCACCGCAAAATCGCGGCCGGACGCGTTGCGCGGGACCTTCAGAAAACGTTGCTCCATGGTGTTTCGGGTTGCCGCAAGGAAAAAACTGACCCTTCTTTTTAACCCGCTTTTCCGCGCTCCCGGCATAGGCCCGGTTGCCGAAAGGGTCATACGAACAACGGGCGAATGAACAACGGACAAATAGCGATACGAGAATCGCTCTTGTTCGTGATAATGTTGGCTCCTTCCCGTTCTGCCCTGCAAGGAATCGGCGCAAGCCGCCTTCCCGCCGTCGCCATGACCGCCGCGTCCACCATCAAAACCTGGTATCTGGTCCATAAATGGACCAGCCTGGTCTGTACGATCTTCCTGCTCATCATCTGCCTGACCGGGCTGCCGCTCGTGTTCCACCACGAAATCGAGCACTGGCTGGATGACGCCAAGCCGCTATCGCAGGTGCCGGCCGGCACGCCCCCGGCCAACCTCGACACCCTGGTGGCCAACGCACGCGCCATGTACCCGAACGAGGTCGTGGATTACCTCTTCTTCGACCCCGACGAGCCCCAGGTCTTCGTCGGCATGGCCAAGACGCCAGGCGACGGCCAGGCCTCGGGCCACGCCATCCGCATGGACGCCCGCACGGGCGACGTGCTGCTGGACGGCCCGCTATATACCGAGGACAAGTTTTCCTTCATGGGCGTCATGCTCGCGCTGCACGTGGATCTGTTCGCGGGCCTGGCAGGTGAATTGTTCCTTGGATTCATGGGCCTGCTGTTCTGCGTGGCCATCGTGTCCGGCGTCGTGCTTTACGGACCCTTCATGAAGAAGCTGGAGTTCGGCACCGTGCGCGCCGCGCGGTCGACGCGCCTGAAATGGCTCGACCTGCACAATCTGCTGGGCATCGTTACGCTGGTGTGGGCGCTGGTCGTGGGCATCACGGGCGTCATCAACGAGCTGTCCACGCCGCTGTTCCGGCTGTGGCAATCCACCGAGCTGCCGCGCGTCCTGGAGCCCTACAAGGGCCAGCCCATTCCCACGCAACTGGCGTCGGCGCAGCTTGCCGCGGACACCGCGCGCAAGGCCATGCCCGGCAATGAAGTGTCGTTCATTTCCTTCCCCGGCAACGCCTTTGGCAGTCCGCAGCATTTCATCGCCTGGATGCGTGGCGACTCGCCCCTGACCTCCAAGCTGAACACGCCCGTGCTGGTGGACGGCCGGACCGGCGAACTCACGACCGTGGCCCGCATGCCGTGGTACCTGACCGCGCTGGAGGTGTCGCGCCCGCTGCATTTCGGCGATTACGGCGGCCTGCCGCTCAAGATCATCTGGGCCCTGCTCGACCTCGTCACCATCGTCGTGCTGGTCAGCGGACTGTATCTGTGGCTGGCGCGCCGCCGCGCCACCGAAGCGCGCATCAACGAACTCATCAAGAAACACCAGGCCGCAGCCGCCCCGCAAAGGACGCCCGCATGACCCCTACGCCAGGCAAGCGCGGCCGCGGTTTCCTGTTTGTCTGGGGCGCGCCCATCGTGCTGGGAGTCCTTAGCATCTTCGGCCTGCTGGCGGCGCTGCTGGGCACGGGCGCCTGGCATTGGGCGTCCTGGACCACCCTGAGCCTGCTGCTCGTGGTCATCGTGCGCTATTGGGCCTTTCCTCCCAAGCGCTAGCGAGCCCCCCGGCCGGCCCCGCGGCCCCGCGCGCCGCGGCAACCATCCGGGATCGCGCTACGCGAACTTCTGCGGGTCCGGCCCCAGCCGCGGGCCTTCCTTGATGCCGTCGATGGCCGCCATGTCCTCGGACGACAGCTCGAAATCGAACACGTCGATATTCTCGCGGATGCGGGCCGGCGTGACGGACTTCGGAATCACGACCAGGCCATGCTGCAAATGCCAGCGCAGCGTCACCTGGGCGGGCGACTTGCCGTGCTTCTGCGCCAGGTCCAGGATCACCTTTTCCTGGGTGATGCGGCCTTGCGCCAGCGGGCTCCAGGACTCGGTCACGATGCCGTGCTTCGCATGAAAGGCCCGCAATGCGGTCTGCGTGAAACCCGGGTGCAGTTCGATCTGGTTGACCGCGGGCGCAACGCCGGACGCGTCCATCAGGCGCTCCAGGTTGGACTGCGTGAAATTGGACACGCCGATCGCGCGCGCGCGGCCGTCTTCCTTCATCTCGACCATGGCGCGCCAGGCGTCCAGGAACTTCTCGCTGCCGGCGACCGGCCAGTGGATGAGGTACAGGTCCACATAGGCCAGGCCCAGTTTCTCCAGGCTCTCGTCCATGGCTTTGTGCGCATCGTCGTAGCCGTGCTTGTCGTTCCAGAGCTTGGTCGTGATGAACAGGTCCTTGCGCGCCACGCCGGCCGAACGCAGGCCGACGCCCACGCCCGCTTCGTTGCCATAGATGGCCGCCGTGTCCACCGACCGGTAACCTGCCGCCAGCGCTTCCTTCACGCTGGAGGCCGCCTGATCGTCCGGCACCTGCCAGACCCCCAGGCCCAACTGCGGAATCTTGCCCCCGTCGTTCAATTTCACTGTGGGTACCTTCGCCATATGACCCTCCGTAGCTTGCGACACGACGCCTGCGCGGCGAATACGCGCCAGGTCGCGCAACCAGGGATGCAGCCGGACGGATCCCTGGATGAAAGAGAAAAATCGGGCCCGACGCGCTGCGCCCGTGCCGAAATACCGCCTTGATCGCCCCCGGTCCAGGACCATCCGGCCCAGGGGTTATCCCTCGAATAGTACCGCCGGTGCTCCATAATGCCCTCCAAACGGTGTAACTCCCCTGGCGCAGGCGCCCTCAACCACGGCATTGCGAGCATGAATCCTTCAGAAACGCCGCCCCGCAAGGGCGGTGGCTTTTCCACGCTTCGGACCCTCTTTCCCTACCTGTGGCCGCCCGGCAAGACCGGCCTGAAAGCGCGCGTCGTGGCCGCGCTGCTGTGCCTGTTCGCCGCCAAGGCCGCGACCGTCTATGTGCCGTTGTTATACAAGCAGGCGGTGGACGAACTGGGCAAGGGCGCGCCCGGCACCGTGACCGTGCCGCTGGGCCTGATCCTGGCCTACGGCACCGCGCGGGTGCTGTCGCTGCTGTTCTCGGAGCTGCGCGACGCCCTCTTCGCGCGTGTCGGCCAGCACGCGATCCGCTCGGTCGGCATGCAGATCTTCCGCCACCTGCATGGCCTGGCGCTGCGTTTTCACCTGGCCCGCCAGACCGGCGGCCTGAACCGCGCCATCGAACGCGGCACCAAGGGCATCCAGACGCTGCTGTCGTTCCTGCTCTTCAACATCCTGCCGACCTTCTTCGAGATCGGCCTGGTCTGCGTCGTGCTGTGGAAGATGTTCGACGGCTGGCTGGCGCTGGCCACGGGCGCCACGGTGACGCTCTACATGGCCTACACGCTGGCCGTCACGGAATGGCGCACCAAGTTCCGGCGCCAGATGAACGAGACGGACTCCGAAGCCAACACCAAGGCCATCGAAAGCCTGCTGAACTACGAGACCGTCAAATACTTCGGCAACGAGGAACACGAAGCGCGGCGCTACGACGCCTCGCTGACCCGCTACGAACGCGCGGCCGTGCGCAGCCAGGTCAGCCTCTCGATCCTGAACGTGGGCCAGGCCGTCATCATTTCCGTGGGGCTGACCCTGGTCATGTGGATGGCGGCCAACGGCATCGCCGAAGGCCGCTACACGCTGGGCGACTTCGTGCTGGTCAACACCTACCTGCTGCAGCTCTACACGCCGCTCAGCTTCTTTGGCTTCATCTACCGCGAAATCAAGCAGGCGCTGATCGACATGGAACGCATGTTCGAACTGCTGGGCCAGGACCGCGAGGTGGCGGACCGCCCGGGCGCCATGCCGCTGCGGATCGCGGGCGGCGCGGTCGAATTCCGCGACGTGCATTTCGGCTATGACCCGCGCCGCTCCATCCTGAAGGGCGTCAGCTTCACCATCCCCGCCGGCAAGACGGTGGCCGTCGTCGGCACGTCCGGCGCGGGCAAGTCCACGATCGCGCGCCTGCTGTTCCGCTTTTACGACGCCGACCGCGGCGCCATCCTGATCGACGGCCAGGACGTGCGCGACGTCACGCAGGCCAGCGTCAGGGCCGCGATCGGCGTCGTGCCCCAGGACACCGTGCTTTTCAACGACACCATCCGCTACAACATCGGCTACGGCCGGCCCGGCGCCACGGATGCAGAGATCGAGGCCGCCGCGCGGCTGGCGCACATCCACGACCTCATCCTGACGATGCCGGACGGCTACGAGACCAAAGTGGGAGAGCGCGGCCTGAAGCTGTCGGGCGGCGAAAAGCAGCGCGTGGCCATCGCCCGCACGATCCTCAAGAACCCGGCCATCTTCCTCTTCGACGAAGCCACCAGCGCGCTGGACACCCATACGGAACGCGAGATCCAGGCCAACCTTCGCGAGGTCAGCCAGGGCCGTAGTACGCTGATCATCGCGCACCGGCTGTCCACGGTGGCGGACGCGGACGAGATCATCGTGCTGGCCGACGGCCGCATCGTCGAACGCGGACGCCATCCGCAATTGCTGGCCCAGGGCGGCATCTACGCCGGCATGTGGACCCGCCAGCAGGAAAGCGCGCAGGCGGCGCCGGCCGATTGACAAGCCGCGCGCCCTGTCCGAACATCGCACCCTTTGCTTGCCAGGCCTTCCATGCAGGAATCTCCCTCCCTACCCGAAGTGCGCGTCTGCGCCGCGGCCGACCTGGTCAACGGCGGCCTGGGCGTCAAGGTGCCCGTCACCGACGGCGCGGGCCGCACCACCGCCTTCTTCGTGCGCTACCAGGACCGCGTGCACGGCTACCTGAACCGCTGCGCCCACGTCGGCGTCGAACTGGATTGGGAAGGCAGCTTCTTCACGCGCGCGGGCGACCTCATCATGTGCGCGCGCCACGGCGCCACCTATCAGCCCGACACCGGCCTGTGCGTGGGCGGTCCCTGCAAGAACGGGCGCCTGACCGCCCTGGCCGTGCAGGAGCGCGACGGCAGCGTGTTCTGGCTGCCCGCGGGCAAGATCCGCCCCCTGGACGCGGACAACGGCTGACCGCGCATGGCGGCCCGCCGCCTGCGGCCTACGCCCGGGCCACCGCCGCCGCCTGCGCCGGTTCGGCGCGCTCGGCATAGCGTCGCGCCAGCACCGCGCAGACCATGAGCTGCATCTGGTGAAAGAGCATCAGCGGCAACAACACCACCCCCATCTGCGACGTGCCGAACAGCACGGTCGCGAGCGGAATGCCGGACGCCAGCGACTTCTTCGATCCGCAGAAGACCAGCGTGATCTCGTTTTCCTTGGACAGCCCCAGCTTGCGGCTGCCCCAGGTCGTGATCAGCAGCACCGATCCCAGCAACAGCGCATTCACCAGCACCATGGTCGCCAGGTCGATGGCCGGGAACGCGTGCCAGATCCCTTGCGCAACCGCCTCGCTGAACGCGGTATAGACCGCCAGCAGGATCGAACTGCGATCCACCTTGGCCAGCGTGCGGCTGTTGCGCTGCGCCCATGCGCCGATCCACGGCCGCAGCAGGCTGCCCACCGCGAACGGCAACAGCAGTTGCAGCAGGATGCGGCCAGCATCGGCCAACCCATGGCCGCCGCCCTGGCGATGCAGCAGCAGCGCGACGAGCAGCGGCGTCACCACGGTGCCCAGCAGATTGGAGGCGGTCGCCGCGCAGATGGCGCCCGGCACATTGCCGCGCGCCATGGAGGTGAACGCAATCGAGGACTGCACGGTCGAGGACAGCGTGCAGACAAACAGCACGCCCAGCCACAGCGACGGCACCAGCAAGCCGGGGAACAGGGCCCGCAGGGCCAGCCCCAGGGCGGGAAACAGCAGGAAGGTGCACGCCAGGATCAGCGCATGCAGCCGCACGTCCTTGACGCCGGCCACGATGGCGTCCGTGGACAGCCGCGCCCCATGCAGAAAGAACAGCAGCGAAATAGCCACGTTGCTCGCCACCATCATGAAGGTCGCGCCCTTGCCCACGGCGGGGAAGAAACTGGCGAATACGACGGTGGCGATCAGGATGAGCGTGAATTGGTCGGGCAGGAAGCGGCGCATGGCAAGAGAATGTCCAGAAAGTTGCGCCCACTATAGGTGCGCCCCTTGCCATCGTGAAGGCCACTGGGTACTTTAACTGTCATCGGCATTTCCTATGACAAGCCCCCGTCCATGCTCAATCCCCTGTGGCTCCAGACCTTTGCCGCGGCCGCCGGCGCGCCGAGCTTCACCGAGGCCGCCCGGCGACTCGGCCTGACCCAGCCCACCGTCAGCGAACACATCCGGCAGCTCGAACAGGCCGTGAACCGGCGCCTCTTCCAGCGCGACACGCATTCGCTCACCCTGACCAGCGATGGCCGCAGCCTGCTGGTGCATGCCGAGATCATCCTGGCCGCCCACGAAAAGGCCGAGCGCCTGTTCGACGCCCCGCGCCTGCGCGGCCGCATCCGGCTGGGCACGTCGGACGACCTGGCGATGGGCCCGCTGCCCGATGTCCTGGCCGCGTTCCGGATCGCGCATCCCGAGGTCGAACTGGACTTGACCATCGGGGTCACCAGCGAACTCTACAAGCTGCTGGACGACAACCGCCTGGACGTGATGATCGGCAAGCGCCGGCGCGGCGACCGCCGCGGCCAGACGCTGCACAAGGAGGCGCTGCTGTGGCGGGCCAAGGAAGGCATGCGCGTCGTGCCCGACGAGCCCCTGCCGCTGATCCTGCTGCGCGAGCCCAGCGTGACCCGCACGCTGACGCTCGATGCGCTGGCCCGCGCCGGCCGGAGCTGGCAGATCGTGTGCACCAGCACCAGCTACGCGGGCTGCCAGGCCGCCGCGCGCGCGGGCCTGGGCATCACCGTGCAACCTTCGCACCTGTCGACGGCCGGCCTGTCGGCGCCTGCGGGCGCGGCGCACCTGCCCGCCCTCCCCCAGGTCGAACTCATCGTCATCTCGGCCCCGGCGCCCAACAAGCCGACGCGCGCGCTGACGGAAATCCTGATGCGCAGCACGCTGGTCTGAACCGCCTGGTCTGAGGCACAGACACCGGCCCGGCTCGCCTGCGCGCCGCTGCCCTGGCGCGACGGCCGCTACTCGGGCAGCGGGTCCGGCACGCCCTCCGCATCGACGGACTTCACGCGGTCCAGCGCGTTGCGCGCCGCGGACATGGCTTCGATCGTGCTGCGAAAGCGCCGGCTCAGAAAGATCTCGAAAGCCTGGCTCTGGGGCTCCGGCGGGGCCTGTGCCGCGTCCGGTTCTGCGCCTTCGGCCGTTGCGTCAGCCGCCGCGGCGCCTTTCACGGGCAGGCGACGCGTTTCGAGAAACGCGCGCGGCGGGATGCGCCCCTCAGGTTGCGTCGCGTACGCGACCACTGAAAATCCACTGATGATCTTCTCGGACATTCCGGTTTCCTTGGGCGCATACGTGCGGACGCACCGACACGATCCACAACGGCCCGCCGCCAGAAAACTTAAACGGGGAAACCCATCCGGCCCGCGCGCCGGTGCGCAGTCGATTCTATTTTGTCGACGCTACGGCCTGCGCGCGCACGCGCACATAGGCCGCCACCTGCTCCAGCACCTGCGACAGGTCCGCGCGCAGCGACTGGAAGCCCGCATTGCGCTCGCGCGTCGCCTCGTCCATGTAAAGCGGACGGCGGATCTCGACCTGCAGGCTGTGCCGGTTGCGCGCCGGCTGGCCGATCTGCGCGATCAGTTGCACGCCTTTGTAGGGATCGTTGCGGGCCACGGTATAGCCCTTGTCGCGCAGCGCCGTCTCGATCAGCGCGATGAACTCCGGCTCGCACGTGGTGCCGTCGCGATCGCCCAGCACAAAATCGGCCAGCGGGTGTTCGCTCTGGCGGCCCAGCCGCTCGTAGGCGTCATTGGGCATGGAATGCAGGTTCAGGTGCCAGACCGCGCCAAAGCGCTGCTCGACCTGCCGGATCGCCCCCGCCAGCGCGGCGTGATAGGGCTCGTAGTACGCCTGGATGCGGTGGCGCACCTGCGCCAGCGTGAGCCTGCGGTCGTAAATCGGCGTCGCCTTGTCCATGCGGCGCCAGATCAGGCCCTTGCCCAGGCGCGTCTTCTCGCCCGGATCCAGCGGCTCGGGCCAGGGTTCGGCCAGCAGTTCCGGATCCAGGTCCTGCAGGGTGCGGTTCGGATCGATGTAGACCCGCGGGAAATTTGCCGCGATCAGCGTGGCGCCCAGCGCCGGCGCCGCCGACCACAACGCGTCCACGTGCGTGTCCTCGCCCTGGCGCAATTGCGCAAGCGTCGCCGCCGCCCCGAAATCCTCGGGATAGCGCTCGCCGCTATGCGGCGAGTCGCAGACCAGCGGCAAGGCCGGTCCAGTCGGTTCATGCACGGAAACTGCGGGGAAGTCGGCGGTCGTCATCGTCAGTCAGCCTTGATGTCGGCGGCCTTGGCCACTTTTGCGTAGCGGGCCAGGGCCTGGTCGATCTGCACCTGGAATTCCTGAGGCGTCGTGGGCATCAGCGTACCACCCACCTCCTCGGCCTTCTTGCGGAACTCCGGATTGTCCATCGCCGCGCGCACGGCCTTGTTCAGGCGCTCCACCACGGCTTGCGGCGTGCCGGCCGGCGCCACCAGGCCGAACCAGCCGCCGGTGCCCATGTCGGGATACCCCAGCTCGATATAGGTCGGCACGTCGGGCAGCAGCGGCGAGCGCTCGGCGCCCAGCACGGCCAACGGACGCAGCTTGCCGCCCAGCACCTGCGGCAGCGTCGACGACAGGTTGTCCGTGATCGCGTCCACCTGCCCGCCCATCACGTCGTTCAGGGCCGGGCCGGCGCCGCGATAAGGAACGTGCAGCAGCTTGATGCCGGACAGCATCATGAAGTTCTCGATATTCACATGGCCCAGCGATCCCACGCCCGGCGACGCAAAGCTGTAGCGTTCCGGCGCGCTCTTGGCCAGCGCGACAAACTCCGCCATGTTCTTGGCAGGCACGTTCGGATTGATCGCGAAGATGCTCGGGACGGCCAGCACATTGGCCACCGGCACGAAGTCCTTGACCGGGTCGTAGTTCATCTTGCGGAACACGGCCGGATTCGAGCCGTGCGTGCTCATCGTCGCCATGCCGATCGTGTAGCCGTCCGGCGTCGCGCGGGCAACTTGTTCCATGCCCAGCGAACCGCCGGCGCCGGCCTTGTTCTCGACCACGATGGTCTGCTTCAGGTCGCGACCGGCGTATTCGGCCACCAGGCGCGCGACGATGTCCGTCGAGCCGCCGGCGGCGAACGGCACCACCAGCTTGATGGGACGGGCGGGGTAATCGGCGGCCTGCGCGATACTGGCGAAAGACAGCGTGGCAAACATGCCGGCGAGCGCAAAGCGCGCGGACCGGCCAAAAAGACGGCGTGACATGTGGCGACTCCTGAGGTTGTTGTTCTGAAGGCCGCCAGTGTCCGAACTTTACGATCCCCTTTCAAACGACTATATTGCACTCCTTCATTACCAAAGGTCATGCTCAATGCGGCTGCACTCGCCGTCCATGTCCGAGCTGCACGCCTTCGTGACGGCGGCGCGGCTGGGCAGCTTCACCCAGGCGGCCCAGGTGCTGTGCGTGACGCAGGGCGCCATCAGCCGGGCCATCTCCCGGCTGGAAGCGCATTTCGGCCAGCCCCTCATGCACCGCAATGCCCACGGTCTCACCCTCACCGAGACCGGCCGCAAGCTCTACGACGGCGCGCAAGCGCCCTTGCAGGCCATCGAGGCGCTGAGCGCCGGGCTGCGCGCCGATGACCGGCGCCTGCGCCTGACCCTGTCGTCCGTGCCCACGCTGGCCAGCGCCTGGCTCGTCCCGCGCCTGCCGGACTTCCACCAGCGCCACCCGGACATCCAGCTCGGTTTCTCCGCCTACCGCCGCAACGAGGACTTCTCCGGCGCCACGCCGGACGCAAGCATCCTGTCGGGCACGCCGGCCCAATGGCCCGGCTGGCAGGCCGATTACGTGATCGGACGCGAGATGGTGGTGATCTGCCATCCAGGCCGCCTGGCGGCGCGTCAGGCGCGGGGCCAGTGGGCCACGCCGCAAGGCCTGCTGGGCGAGCCGCTGCTGTACCACACCAACGGCATGGACAACTGGGCGCAATGGTTCGCCGCGGCCGGCGTTCCGCGCGGCAACGTCGCGTTGTCGAATGGGTTTGACCAGGTGTCCATCCTGATACGCGCCGTCATGGCCGACATGGGCATTGCGGTGCTGCAGCGCTGCCTGGTGCGCGACGAACTGCTGGCCGGCCGGGTCGCCGCACCCTTCCCCGAACTGGCCATCCGCATCGACCGCGGCTATCACCTGTGCGCCCCGGCGCAGCGGCGCGATCACTATGCGCTCGCCTGTTTTCGGCAATGGCTGCTGGAAACCGCCAGCCTCGATCCCGACGTCGTGGCGGCCGGCGCGCCCGCCTGAGGGGCGGGCCGGGGTCGCCCCAACCGGTGGCGCTGGCCCCGGTCACCACGCGCGGATCGCCCAAAATGCAACGGGCCCCGATTGGGGCCCGTGTCGTGCGAGTGGCAGTGGGAACGTTCAGGGCGCGAGCTTGAAGCCCAGGTCCACGCCCCATTTGTCGGTTTCGCGCAGCCATTTGGCGCCGCAGTTCAGGCAGCGGAAGTGGTCTTCGCGGCTTTCCTCCCGTCCCTTCTGCGTTGGGTTGGTAAATCCTTGATGTCCCAGGTGCGAATGCGGCGCGACGCCTGCAAGTCCCGGGTTAATGCGTTGGCAAGCCAAGCACATAACGCTCATTGATGCTTCCCCACAAACAGTGTTAGCAAATTGTAAGGGATTTCACCAATGTCTTTCTATTAAAAACACTTCACAGGCGAACAAAAATTGTTAACGTGATCAAGATACAACGTTTTGTAACGCCGCCAGGCAGGTTGCCAGATGGTAGGGGGACGTCGACGGCATGTCGGTCCGCGTCACCGCGCCCTTGGCGTCCAGACACTCGTACCACCCGCCGGGGTGCAGGAACCGGGCGCGAAACGCGGCCAGGGCCGGCTGCAACGCGCCCAAGTCGCCCATGACGCCCAACACCCGCAGATACTCGGTCTGGGCCCAGATGCGGCGCGTGTCGTCCACCACCGCGCCGGACTCGTCCAGCGCCGCCTTCACGCCCCCGCCATCCACGCCATGGTCCCTGGACCATTGCACGGCGCGCGGCAGCGATTCGGCCAGATCCAGGCCTTCGAACACCTGCGCGGCGTCCTGCACGAGCGACAGCCATTCGAACTGATGGCCCGGCTCAAGACGGTTATCCACGCTGCCCTGCAACGATTCGGCCACGCACTGCGTCGGCGCATGCACGAAGCGCTGGCTGATGCCCTGCGCCAGCTCGCGCAGATGTTGCGCGAACAACGCCGGCTCGGCGACCTGCGCCGCCGCCAGGTAGGCTTCGGTCAGATGCATCATGGGATTTTGCGCGGGCGGTTTCAGCGGCCGGGAAAAGTCCGCACTGAGCGCCGCGTGGTACAGCGAATCGGCGGTCTTGAATCGCGCTTCGATCGTGTGCGCCGTCGCAAGCATGAGCTTGCGCGCCTGCGCATTGCGGCTGCGTTGGAAATACGCCGCGCACGCCAGCACGATGAACGCGTGCGTATAGAGATCCTGGGTGTCGTCCAGCGGACGCGCCTGCGCGTCCACGCTGTAGCGCCAGCCGCCATGCGTATCGTGAAATACGCGCGTCAAGGATTCAAAGAGGCGGTCGGCATGCTGCGCAGCCGCCATGCCCGGGGCCTGCGAAAAGACATACAACTGGCGCGCACAGGCCATCGCGCGATAACGCACCGGCGCCAATGGCTGACCGCCAGCGCCATCCAATGATTCGAAAGGCAGGCCGAGCATGTCGTTGAAACCGCGGTCCAGCCACATGGGCAACACCACCGCATCATAATGCTCGCGCAGCGCGCGGATATCGTCCGCTAGTGAGGAGTTGGTCTGTGCGGCAGCCATTTTGGAACGTCGCGAACCCGGTGCGGGCCCCATGTTTTGGAGCAGCAACGATAACCGAAATCGTCGTCGCCATTCTCTGAGAGTCCACCAAGGTTTCATGCGCGCACAGACCGGTTGTGCCGGCCAGCTCCTTCCAGGGCCGAAGCCCTATCGGAAGATATTTTCCTCTACCCAGTTTTGCGCGAAGATTTCCGCGCGATCACGTGCTTCGTCCAACGAAGCGCAGTTACCCAAGTGGGAAAATGCGGCATCCACTTCGGTGCCGCCCTCGGCCGTTACCGTCAGCAATACGCCATATCCGCCGGTGTCCATGGCCGCTGTGGAAACGTCGATCAGTACTTCCTGGTCACGATGCTGCATGTGCTACCTCCCAGTCGGTTACTTATACGCGCTAACCACGCGTGACGCCGCGCCAGAACAAATGTTCCCGCGCAAATGAATAGACCCGCAACCGTCACGCAAGTTCATCTTACCGGCGCGGCGCGGGGCCGGATACGTCCGAAAGATGTCAATTCGCACATTCCGTCTCAAGAATTTCCCGGTGACCTCGGGAAGACGGCACGTCGGGCGAAATACCGCGAAAACATTCGCAACTATGCCGTAATCATCGGCGTCCCCTCGGCCGAGGGAATCAATGCGAATGGCGCAAGCCTGGTCTGATCGGGGCGTGCGACGAAAAAAATGGCCTAGCGCAAATGGATGGCGCCGGGCTCTTCCATGCGCAGCGACAGCCTGCCTTTGTCCGTGATGACCCAACGCCCGTCGGCGCCGGATTCGATGCAGCGCAGGGTTTCCAGCGCCTGGGCGACGTGCGCGGGCACGTCGGTCTGGACCGCGCCGGGCTCGTTGTTGTCGGCCACGACGCGCAGCCAGTGTCCAAGTTCGCCCTTTTCGAAACGATGCAATGCCATGCGTGGTTCTCTCTTGAATGGGTCAACGATAGCATGCCGGCCGCCACCGCCCGCCGGCATGGGGCTCGCCGTCAGGCCAGCAGCTTTGGCACGGAAGCGGCGAGCAGCGCAACGCCCGACAACGTCAACAGGCCGAGCACGACGCGGCGAAAGGTGACGTCGCTGATGCCGACATAGACACGCGTGCCCCACAACGTGGGCAACAGCATCGCGGGAACGATCAACGCAAACAGGGGCAGCATGTCGCGCGTCACCACGCCGGTCAGCACATAGCCCGCCATCGTCACCATCAGCATCGACAAATTGAAGTTCTGGATCACCGCGCGCTGCACGTCTCGATCGAACCCGCGCAAGGTGCACCACAAGGTCGGGATGACGCCCGTGAAGCCGCCCAATCCGCCCATGACCCCACCGATCGCGCCTGCGACGCCATCGGCCACCTTGCCGCCCACCGTGATGCGCGGGATGCGCGCCGCAAACAGCATGATCGGACACCAGATTGCGAGCAGCCCGCCGATAAAGGCTTTGAACACCAATGGATCCAGATGCGGCAGCACCTTCACGCCCAGCGGAATGCCCAGCAATCCCCCCACGACGAACGGCAGCAGGTGGGCCGCCGCAAAACCGCGGCGCACGGTGAACGCCGCCAGCAACTGGCCGGTCAGCGCGCCGAACACGGCCATCGCCGCCGCGAGCCGCGGGTCGATGGTCCAGGCCCAGAACGACATGGCCACCATGCCGAAGCCGAAGCCCGACAAGCCCTGAACAAAGCCGGCCGCCATGGCGCCCACCGCGACCACAATGTATAAGGAATCCATATCCGCTGCGCTTTGCGCGTGAAGTGCCGCCACCATTGCGGCGCACGCCATTCTAGAGCCTTCTACGAAACCCGCAGCGCCAGCGGACGCCGCAGCCGCGCGGCCAATGCCGAAGCCGCCACGCTCGCCGCAATCAGCGCAAGGCCAAGGGCCAGATCGGGCGAGATGCGCTCGTGGAACACCACGGACGACACGATCAATCCGATCACCGGCACGCACAGCATCGCGATGGACGTCGCGGCCGGCGCGAGCTTTTGCGTCATGCCCAGCACGACGATGAACGTCAACGCGGTGGCCAGCGGCCCGGTATACAGGATCAGCGGCCAGGCCTGCGCGTCGCCCAGGAACGTGGGCGCACCGTCGCGCATCCATGCCAGCGCGGCCAGCGGTATCGTGGCCATCGCGGTCTGCCACGGAATCATGTCCGCACCCAGCCGAACGTGGCGGTTGGCGCGCAACTGGATGATGTTGCAGGCCCACGCAAACGAGGCGCCCAGCAACATGGCCAGACCGATGACGGTAGGCGCCTGCCAAGGACTGAAGGCCGGCGCCACGATGACGCCGATACCCGCATAGCTCAGCGCCGTCGCAAGCCATTGTCCGATCGACAAGCGCTCCTTCAAGACCAACGACGACAGCGGAATCACCCAGATGGACGTCGCATAGGCAATGACCGATGCGCGTCCCGGCGCCACGTACTGCAGCGCCCATAACGCCAGCGCCGTGAAGGCGCCCATCTGCAGCAACGCAACGCCAGCCACCAACGGCCATTCCTGGCGTGTCGGCAGGCGCAGACGTCCCAGCATCCCGAGCACCAGCACGCTGATCAGCGCGGCCGATCCGAACCGGCTGGCGGCCAGCCACAGCGGACTCATGTGCGCCAGGCCCAATTTCATGACGGGCCAGTTTCCACCCCAGATGGCAACCGCGCCGGCAAGCGGCAAGAACGTGCGAAGACTGCTTGGCTGACTCATACCGACTGGACCTACCGCTACTTATTCTGCATTTCGGCCCCATGGCCGAACGACAGCAAAGTCTATAGGGTAAACCCCAGCATTTTTCACCGCTTTCCAGCCCAAGAGACGGCATACTCAGCACAGATACACTGCAAACCCGCCATCGCTAGGTGACTTATGCCGGAAATCAACCTGGATGCCACCGACATCCGCATCCTGAACGAACTTCAACGCGACGCCCGGCTCACGAACGTGGAGCTGGCCGCGCGCGTGAACCTGTCCGCCTCCCCCTGCCTGGCGCGCGTGCGGCGCCTGGAGACCGAGGGCCTCATCCATCGGCGCGTCACGCTGCTGAACGCCCGCAAGTTGGGCCTCAAAGTCAACGTCTTCATCCAGATCTCGCTCGACAAACAACGCAAGGCGGCGCTGGACGTGTTTGAACGCGAAATCGCAGTGCTGCCCGAGATCATGGAGTGCTACCTGATGTCGGGCGACGCGGACTACCTGATCCGCGCCCTGGTGCCGGACGTCGACGCGCTCGAACGCCTGATCGTCGAGCACATTACGCGCATCCCGGGCGTGGCCAGCATACGCTCCAGCTTTGCGCTCAAGCAGGTTCTCTACACCACCGCCGTACCGCTTGCCTGACGCCGCATCGCCGCCCATCCAGCACTTGCGGGATCGCGGCCGCAAGCCCACAATGAATGCGCCTGGCGCCGGCTTGTCCTGATCGGCGCCAGCATCCCTCCCATCGCTTAGCAAGGAGCAAACCATGCCCGAAACCGAATGGTTCCCCGGCAGTACGCTACCCGATCGTCAGGGTTACTTTGAAGTGGAGTTCGCCACGGGCGAAACTGAAATCACGCGCTACGGCATGCTGGGCTGGGAGCCCGAGGAAGAGCGCGGCCACATCGTTCGCTGGCGCGGCCTGGATCCGAAGATCGAACAAGCCGAGATCGATCGCGAAGCAGCCATCCGCAAAAGCAGCGACGGCGTGATCGGCTGACCGGCCGGCACAATCCGGCGAGGCAGTGCCCTCCTGCCTCGCAAAAAAAACGCCGCGGACATAATCGTCCGCGGCGTTTTTACTGGCACTGGGCCGATCAGGGTTCGAGCTTCGAGATCTTGGTGCCCGCCAGCGACACGCCCGCCATCAGGCCGCCATTGTTCATCACGAATCCGACCACCGGCTGCTGCGCCGTGTTGGTGTCGATGCGGCCGTTAGCGCCAATATTGACCACCGCCACCGTGGCATCGGCGCCAACCGTCCAACCGCTGCTGTTGCGGAATTTGTTCAGCGCGTCTTCCGTCATGAACAGCAGGACCATCGCCTTGGACTGCGCGCCGGCCTGGAAGCCGATCGAGCCCGCGGTCGTGCTGTAGTAGCCCGCGTTCGCGCCATTCACGCGCAGCACACCCTTGCCATGCTCAGCCCCGACAATAAAGCTGCCGCTCAAGACATCCGGGAACACCAGCACACCCTTGGCCCGGGCCACCAGATCCTTGGACTGCGGCGAAGCTTCATACAGTTTGGTGAGGGTCGCATTGGCCGCGCTGTTCAGCGACTGCCGCTGCTCGGCCGTCGAGGCGGCCGGCGACTTGGACGGCGTGGTCGTTGTACATCCCGCAAACAGCAGGCCCGCAGCGCCCAGCGTGATTGCCATGCCGGTACGGCGCAGAGCAGGAAAAGTGTCGAACATGGAACTCTCCTTTTGTTGTCGTCCAGTGACAACTTTACCGGTCATTCCTCATCCGACAAGACACACGAATGTGATAAACGAAACAAAAAACTAGCGGCGGATATGCGGCCCTACAGAATGCCGTAGCGAGGCTCGCCAGTAAATTCGTCCACCGACACGATGCCCGACAGCACCAGTTCCGCGTGCCGGCGCGCGACCGCGGGATCATTGAACGTCACGAACCGCGGCAACGACCAACGCTGCCGACCCGCTGCGTCGCCATTGCGGCTGACGGTTATTTCAATGGCCAATACACCGGGATTCAGGTTGACGACTTCGCACTCCACTTGAAACCCGTTGATATGACGCTGCGGCCACCCGCCCATTCTGCACCTGTGAAAATCTGCTTGCCCGGCCGCAATATGCCAAAAACAAACTGGCTTGCAAAGCACTGTTTTCAAGGGGTTAAACCATACTAATGGGGGTAGTATCGACGCATCTTGAATACTGCAAAATAGTCTGAAAACAAGGCTGTTTTCAGGGGTGCCGCACATTTTTTTCTGGCGATTATTCTGGCGTCGCAACCTGGGCAATCGACGCTCGGCGCAATCGTCAACGCATGGCAATGCTTATCATTTTTTTCCAGCCGTCCGGACGAACCCGCGGATCGCGGCCATAATGTCCGGGCGCCCGCCCCATTTTTCTGACAGGCGATCGCGTCGGCCCACGCTTAAACAGCCCATGACACCCATGAACAAATCCGCCTTCGAACCTGACACCGCTCCCTTGGAGATCCTGCCTCGCGACCTGTCCGCCTACCGCGAGGGCAATACCGGCATACCGTACGTCCATCGCTTCGATTCCGGCAAGCCCGGCCCGCATGTGCTGATCAACGCCATCACCCATGGCAACGAGATCTGCGGCATGGTGGCCGCCACGCATTTGCTGGACACCGGCGTGCGTCCGAAGATCGGCACGCTGACGGTCAGCTTTGCGCATGTGGAAGCCTACGAGGCCTTCGACATCGACAGGCCGTACGACAATCGCCAGCTCGTCCACAACCTGAACCGCATCTGGTCCGCGGCCATGCTCGACGGCCCAGAAGACAGCCCGGAATTGCGCCGCGCCCGCGAAATGCGCCCCGTGCTGGACGCCGCCGACTTCGTGCTGGATATCCACTCCACCCGCGCGCCCGTGCAGCCCTTCTGGGTCTACAACGAAATGGATCGCAACACCGCCCTGGCCGCCGCAGTGGGCGCGCCGCAGGTGCATCTGGTCATGCCGCAGGACAAGTTTCCCGGCACCGGCGTCATGGGCTATGGCCACCACGGCGACCCTATGTCCGACAGCGGCGGCGCGCTCGTCGTGGAATGCGGGCAGCATTTCGCCCGCTCCGCAGCCGAACTGGCGACCGACGTGACGATGCGGTTCCTGGCACACCTGGGTCTCATCGATACGCCGGCCGACGCCGCGCCGCCGCCCATCCCGCAGCGCTATCGCTTGCTGGAGGTCCACATGGTGAAGTCCGAAGACTTCGCCTTCACGCGCCCCGTCATCGGCTTCGAGACGTTCGACAAGGGCGAACTGATCGCCATGAACGGCGCCGAGGAAATCCGCTCGCCGTGCGACCAGTGCACGATCTTCATGCCCACGCGCATGCCCATCGTCGGCCGCGAGGCCGTGTACTTGACGCAAGCGATCTGACGCATTCCCAGGGACGCGGCGCGGTGGCGCTCCATCAAGGAGCGCGGTTGCAGCCGCGTCCCGAAGCGGACCTCCATCGGCGCCGCGCCGATGCGTCCGCCGCGGCGTTCAACGATCCGGAATCAAACGCTTTCCCATGCTGATCACCGCATCCTGCTCAAAGCCCAGGCTGTCGTAGAAACGTTTGACCGCCACATTCTCCGAGCGGATCAGCAGATTGATCTTCGGACACCCCATCGCCAACAACTTGCGCTCCACCGCGCGCATCAGCGCCGTGGCGTAATTGCGCCGCCGATGCGCGGGCGACACCGCCAGATAGTTGATCCACCCACGATGGCCGTCATAACCGCCCATCAGCGTTGCGACGATGACGCCATCCAGCGTGCCGACCAGGAACAGATCGGACTGGACCGAAAGCTTGCGCGCAACGTCCTTGCGAGGATCGTTCCACGGCCGCGTCAATCCGCAGGCGTGCCACAACGCAATGATCGCCGTCTCGTCGGACGGATGGAAAGGCCGGATGGCGAGGTCTTGAAGGGTCATGCTTGATTCCTTTCTCTGGAAAAGCGAAGACCTTGCGATACGCCTCGGGCGGGGGTCGATCCTGCAAACAAAAGGCCACGAGGATATCGTGGCCTTCTGGGAAGAGCGCCGCAAGAACGGCGCCCGAACGCGACTGACCACTCAACGTAGACGTCGAGTGATTCGTCGAAAATCTGCGCGGCATGCGGCAGCGGCTGGCGATGCGTTCATGCGTCAGAGCATACACGAGACGCCAGCCCGCACGCTACGTCGCGTGTGGCGGCGGTGTGCCCGTCAATGACCGGCCGGCGCGGGCAGCGTGCCTTCCATCACCACTACCGCCTGCCCCGCCACCTTGGCCCATACACCGTCGTCCCGCGGCTGCGCCTCGGCCAGCAACAGGCTGGCGCGCCCCATGTCCACGCCCTGCCCCACACGCAAGCGCAAGTCGCCCTTGCCCGCAATCAATGCCCGCAGCGCCGTGACCGCAGCCGTCGCACTGCCCGTGGCGGGATCCTCGGTCATCCGGCCGGTCAACATGCGCGCCTGGATATCGGTAGGCGCGTCCGTCGTGTCGCCGGCCGTATCGGTCGTGTACGCATAAATCGACTTGGCGCCGAGCTGCGGCATCAAGGCTGCATAGCCGCCAGAATCCGGCGCCGCCCGCCGCAAGGCCTCGCGGCTGGCAAGCTGCACGACGAGAAACGGCAGGCCGACCGATACCACCATGGGCGCGTGCTCGGACACCGCGATGTCGGCGGGCGCCAGCCGCAGCGCGCGCGCCACCGCATCCACCGGCGCCTCGCTGCCGCGGGACAACGGCTGCGGCGCAAGCAGTTGCGCACCCTGCAGACCGCGTTCGCCGTAAACCAGCGCAATACGCACCAGACCGGCCTCCTCTTCGAACACGAACGCTTGCGGCGCTGGCCGCCCCGCCGCGATCTGCTCGCGCGCCAGCACCACGGCCGTGCCGACGTTCGGATGACCGGCAAACGGCACCTCGCGATCCGGCGTAAAGATGCGCACCCGCGCCGTATGGGCCGGATCGCGAGCGGGCATTACAAAACTGGTTTCCGAATAATTGAATTCACGTGCGATCCGCTGCATCTGGCTTGCATCGAGCCCCTGGGCATCGAGCACGACGGCCAGCGGGTTGCCAAGATAAGCATGGCCAGTGAACACATCGGCGGTGACATAGCGGTAGCGCATACAGCGTCCTCCAGAGCCGCCCGGTCCGGGCGGGGAGCGGAGATTGTGCGTGTCGCGGCACGCGCGCAACAGGCACAGTCGCGTGAAATTTCGCGCATAACAGCCTATGCGACGGCGTTGAAGTGCGAAGCGCCTCGCGCGCGCCACGGCGCACGCCGAAGCCGGCAAGCGCCCCGAAGTGACGCCGGCACTGGAGCATGTGGTGCGCCGTCACTATTGATAACCGCAGGGGTCTGCGGAATACTTTGCGTCCCGAGCCTCCACTTTGGAGGAGATTGCGATGCAACGCGAAGACATTCAAAAGCTGGGCGCCCAAGCGGCCCGCGACGGACTGACCTGTTGGGACTGCCCGTACTATCGCGCGGCCGCCATGCCTGGCCACACAGGCGAATCGATCGCCGAATGGCATAACAAGGTTCAAGCGTGGGAAGCCGGATGGCGTGAGGCCTGCGGCGCTGGCAAGCCGTTGCCGGAGGGCCGGTGTCGCTACGAATCGCGCGCCTTGGCGCGCCTGTGCAATTGAACCACCGGCCGACTCATTCTTCCCGCATAATGCCGCCCGTGGTTCGCGCGGTGCGCTCGCCAAGGCCGCCGTGCGTCATGGGACCTTTCGCTTGCACAGCGCATTGCATACCGCGGCATGCGTGCTCCCCGAAACACCCCGTCAGCGCGTGATCGCGGCCACCCGTCAGTCGCTTCCAGCGCCCTCCCCAGAATCCGTAGAGACGCACGACCTTGACCCGCTCATTCGGCACGCGCCCTTCCAGCGCACCGTGGCGCACGTAATGATGATCCGGCGATATCGGCGACCGGGCGACGTCGGGGTACTCCCGCAAGTAGAAGTCGCTGTCCACCTGATGCGTGCCTTCCCGGATCCATCTCCACAGCAGTCCTATCATCCCGACCCCGTTACCAGCGGCGCGTTGTCGCGCAGAGGCTGCCAGCTTAGGCGGGGCAGTCACCGACCTCCATCAGAAACTTTCGAACTTGCGAAGGACGAGGCAAGCATCGGGCAAACATGAGGCAAGCATGAGGCAGGCGTGAGGCTGGTGTGAGGCAAGCGTGAGGCCGCTGTAAGGCAGGTAGGAGGCCCCTGATGGAAATGATCAGACTGACCGGACTGATCCATCCCGCTATTTCTTCGCGTAACTTTTCTGGACTTGGATGGCGATCGCGCTCATCTTTTGGCTTAGGACCTATCCCCCCCAGGAGGCGCGAAATGGATGACCCAATCCACAGAGCCGGCCAGGAAGCCGCCAGATATGGCGTACCGCTTTCGGCTTGTCCCCTCATGAAGGCGATGAACATGCCGGACCACACCGGCGAATCCCTACCCACATGGCGCGCCAGGCTGGCCTCCTGGGAAGCCGGCTGGCGCGAAGAAACCGCCGCGCGGCTTGCTGAATTGCATCGACGCAGAGTGCTGCAACAATCGGTGGATTAAAGCGCTCGGCTGCATGGGGCATGCATGCGCGGTGCCAGAATGAGATTGGCACGGAAATGAGAAAGGCCCGGAAATGAGAAAGGCCGTTAGTGAGATCACTCACTAACGGCCTTGGAACTGCTGGTCGGGACGGCGGGATTCGAACTCGCGACCCCTTGCACCCCATGCAAGTGCGCTACCAGGCTGCGCTACGCCCCGAAAGAAAAAGAGTATAGCAGAACTAAAAAATGTTTGCACGCATTGGTGCAAAAAAAAGCTGAATACTCGAATTTTTTTGCTTCGCCTCGCCGCATGCCGTGCCATTCCTGGCGAACCAGCGCGCGCGAGACGATAGGTACTACAGATGGCATCGCGCGCCGCCATCGAGGCCAGCGCGCGTTGCGGATACTGCAATCAATCTTGGGATATCAAATGACGCGCATGCGCTGCGCGCGCGTCACGCGGCGGGAGCCGCTTGCGTTGCGGTTGCGGCAGACGCCGGCGCGGCCGCCGGATTGCCCAGCGCCTCGGCGAGCATCGCCGACACGTTGGTGAGTTCGCTGCGCAGCGACTGGATCTCGGTGCCCGACAGGCGCACGGCGGCGTCCTGGTCGTGCGGCACGTCGCGCGCGTCGCCCAGGCGATTGCGCGCGCCGCTGATCGTGAAGCCTTGCTCGTAGAGCAAGGAGCGGATGCGGCGGATCAGCAGCACTTCGTGGTGCTGGTAATAACGGCGGTTGCCGCGGCGCTTCACGGGCTTGAGCTGCGTGAATTCCTGTTCCCAGTACCGCAATACATGAGGCTTGACGCCACACAGGTCGCTGACTTCGCCGATGGTGAAGTAACGCTTGGCGGGAATGGGCGGTAGGGTAACGGTGGATTCAGTACGTGTCATAAGCGGATTTTATGCGCGCGAAACGTGGGGCGCCGATAACAATTACCGACAAAGCGTATCACTCCGCGGCGTCGGGCGCTGCGGGGACCGCCTGCTCAACCACGCTCTTGAGTTTCTGGCTGGCGTGGAACGTAACCACGCGCCGCGCGGCGATGGGAATGGTCTCTCCGGTCTTCGGATTGCGGCCAGGGCGCGGCGGTTTGTCGCGCACCTGGAAATTACCAAAACCCGACAGCTTCACGGAATCTCCGCGCGCCAGGGCGTCGCGGATTTCCTCGAAGAACGTATCGACGATGTCCTTGGCCTCGCGCTTGTTCAGGCCGACCCGCTCGAAGAGCAGTTCGGCCAGCTCGGCCTTGGTGAGGGTGCGTTGCTCGGCAAGCATACTGGTCCCCTTGGTTCAGGCACGCTGGCGCGCGCCGTGCGCAGCGACCAAGGCATCCTTGATGCGCGCCAGGCAATCCGCCACGCGGGCTTCGTCCAATGTGACTTCAGTGTCCTGTAGCCAGAAACGGAAAGCAAGGCTTTTCTCGGCGACGGGCTCGCTGCCCTGGGCCTTGTCGCGCCACACGTCGAACACGCGCGCATCCTGCACGACAGCCAGTTGCGCATCGCCCTTGACGGCTGCGGCAACGGTGTCCAGCATGGATTGGACCGTCACGTGTTCGTCCACCCACAACGCCAGATCGCGCACCACCACGGGCTGGCGCGAGAGTTCGCGCACCTGCGGCAGTTCGCCTTCCGACAGCGCCTCCACATCCAGTTCGAAGACCACCGGCGCATGCGCCAGGTCGGCCTGCTGCGCCCAGCGCGGATGGAGTTCGCCGATCCAGCCGACTTCCTTGCCGTCCAGCATGACGCGCGCGCCACGACCGGGGTGCAGCGCCGGATGCGAAGCCGCTTCGAAACGCAGGCGACGGCCACGGGCGCCGAACAGCGATTCCACGTCCATCTTCACGTCAAAGAAGTCCACCTGGCGCGTGGGCACGCCCCACTGCTCTTCAGCCGCCGGGCCCCAGGCCGCGCCTGCGAGCTTCATGGGCTGGCGCACGCCCGCCACTTCCAGCGGACCATCCTGCGCCGACGCGTCGCGCATGAACACGCGGCCCAGCTCGAACAGGCGCACGCGCGACTGCTTGCGGTTGGCGTTGTGGCGGATATTGGCCACCAGCCCGCCGATCAGGCTGGAACGCATGACCGACAGATGGCTGGCGATGGGATTGACCAGGCGCACCGGATTGTCGTTGCCGGCGTAGTCGCGTTCCCAATCCGCTTCCACGAAGCTGTAGTTGACGACTTCCTGGTAGTCCTGCGCGGCAGTCAGGCGACGCAGCGCATGCGCGCCGCGGCGCACCTCGGGTTGCGAGAACATCTTGGCGCGCGCCATGGGCGGCACGTCGGGGATGCTTTCGAAGCCGTAGATGCGCGCCACTTCTTCGATCAGGTCTTCCTCGATTTCCAGATCGAAGCGGTACGACGGCGGGTTGACGATGAAATCGTCTCCCTCGACCGCGTACTCCAGGCCCAGGCTGCCGAAGATCGTGGCGACCTGTTCGCGCGTGACCGGCACGCCCAGAACGCGATGGCAGCGCGCCAGGCGCATGCGCACCGGCGGACGCTGGGGCAGATTGACGATCTGATCGTCGATGGGCCCCACCTGTCCGCCGCAAATGTCGACGATGAGGCGGGTGATGAATTCCAGATGCTCGGGAATGCTGGCGTAGTCCACGCCGCGCTCGAAGCGGTGGCTGGCTTCCGAGCTGAACTTGAAGCGGCGCGCGCGGCCGGCAATGGCTTGCGGCCACCAGAACGCGGCTTCGAGATAGATGTTCTGCGTGTCCAGCGTCACGGAGGTGGCTTCGCCGCCCATGATGCCGGCCAGGCTTTCGACCTGCTCGCCTGCAACGACCACGCCGACCTTGGGGTCCAGCGTGACGGTCTGGCCGTTGAGCAGTTCGAGCGTTTCGCCTTCGCGCGCCCAGCGCACGCTGATGTCGCCGCCGATCTTGTCCAGATCGAAGACGTGCGACGGGCGGCCCAGTTCGAGCATCACGTAATTGGAGATATCCACCAGCGCCGACAGCGAGCGTTGGCCGGCGCGCTCCAGGCGCGTCTTCATCCACTCGGGCGTCGCGGCGCGGGCGTTGACGCCGCGGATGACGCGGCCGCCAAAGCGGCCGCAGAGGTCAGGGGCCTCGATCTTGACGGGCAGGCGCTCATCCAGGGTGACGGGCACGGCGGCCGCGGTGGGAACCGACAGCGGCGCGCCGGTCAACGCGGCCACTTCGCGCGCCACGCCCAGGATCGACAGGCAGTCGGCGCGATTGGGCGTGAGCTTGAGCGTGAAGAGCGTGTCGTCCAGGTCCAGGGCTTCGCGGATGGACTGGCCCGGAACCATGTCCTCCGGCAATTCCAGCAGGCCTGCATGGTCCTGCGACAGGCCCAGCTCGCGGGCCGAGCACAGCATGCCGGACGACTGGACGCCGCGCATCTTGGCAACGCCGATCTTCATGCCGCCGGGCAGTTCCGCGCCCACGCGGGCGAGCGGCACCTTGAGGCCGGCCGCGGCGTTCGGCGCGCCGCACACGATCTGCAGGCGCTCGCCCGAGCCGTCGTCCACCTGGCAGACGCGCAGCTTGTCGGCGTCAGGGTGTGGGGCGATTTCGACGATGTGCGCCACGACCACGCCCGTGAACGCCGGTGCGGCGGGCGCGGTCTCTTCGACTTCCAGGCCGGCCATGGTGAGCCGGTGCGCGAGTTCATCGGTTGCGATCGGAGGATTGACCAGCGTACGCAGCCAGGATTCGGGAAATTGCATGATCAGCCGTCTGTTATTCGTTGAACTGGCGCAGGAAGCGCAAATCGCCTTCGTAGAACTGGCGCAGATCGTTGACGCCGTAGCGCAACATCGTCAGGCGCTCGAGTCCGGAACCGAAGGCAAAGCCGATGTAGCGCTCGGGATCCAGCCCGAAGTTGCGCACGACCTGCGGATGCACCTGACCGGATCCGGAGATTTCCAGCCAGCGGCCGCGATTGGGACCCGAGGTGAACATCATGTCGATCTCGGCGGATGGCTCCGTGAACGGGAAGAACGACGGCCGGAAACGCACGACCAGGTCGTCGCTTTCAAAGAAGCAACGCAGGAAATCGGTGTACACGCCCTTCAGGTCGGCAAACGAGATGTCCTCGGCGATCCAGAGCCCTTCCACCTGGTGGAACATGGGCGAGTGCGTGGCGTCGCTGTCGACGCGATAGGTGCGCCCGGGCGCGATGACCTTGATGGGCGGTTTGTTCATGCGGGCGTAGCGCACCTGCATGGGGCTGGTGTGCGTGCGCAGCAACAGCGGCAGGCCGTCCGCGTCGTTCATGTCGACGTAGAACGTGTCCTGCATGGAACGCGCCGGATGATCCAGCGGGTTGTTCAATGCGGTGAAATTGGTCCAGTCGTTTTCCACTTCGGGGCCGTCGGCCACGTCGAAGCCAATGGAGCGGAAGATCTCTTCCACGCGCTCCCAGGTCCGGATCACCGGATGGATGCCGCCCGGCGCGCGACCACGGCCCGGCAGGGTGACGTCAATGGTTTCGGATGCCAGACGGGCATCCAGCTCCGCCTGCGCCAGTGCGGCGCGGCGCGAGTTCAGAAGCTCTTCGATCTTCTGCTTGGCCTGGTTGATCCGAGCGCCCGCCTCTCGCTTCTGCTCGGGATCGAGCTTGCCCAGCCCCTTGAGCAGCACCGTCAGGGCGCCTTCCTTGCCCAGGAAACGAGCTTTTGCGTTCTCGAGCGCGGCGGCATCCGTTGCCGCGGCGAACCGTTCTTGCGCCTGGTCTACCAGGTCGTCAACCAATCGAGTCATGAAATCCAGCCTTCAAAACGCAAACGGGGCCATTACAGCCCCGTTTGCAGCGATGCGCGATGAGTTAAAGCGCGCGATCAGGCAGCCAAGGCAGCCTTGGCTTGCTGCACGATGGCGGCAAAGCCGGCCTTGTCGCGCACGGCCAGATCGGCCAGGACCTTGCGGTCGAGTTCGATCGAAGCCTTCTTCAGGCCAGCGATGAACACGCTGTAGCTCACGCCATGCTCACGGACGGCGGCGTTGATACGCGTGATCCAGAGAGCGCGGAACGTGCGCTTCTTGTTGCGGCGGTCGCGGTAGGCGTATTGGCCAGCGCGCATGACCGCTTGCTTGGCAATGCGGAACACATTACCGCGGCGGCCACGGTAACCCTTGGCGGCGGCAATGACTTTCTTGTGACGTGCGCGGGCGGTAACGCCGCGTTTGACGCGAGGCATAGTAGATCTCCCTTAGATCAAGCGAAAGGCATCATGGCCTTGACGGAGGCCACGTTGGTTTCATGAACCGCCGCCGAACCGCGCAGTTGGCGCTTGTTCTTGGTGGTCTTCTTGGTCAGGATGTGACGCTTGAACGCCTGACCACGCTTGATGGAGCCGCTGCCGCGCACCTTAAAGCGCTTCGAGGCGCTTTTCTTGGTTTTCATCTTGGGCATGATGATTCCCTAAACTAAAACACGCATTGTTGATTTACATGACGCCAGGTGCTTGACGAGGAAGGGTTCGAGCCTGAAGGCTTAACGCCTACGGGGCCCCTTTTCAGGGGTTACCCTTTCAAGGGTTACCTTAGGGGTTACCTTTTCAAGGGCTACTACCATTCCTGCGGCAAAACTTGTAGACCTGTTGCCACTTCTGGAGGTAACGCGCAAATTGCTGCGGCCAACTGCACCGCGTTCATTTACGCGTTTCTTCCCAGAGCCAGGCAAAAAAGGCGGCCCAGATCCGGGAAAGCCTTTGATTATATGGTGATTTCCTGCGCTTTGTCGAGTCGGGAGCACACCGCGAAGCCGGGCGACGCGCGGCCCGCAGCGATCATACGCCGGGACGCCGGTATTGCACCGCCTGGGCGACGTGGCTGGCCGCCAGTATGTCGTGGCCGTCCAGATCGGCGATCGTGCGGGCGACCCGAAGTGCCCGGTGCAGCACCCGGCCGGACCCCGCAAGGCGGCGCATGGCCTCCTGCAGCAGCGACTGCGCATCGGGGGCCAGGACGCAGAACTCGTCCAGCTCAGCCCCCGCGAGGTCTGCGTTGGCCTTGCCTTGGCGGGCGTACTGGCGGTCGCGGCAACGTATTACGCGCTCCCGGACGGCGGCGGAAGGCTCGCCAGGCGGTGCGGCCATCCAGACCGGATCGGAAGGCGGCAACACCACGTGCAGGTCGATGCGGTCCAGCAGCGGACCGGAGATCTTGCCCGCGTACCGCGCCACCTGATCCGGCGTGCACGAGCATGTGCGCACCGGATGTCCGCGCCAGCCGCACGGGCAGGGATTCATGGCGGCGACGAGCTGGAACCGGGCCGGAAATTGCGCGGCGTACAGGGCCCGTGCGATGACCACCCTGCCCGCCTCCAGCGGTTCGCGCAGCGCCTCCAGTGAACGGCGACTGAACTCGGGCAGTTCATCCAGGAAGAGCACGCCGTGGTGGGCCAGGCTGATTTCGCCGGGGCGCGGCCGGCTGCCCCCGCCAACCAGCGCCGCGACCGACGTGGAATGATGCGGTGCCCTGAACGGCGGCTGCCCGCTGAGCGTGTCCGGCAATCCGGCCATCGCCGCCACGGCGGCGGCTTCCAGCGCCTGGCTGCGATCAAGCGGGGGCAGCAGGCCCGGCAGGCGAGCGGCCAACATGCTCTTGCCCGCCCCCGGCGGCCCCAGCATGAGGAGGCTGTGGCCGCCCGCCGCCGCGACCTCCAGCGCCCGCCGGGCACCGGGCTGCCCGCGGACGTCCGACAGGCAAGGCACTGGCGCGGGGGTCGGCCAGGGATTTGGAGCGGCATTGGGCAGCAGGCAGGCCCCCGCCGCATGCGCCGCCACGTCCGCCAGGCAGCGAGCCGACAGCACCCGCAACCCGGGCACCCAGGCCGCCTGCTCGGCGCTGCCGGCAGGCAGGATCAACGTGGCGTCCGGCGCGTCCCGCGCCACGCTCAACGCGATGACCAGCGGCGCGGCGACCGGCACGAGCGCCCCGGTCAGGGAGAGCTCGCCGGCAAGCACCAGGTGCGCCAGCGCGGGATCGGGCGCGGCAGGTTGCGCGCCGTCGCTGGGGGGAGCGGCCAGTTGCCCGGAGGCGAGCAGCAGTCCCAGCGCGATGGGCAGGTCGAAGCGGCCGGACTCTTTGGGCATGTCCGCCGGCGACAGGCTGACGGTGATGCGCCCGGCGGGAAACTCGAAGCCGCTGCTGAGGATGGCTGCCCTCACGCGCTCGCGGCTTTCGCGGACCTCGGTGTCGGCCAGGCCCACTACATTGAATCCCGGCAACCCGGGCCCCAGGTGCGTTTCGACGCGGACCGCGTGGGCGTGCATGCCGCAAAGGGCCCTGCTGGCGAGTACGGCAAGCGTCATGGCGGTCTCCTGGGGGTGCGGGGCCGCCAAGTATCCGCAAAAACACAAACGGCCGCGCAGGCGGCCGTGACAAAACCATCTCGCTCGGAACCGCCTGCGGGCGGGCAGCGAGAAGCCTTGCTGACTTGTTTACTTGTCCAGACCCGCGCCCGGCCCCTTGTCCAAACCAGACAGGCGCTCTTCCATCTGCTGGACCTGCGCCGCCAGTTGATCAACTCGAGCGCGTGTGCGGGTAAGCAGGTCGGCCTGGACGTCGAACTCTTCGCGAGTGACCAGGTCCAGCTTGGAAAATGCCTGCGTCATCATGGCGCGGACGTTGCGCTCCACGTCCGCCGCCGGACTGCGGGCGATCAGGTCGGAGATGTTCTTCTGAAGGTCTTCCATCCACTGGGTGCGATTGTTCATACGGGGCCTCTCTGAGTTCTCGATGCCTCAAGTGTAGTGCGTCGGATGACGGGTTTCAGGTGCGCCCATTTGTGTTCGCCCAAAAAAAGGGGCGGGCCGCATGCGGTGACCGCCCTTCAAAGCACAGGAGAAAACCGGGCTGCCTGACGGCAACCCCCTACCAACACCGCTAGCCGCGCCGCCGATCGCTCCGGCCGCGCCGTGCATCGTCCCTATGTCCGATGCGCATCCTGATTTGGATTCTTCTCGAGCCCCGCGCAGGCAACAAGCGGGCCCGTGTAAACCCTCGTATCACGATCGCTCCCCAATTTAGGCTCCACCTTCCCGCAAACAGCAGGACGGCCGCGCGCACGCCTGGCCCGAAAGCCCCGGCCCGCAACGCTCAGCGCCCGGCTACGCACCATCGGGCGGTGCACGGGCTGGGGCGCGGGCTGGCCAGCGCGCCGACCGAGTGTGCATTAAATCGCTACAAATCGGCCCTGCCAAACACATCCGGTTGCATGACCCCATTCGCCCGGCCGCGCACCAAACTGAGGCCACCATGCCGTGCATTACGCACCATTATGGTGCTTTTGCGCACAATTTCCGCGCCTTCACGGGCCTTGCAGCCCCGCCCGGACATGGCATGGATATTGCTTTACCCAGGTAGCGTGCAACCATGAGAGGAAATGCCATGAAACTCATCATCGCCATCATCAAGCCCTTCAAGCTCGACGAAGTGCGGGTGGCTCTGTCCGGAATCGGGGTCCAAGGCCTGACCGTCACCGAGGTCAAGGGCTTCGGCCGCCAGAAAGGCCACACCGAACTCTATCGCGGCGCCGAATACGCCGTCGACTTCCTGCCCAAGCTGCGAGTCGAGGCCGCCGTGCCCGATCACCTGGTCGATCAGGTCATCGAGGCAATCGAACAAGCCGCCCGCACCGGCAAGATCGGCGACGGCAAGATCTTCGCCGCCCCCCTTGAACAAGTGATCCGTATCAGAACTGGCGAAGCCGGCGAAGCTGCGCTGTAAATAAATAAAGACTCAATGGAGCCTGAAAATGGATAAAGCAGATATCTCCTGGTTGCTCGTCTCTACCCTGCTTGTATTGATGATGGCCGTACCCGGTCTGGCGATGTTCTATGGCGGCCTGGTACGCAGCAAGAACGTGTTGTCCGTACTGCTGCAAGTGTTGTGCACGTTCGTGCTGGGCCTGGTCCTCTGGTTCATCTATGGATATTCCCTCGCGTTCACGGAAGGCAATGCCTTCTTCGGCGGCCTGTCGCGCGCCTTCTTCTCGGGCATGTTCAACCCGGCCGACGGCACGTATGCCATGTCGAATAGCCTGACCGAGCTGCTGTTCGCCTCGTTCCAGGCCACGTTCGCCGGCATCACGTGCGCGCTGGTCGTCGGCAGCTTCGCCGAACGCGCCCGCTTTTCGGCGGTGCTGGTGTTCACGGTGATCTGGTTCACGTTTGCCTACGTTCCCATTGCGCACATGGTGTGGTTCGCCTCCGAAACCGCGCCGGGCCTGCTGAACGCCCAGGGCGCGCTGGACTTCGCAGGCGGCACGGTGGTGCACATCAACGCCGGCGTGGCCGGCCTGGTGGGCGCCTACGTGGTCGGCAAGCGCGTGGGGTATGGCCGCGAAGCCATGCAGCCGCACAACCTGCCGATGACCTTCGTGGGCGCTGCCCTGCTGTGGGTGGGCTGGTTTGGCTTCAACGCCGGCTCCGCGCTGGCCGCCAATGAAAACTCCACCCTGGCCTTCTTCAATACGATGATCGCCACCGCGGGCGCCGTCCTGGCCTGGCTGTTCACGGAATGGGCCATCAAGGGCAAGCCCTCGATGCTGGGTGCCGCTTCCGGCGCCATCGCCGGCCTGGTCGGCATCACTCCCGCCGCTGGCCTGGTTGGCCCGGTGGGCGCCTTGATCATCGGCGTGATTGCCGGCGTGGTCTGCGTCTGGGGCGTGAACGGCCTGAAGCGCCTGCTGCGCGCCGACGATGCGCTGGACGTGTTCGGCATCCACGGCGTGGGCGGCATTGTCGGCGCCCTGCTGACCGGCGTGTTCAATGCCCAGGTCTTCGGCGGCCCCGGCCTGGCCGAACCCGGCATGATCGCCCACCAGGTGTGGGTCCAGCTCGAAGGCGTGCTGCTGACCATCGTCTGGTCCGGCGTGGTGGCATGGATTGCGTACAAGATCGCCAACGCCCTGTGCGGCCTGCGCGTGCCGGAAGACCAGGAACGCGAAGGCCTGGACGTCACCAGCCACGGCGAGTCCGCCTACCACAGCTAATCGCTGCAACACCCCGCTGCGCCTCGCAGCGGGGTAGGCATCAAGAAAAGAGCCCTTCATCACGAAGGGCTCTTTTTTATTTGCTACACCGCAAAAAATCAGACTGGACCGAGGGCATCCAGGTCGACGGGTAGCGCCCGATTCAGCGCCGCCGCCACCTTGATGCGCAGCGCGTTGGAATGCGCCCGGCGGATTTCGCGTTTGACGTCCAGGAGCTGCTGGGGGTGCATCGAGAACTCGGTCAGGCCCAGTCCAAGCAGCAGTCGCGTCATGCGCGAGTCGCCCGCCATTTCGCCGCAGACGGCGACCGGCTTGCCCGCACGTTCGCCGGCGTTGATGGTGTTGGCCACCAGGCGCAGGACCGCGGGGTGCAGCGGATCGTACAGCCCCGCCACATCGTGGTCGCCCCGGTCGATGGCGAGCGTGTATTGAATCAGGTCGTTGGTGCCGATGGACAGGAAGTCCAGCGCCTGGGCGAAGGGTTCGATCGCAATGGCGATCGCGGGAACCTCGACCATGGCGCCCACTTCCATGTGCGGCGCATAGGCCTGGCCCCGGGCATCGAGCTCGCGCCGGGCAGCCTCGATCGCGGCCTTGGTGGCCACGACCTCATGCATATGGGAGATCATCGGGATCAGCAGCCGCACCGGCCCGTGGGCCGAGGCGCGCAGGATCGCCCGCAACTGGGTCGCGAACATTTCCGGACGCGCGAGGCAATAGCGGATGGCGCGCTGGCCCAGCGCGGGGTTGGTGGCGACGGTGGCCTCGCCGTCCAGGGTCTTGTCCGAACCGATGTCCAGGGTACGGATCGTGACAGGCCGGCCGGCCATGACCTTCACGACAGAGGCATAGGCCTCGTACTGTTCTTCTTCGCCGGGCAGGTCCGGCCGCCCCATGAAGAGGAATTCGCTGCGAAAGAGCCCGATGCCATGCGCGCCGGACGCCAGCGCAATCGCGGCTTCGTCCGGCAGCTCGATGTTGGCATGCAGGACGATGTCGATCCCGTCCAGGGTGATGGAGGGCTCGTCGCGCAAGAGGCTGAGCTCCGCGCGCTCGTCCGCGTAGACGGCTTGCCGGCGGCGGTATTCCTCGAGGATGCGGTCCGATGGATTGACCACCACCGCGCCGACGGAACCGTCGATGATCAGCATGTCGCCGTCGCGGACCAGTTCGCGCACATTGCCCATTGCGACCACCGCGGGCACGCCCATGCTGCGCGCGACGATCGCCGTGTGCGAGGTCGGGCCGCCCAGGTCGGTGACGAAGGCGGCGAACCGGCCGCCGCGCAGACGCAGCATGTCCGCGGGAGAGATATCGTGCGCCACCACGACCAGGGCGTCGTCGCCGCCCATGTGGGACATGTCGGGCAGGATGGCCGAGGTGCCCGCCAGGACATGCAGCACACGTTCGATCACCTGGCGCACGTCCGCCCCGCGCTCGCGCAGGTATTCGTCCTCCATGGCGTCGAACTGCTGCCCCAGGATCTGGCCCTGCGTCGTCAGCGCCCATTCGGCGTTGTAGTGGCGCTCGGCGATCAGGGCAAGCGTCTGTTCGGCCAACAGGGGGTCGCCCAGCAACAGGCTGTGGACATTGAGCATCGCACCCAGTTCGCGCGGCGCGTCGGCCGGCAGCGTGTCGGCCAGTTGCAGCAGTTCCTGCTGCGCCGATGCCAGGGCTTGGGTCAGGCGGCTGCTTTCGGCGGGCACGTCTTCCGGCGCGATGCGGTAGTGCGCGACTTCCAGCGCGGCGGCGCCCATGACGACGGCGCGGCCGATGGCGTATCCCTTGGCGACGCCTTTTCCGTACAGACACACAACGGGGCTGGCAGAGCCAGCCCCGTTGCGAGCGTCGGAGGGGGACGCGGACGAACCGGCCGAAGCGGGGCCCCGGCCGGTTGCTTCAGAAGGCATTCTATTCCTGCTCACCGAATTTGCTGTCGAACAAGGTTTCGATTTCGGAAAGGGCCTGCTCGGCATCGCTGCCGGAAGCCTCCAGCTTGACCGTCACGCCGAGCCCGGCTGCGAGCATCATGACGCCCATGATGCTTTTGGCGTTCACACGCTGCGCACCCCGGGAGATGAAGATTTCGCTGGAGAACTTGCTTGCAAGCTGCGTCAGCTTGGCGGCGGCCCGAGCGTGCAATCCCAGTTTGTTGCTGATGACAATGTCAGTATTAGGCATAGGAAAGAGGATGACCGCGGGCTACGCCGCGGTGTTGATCGCAGCCAATCGTCGAACCGATCTTCGGCTAGAAATAATAGCCGACATAATAGGGCAATTTTCCGCCCGTCAGTCTACACGCAAGACGCCCTGCACCCCGCCGGCGAGCGCCTTTTCGCGCGTCTCGGCCAGCGGCAGGTTGCGGTAAGTCAACGCCCGCAGCAGCATCGGCGTGTTGAGCCCCGCCAGCACACAGCACTGGATGCCCTGGGCCTGGGCATCGGCGACGGCGCGCTTGGAAATATTGGCGGGCGTGGCGCCGATCAGGTCGGTCAGCACCAGCACGCCGCCCCCATGGTCCTGTTCGAGGATGTCTTTCAGGACATCCGGCGCCAGGTCGTCCGGCAGGTCTTCCGGCTGGATGTCATGGATTGCGAGCATGCCGTCCAGATTGCCCATGACGTGGCTCGCGCACTCGCGCATGGCGGCGCCCAGGGGCGCATGCACGACGATCACAATACCCGTTGTCATGTTGGTTCCGGGGAATCAGGCTGCGGCGGCGCCGGGCGCGGCGGCACCGGCCACCGCCTTTTCCAGCGCCTGCACGAACATGCCGGCGACGTCGAAGCCGGTCTGTTCGGCGATTTCCACGAAACAGGTGGGACTGGTGACGTTGACCTCGGTGACGTAGTCGCCGATGACGTCCAGGCCGACCAGCAGCAGGCCGCGGGCCGCCAGCTTGGGCGCCACGGCCTCGGCGATCTCGCGGTCGCGCGGGGACAGCTCTTGCGCCACGCCCCGGCCGCCGGCGGCCAGATTGCCGCGCGTCTCGCCCGCCAGAGGGATGCGGGCAAGCGAATACGGCACAGGTTCGCCGCCGATCAGCAGGATGCGCTTGTCGCCCTTGACGATGTCGGGAATGTAGCGCTGCGCCATGATGGTGCGCGCGCCGTTGTCGGTCAGCGTTTCCAGGATGGCGTTCAGGTTGGGATCCTTGGGCTGCAGGCGGAACACGCCGGTGCCGCCCATGCCGTCCAGCGGCTTGACGATGACGTCCTGGTGCTTGTCATGAAAAGCTTTCAGGCGGGCCATGTTGCGCGTCACCAGCGTGGGCGCGGCGAACTCGCTGATCTCGGTGATGGCCAGCTTTTCGGGGTGGTTGCGGATGGCCGCCCCCCCGTTGAACACGCGCGCGCCCTGGGCTTCGGCGTATTCGAGCAGGTGCGTGGAATACACGTATTCCATGTCGAAAGGCGGGTCCTTGCGCATCACGACCGCGCCGAAATCGGCCAGCGGCAGATCCCGCGCGGCGGATTCGCGCCACCAGTCGTTGCCGTGCAGGTCGGCATCCCCGACCAGCTCGATCGGGGTGGTGGACGCCTTGACGATGCCCGCCTCGATATAGAGGTCGCCCTGCATGGCCACGCTGAGCGTGTGACCGCGCGCCACGAGGGCCCGCATCATGGCGACAGAACTGTCCTTGTACGCTTTGAGCAGCGGCAAGGGATCCAAAACGAACAAAACGTGCATCGCGACACCCTGAACGGACGCCGCCTCCCCTCGCGGGAAGGCGGCTATGCTTTGTGACATCGTAGCCCAGAGCCGCCCAATAAGCGAACCCGCCGGTCACGAGACGGACACGGCGGGTTGCAGGAATGGAAGGCTGGGCCTTGCCTAAACGGGTACGGCCGGCGCTCAGGCCGCCGATTCAGGCTTGCCCGCAGGCACGGCCTTCTTCTTCGGCGCCAGCACCATGACCATCTGACGGCCTTCGAGCTTGGGCATGGCTTCGACCTGGGCAAGTTCCAGCAGATCGTCGCGCACACGTTCAAGCACTCGCATACCGAGTTCCTGGTGAGCCATTTCGCGGCCACGGAAACGCAGCGTCACCTTGGCCTTGTCGCCTTCCTCGAGGAAGCGGCGCAGGTTGCGCAGCTTGACCTGATAGTCACCCTCGTCGGTCGCCGGACGGAACTTCACTTCCTTGACCTGGATGACCTTCTGCTTGGAACGGGCTTCGGCTTGGCGCTTTTGCTCTTGGTACTTGAACTTGCCGTAGTCCATCAAACGGCAGACCGGGGGCTCGGCGTTCGGCGCGATTTCCACCAGATCCACGTCGCTTTGCTCGGAAAGGCGGAATGCCTCGGCAATCTTGACGATGCCCAGCTGTTCTCCGTCCAGACCTATCAGGCGCACCTCGGGGACGCGGATTTCACCGTTGATGCGATTGGCTTTTTCAGTGGCGATGTTGAAAGCTCCTAGAAATGTTAAGCAGCGCTGCTATCAGGTTGATTGACGTCGCGGCGGGTGGCCACGTCCTCGGCCAACCGCGCGACGAAGTCGTCGTAAGCGATGGCGCCAAGGTCCAGGCCGCCCAGTCCACGTACGGCGACAGTGCCGTTTTGTTTTTCCTTGTCGCCGACGACAAGAATGTACGGCACCTTTTGCAGGCTGTGCTCCCGAATTTTACGAGTGATTTTTTCACCGCGCAAATCGGACTCTACTCTAAAGCCTTGTTTTTTCAGGCTTTGCGTAATTTGGGCCGCGTAATCGGCCGAAGGTTCGGAAATGCAACACACCACGGCCTGCACCGGAGCCAGCCAGGGCGGCATGGCGCCGGCGTGGTTTTCGATCAACATGCCGATGAAACGCTCGAGCGAACCGAGGATCGCGCGGTGCAGCATGACCGGGGGACGGCGCTGGTCGTTCTGGTCCACGTACTCGGCGCCCAGGCGCACGGGCATGGAGAAATCCACCTGGATCGTACCGCATTGCCAGTGACGGCCGATGGCATCCTTGAGTGTGTATTCCACCTTGGGACCGTAGAACGCGCCCTCGCCCGGGGAAATTTCGAACTCGCAGCCAGTGCGGCGCAGGCTTTCCATCAGGGCGGATTCGGCCGTATCCCAGACCTCGTCCGAGCCGATGCGCTTTTCAGGGCGCGTGGCGACCTTGTACAGGACTTCGGTGAAGCCGAAGTCGCGGTAGACCTTTTGCAGCAGGGCCGTGAAATCGGCGCACTCGTCCTGGAGCTGGTCTTCGGTACAGAAGATGTGGCCGTCGTCCTGGGTAAAGCCGCGCACGCGCATCATGCCGTGCAGCGAGCCCGAGGGTTCGTTGCGATGGCATTGGCCGAATTCACCGTAGCGCAGGGGCAGCTCGCGGTAGGAATGCAGGCCGGCGTTGAAGATCTGCACGTGGCCCGGGCAGTTCATCGGCTTCAGGCCATAGACGCGGTTTTCGGACTCGGTCGTGAACATGTTTTCACGATAGTTGTCCCAGTGGCCGGTCTTTTTCCAGAGCGAAATGTCCAGGATCTGCGGCGCCTTGACTTCCTGGTAGCCGTTGTCGCGATACACGCTGCGCATGTACTGCTCGACCTGCTGCCACAGGGTCCAACCCTTGGGATGCCAGAAGATCAGGCCGGGCGCTTCGTCCTGGAAGTGGAACAGGTCGAGTTCGCGGCCGATCTTGCGGTGATCGCGGCGCTCGGCTTCTTCCAGCATGTGCAGGTAGGCTTCCTGCTCTTCCTTGGTCGCCCAGGCGGTGCCGTAGATGCGCTGGAGCATCTCGTTCTTGCTGTCGCCGCGCCAGTAGGCGCCGGCCACCTTCATCAGCTTGAAGACCTTGAGCTTGCCCGTGGACGGCACGTGCGGGCCGCGGCACAGGTCGATGAAGTCGCCTTCACGGTACAGGCTGAGCGTCTCGTTGGAGGGGATCGACGCGATGATCTCCGCCTTGTACTTTTCGCCGATGCTCTTGAAGAACTCGACGGCGTCGTCGCGCGACCATTCTTCGCGCGTGACGACTTCGTCCTTCTTGGCCAGTTCGGCCATCTTCTTTTCGATGGCGGCCAGGTCTTCGGGCGTAAAGGGGCGCTTGTACGAGAAATCGTAGTAGAAGCCGTTATCGATCACGGGGCCGATGGTGACCTGCGCATCCGGGAACAGTTCCTTGACCGCGTAGGCCAGCAGGTGCGCCGTGGAATGGCGGATCAGATCCAGGCCATCGGCGTCCTTGGCGGTCACGATGGCCAGGCGGGCGTCGCCCTCGATGCGGAAACTGGTGTCGACGAGGCGGGATTCGGCGCCGTCAACCGTCACGCGGCCGCCCAAGGCCGCCTTCGCCAGGCCCGTACCGATCGATTGCGCCACTTCGGCGACCGTTACCGGCCCCGGAAATTGGCGCTGCGAACCATCGGGCAATGTGATCTGTACCATCGGGAGTGCTTCCTGGGGTTCTTGGAACTGAAAAATCGAAAAACAGAAACGAAAAACGCGGCTTCAAAGCCGCGTTCATTTGATTGTCTTGATGAGTCCTACCGCTGACCTGACACGGTGAAACCCGACGCACGAAAAAACTAACGCGACATAGGGCGAAAGTTCCGGGTCGTAGTTCGTGCGGGCGGGAAAAACATGTCTTTTGGGACCGGTTGGAAGGCGCCGCCGGGCGGCGCTCAGCACATACAGCAAAACAAATGCAGCCTTGAAAGCTGCATGGATCGTTGCCGATTGTAGCACCGTTTGCGGCTCGTTCGTGGCGAAAACGCGACGGCGGACAGCCAGGGGACTGCATCGTCTGGCAGCGGGCTTTATAACGCCACGTTTGCCGTTTTTCGACCCTCTCTGGATCCCGCTGGTATATGTGTCCCGAATTTCCGCCAGACCGATGGTGCATCGGTCTGATTTTGCCCCCTCTCTCGTCCGAACCGCCCATCGAGAACGTAATCTGCCCACGAAATTCAAGGACCCGCTGGGACCCGCGCCGCCCTCCCGCCACCCTGCGCACGGGCTTGCCGGCGACCCATTTTCCGATCGTGGAGCAACGATGAATCCGGTTTCAGAGTCAGCAAGCCAGGCGCCCCGCCCCTCGCCCCACGAACGCCCGGACACGCCGGCAAACGGCCCCGGCACGCGTCGCCATTTGCTGCTGTCGCGGCCGCCCCCGCTCATACGCGTAGCCATCCTGGACGACCATCCCGTGGTGGCGCTGGGTGTCGGCGCCTTCCTGGAAAGCCGCCCGGGCTTTCAGGTCCTGCATCGCGAGACCTCATCGCGCGCGCTGCTGGAAAAGCTGGCGGAGGCGCCGTGCGACGTGGCGCTGATCGACTTCTACCTGCCCCTGGAACCTTGGGACGGCGTCAATTACCTGCGCCGGGTGCGGCGCTACCACCCCAACATGGCGATCATCACGTTCTCGGCGGGCAACCGGCTTGAGACCGAGTACGCGGCCTATCGCGCGGGCGCCAATGGCTACCTGGCCAAGCAGTCAGGCATGATCCTGCTGCCGGACATGATCCGCGGCGTCGTGGGCGCCAAGGCCCCGTTCCTGTCGGTTCAGGACGGCAAGATCCGCAGTTCGCCTCCGCCTGCGCCGCACGCGCTGCTGACGACGTCCGAAGTGGAGATCCTGCGCCACATCCGGCAGGGGCTGTCGGTCACGCAGATCGCCGAACGGCTGGTCCGCAGCAAGAAGACCGTCAGCACCCACAAGCGGCGGGCCATGCGCAAGCTGCAGCTCTCGGACGACCTGTCGCTGGCGCTTTATCTGCGCGACAAGTTCGCCGAGTGAGCGGAGCGGCGCCTTGGCGGACCTGAAATCAGATGATGCGCGAGTAGGTGGCGCCCGTGGCGGCGGTGCGCAGGTAGCCGTCGAACGCCATGGCCACCGCGCGCACGAAGTACCAGCCCAGGCCGGTCACTCGCAATTCGCCCAGATGCAGGTTCACCAGCCCGAGTTCGGCCAGGCTGGCCATCTGCGACAGCTCTCGGCTGAAGTAGTCGCCAAATTTCAGTCCATGGCGCGCCTCGACCCGGGCGTAGTCCACGCGCCCCTGGCACATGATGTCCATGATGACGTCGCGGCGAACCAGGTCGTCGGGACTGAGCGCCAGACCGCGTTCGACCGCGAACTTGCCGCCTTCGATGGCCGCGTAATAGTCGTCAAGCACCTTGGCGTTCTGGCTGTAGGTGTTGCCGATGCGTCCGATGGCCGACACGCCAAGCGCGACGAGATCACGGTCGGGCTGCGTGCTGTAGCCCTGGAAGTTGCGGTGCAGTTCGCCGCGTTGCTTGGCGATCGCCAGCGCGTCGGTATTCAGCGCGAAATGGTCCATCCCGATGTAGGTATAGCCCTGCGCCAGAAAACCCTGGATGGCCGAACTGAGCAGTCCCACGCGCGTGGCGCGGTCGGGAAGGTCTGCTTCATGAATGCGGCGCTGGGGCTTGAAGCGCTCGGGCAGGTGCGCGTAGGCGTAGAGCGCGATGCGGTCCGGGCGCAGCGCGATGACCTGCTCGATGGTCCGGGCAAACGATTCTGTCGTCTGCAGCGGCAGGCCGTAGATCAGGTCCACGTTGACCGAGGCGTAGCCCAGCGCACGGGCGCTGCGCATCAACGCGGCCACGTCCTCGTACGACTGGACACGATGCACCGCCACCTGGACCCGCTTGTCAAAATCCTGCACACCGAAGCTGAGCCGGTTGAAGCCCAGCGTCTGCAGGTAGGCCAGGCGTTCGGGCGTTGCCGTGCGGGGATCGACTTCGATGGAGATCTCGGCGTCCGGCTCGAAGCGAAAAGCGCCGCGCAGGTCCGTCATCAGCCGGGCCAGTTCTTCGTCGGACAGGAACGTCGGCGTTCCCCCTCCGAAGTGCACTTGCGACACCGGCACTCCCGAGCCCAGTTCCCGCACGTGCAAGGCTATTTCCCGGGCCAACGCATCGAGGTAGCGCGCCGCCCGGTCGTGGTGGCGCGTCACCACCTTGTTACAGGCGCAGTAATAGCAGACGGATTCACAGAACGGGACGTGGACGTACAGCGACAGCGGCTCGTCCGGACTGGCGGCGCGCCGCTGCTGCAGCGCGAGGCGATAGTCCTGGTCCCCGAAGCCTGCGTGATACCGGTCCGCCGTCGGGTACGAGGTGTACCGCGGGCCGTTCTTATCCAACCGGGCCAGCAGTTGCGGGGGAAAAAACGGCTCGGCGTTGGCGGGCGCCGGCGATTCCGAAGGTTGTGGGCGTAGGACGGCTTGCATAGCCTGGATTATTCGCCTGTGCGCACGCCCGCGACTTGATCTTGCGCAAACCCCGGGTGCCTGTCCTGCCGCCGGGCAAGCGGCCATGCGGCGCGGCCGGCCAGGCGCGGCCAGCCCGGCGCGGCCCTAAAATGCGGCGATTCAAGCCGCAAAACAAGGACGCGACAATGGAAACCGAACTGGAAGGCCGCCTGCTGGCCATGCGCCAGGCGCTGGCGATCGCCATCGCCCTCTCCACCCGCAGCAGCCCCCAGGCCACCGACATGGCGCTGGAACTGCTGGACGACCTGAAGGCCAACCTGGACAGGACGCCGGCGGACAGCCCGTTTGAAAAGCCCGAGTGGGTGGTGGGCGCGCACGATGAGCTCGACGGCATCGCCCGCCTGGTACGGGCCTTCACCCAGACCCCCGACCCCGACGAAGACGCGCAGTAATGTCGCGCCTGGCCGGGCGGCGACGGCCCGGCCATCGCCCGTGCCCTTTCGCCGGCAGCCTGTCGGCCCCCACGTCGCCGCCAACGTGCTGCCGCCCCTATCCCATCTTCTACTCGCCCAAAATTAGGTCCAAACTGGCCTGACCACCAGACGAACAGCGGTGGTATCCCTCACATCGTTTTCCCTGAAACGTGTGGTTTTTCCTTTTATTTCAATAGCGAGGTGCCTATATTGGTGGCCTGACCACCAGACCAACGTTTCGTGCAGACCGCCCGATGAGCACCTTCCAAGCCGTCGCAGTCACTCGCCTGTACCGCATGATCGCCGACCAGATCGCCGGGCGGATCAGGGCTGGCGATTTCCCCCGGGGTCGGCGGCTGCCTTCGGAAAGAGACCTGGCCGAACAGTTGCAGGTCAGCCGCGCGTCGATCCGCGAAGCGTTGATCGCGCTTGAGATCGAGGGTTATGTAGAGGTCCGCGTCGGCACCGGCGTGTTCGTCGCCGACAAGGAAGGCAGCGCCGGGGCCCCCGGCGGCGGCCCGATCGCCGACGCGGCGCACAGCGCCGACGACATCGGCCCGTTCGACCTGCTGGAAGCCCGTCTCATCATCGAACCCGAATGCGCCGGCATGGCCGCGCAGCACGCCACGCCGGCCCAGCTTGCCGCGATCCGCGAGGCCCACGAGGGCATGTCGCTGACCGACGCGCCGGGACGCCACGACCGGGAGTTTCATAGCGCCATCGCGGCCGCATGCGGCAACGCCGCGCTGGCCGCGTCGGTGGCCCATCTGTGGAACCTGACGCAGTCCAGCTCGGTGTACCGCCGGATGCAGGACTACTTTGTCGACGCCAAGGTGTGGGCCGTGGCCCACGCCGAACACCAGCGCATCCTGGCCGCCATCGTGGCGCGCGACCCCATCCGCGCGCGCCATGCGATGCACGCGCACCTGCTTGGCATCCTGGCGCGGTTGCGCGAGGACTTTGCCGACCTTTCCCATCACCGAGGCGACCTATGACGACTCCCCCCCTGTCCATCGACGGCAATCGGCTGTGGCAGTCCTTGATGGACCTGGCGCGGATCGGCGCCACCCCCAAGGGCGGCAACTGCCGCCTGGCCCTGACCGCGCTGGACGGACAGGGCCGCGACCTGGTCACCGGCTGGATGCGCGACGCCGGACTGACGGTGCGCGTGGACCAGGTCGGCAACATCTTCGCCCGGCGCGCCGGGCGCAATGACAGCCTGCCGCCGGTCATGACGGGCAGCCACATCGACACCCAGCCCACCGGCGGCAAGTTCGATGGCTGCTATGGGGTGCTGGCCGGGCTTGAGGTCATGCGCACGCTCAATGACGCGGGCGTGCAGACCGAAGCGCCGCTGGAAGTGGCCATCTGGACCAACGAAGAAGGTTCGCGCTTCGTGCCCGTCATGATGGGCTCGGGCGTCTTTGCCGGGAAATTCCCGCTTGAAACCGCCCTGTCCGCCCGGGACGCGCAGGGCATCAGTGTGCGCGACGAACTCCAGGCCATCGGCTACGCGGGCACCGACCCCGTGGGCGGGCGCCCGGTGGACGCCTATTTCGAGGCGCATATCGAACAAGGCCCGATCCTCGAGCACGAGGAAAAGACCATCGGCGTGGTGACCGGGTCGCTCGGCCTGCGTTGGTACGACGTTACGGTGACGGGCATGGAAATGCATGCCGGCCCGACGCCCATGGCGATCCGGCGCGACGCCCTGTTCGCCACGAGCTTCCTGCTGCAGGCCGTCGTGAACATCGCGAATACCCACCAGCCCCATGGGCGCGGCACCGTGGGAGAGATTCATGCGCATCCGGGCTCGCGCAATGTGATTCCCGGGCAGGTCCGATTCACCACGGACCTGCGCCATGAGGACGAAGCCACGCTGGAACGCATGGACCGGGAATGGCGGCGCGTGTGCGACGACATCGCGGTTGCCCACGGCGTACGCGTCGACGTGAAGGACGTGCAGTATTTCCCGCCGACGCCGTTCGACCACGATCTGGTCGACAAGGTGCGCAAGGGCGCCGCGGACCGCGGCCTGCCCGCCATGAACATCGTCACCGGCGCCGGACACGATGCCGTCTACATGGCCGCCGTCGCACCCACGGCGATGATCTTCGTGCCCTGCAAGGACGGCGTCAGCCACAACGAAATCGAGGATGCCCGGCCGGACCACCTGGAGGCCGGCTGCAATGTGTTGCTCGACGCCATGGTGGCGCGGGCCAACGGCGCGCACGCGCGCCCATGACGCGGACCATCGCCATGCCCACACCCATACCCATACCCACACCGCCGCCGCAGGGCCAGCCCGATGAACCCTCCGGATAGCACGCCTTTACGGAACTCACGGATGGAACGCCGGGATAGACCGACCAAGCCGTAGCCAGCACGCCTGATTTGTCCAACAAAAATGCAAAGGGGAAAAAACTTGCAGCCGGACACTCACCGCACCGTTGCCGCCATCGAAGCCCGGGGGCCTTGCCCCGACCGGGCGCCGCCTGTCGCCTTGGCCATCCGCGCACCCAGCGCGGCGCCGCCCGGCGCCCGCCTGGGGCGCCGCGGCAGCGGGCCCGCCGCCCTCTCCCCGCACCGCTGAATTCGCCGCTTTGGTGCGCGGCGCCTTGTCCAGCATGTATCCAGCACCTGAAAGAAGCATTGTTGCAGCAGCTCCACCCGCAGTACCCGAGAAGCGCAGGTGGCATGAGGTTTGCTTGATTCGGCACGGCATCCGCCGCGCCCGAGCGGCCGCCTGTCAGACCCTTTCCAGCCCGGAGGCTCGCAGTGAAATCGAAAAAATGGTTTTCCCTAAGCATCGGCGCACTGGTCCTTGCGGCCGCGCTCCCCGCCACGCAGGCATTGGCCCAGACCAAGGGCGGCACGCTGAACATGATCGTCCAGCCGGAACCGCCGGTAATCGTCACGGCCATCAATCAGCAGGGGCCGACGCAGTTCGTCGCGGGCAAGATCTACGAGAGCCTGCTGACCTACTCCACCGACCTCAAGCCGCAGCCCGGCCTGGCCAAGTCCTGGGAAGCCGCCGCGGACGGGCTGACGTATACCTTCCATCTGCAGGACAACGTGAAGTGGCATGACGGCAAGCCCTTTACGTCCGAGGACGTCGTGTTCTCGCTGTCGGAAATGCTGCCCAAGACCCATGCGCGCGCCCGCGTCATCCTGAACAAGTTCGTGGAGTCGGTGCAGGCGCCCGACGCCAAGACGGTGGTCATCAAGCTGAAGACGCCGTTCCCGGCGTTCATGCTGATGTTCGAGCCGGGCTTTGCCCCGATGATGCCCAAGCATCTGTATGCGGGCACCGACTACATGACCAATCCGGCCAACCAGAAGCCCGTGGGCACCGGCCCCTTCGTGTTCAAGGAATGGAAGCGCGGCGAATACATCAAGCTGGCGCGCAACCCCGACTACTGGAAGCCCGGCAAGCCCTACCTGGACGAACTGGTGTTCAACGTGATTCCCGATTCGGCCTCGCGCGCCGTGGCCTTCGAACGCGGCAGCGTCGATGTGCTGCGCGGTGGCGATGTGGACAACGTCGACATCAAGCGCCTGCGCGGCCTGCCCAATGTGGAATACACCACCGCCGGCTGGGAGATGTTCTCGCCGCAGGCCTACCTGATCTTCAACATGCGCAAGCCGCCCTTCGACAACCTGAAGGTGCGCCAGGCCGTCATGGCGGCGATGAACCGCAACATGGTGGTCAACAACATCTTCTTCGGCCTGGGCAAGGTCTCGACGAGCCCCTTCGTGACCACGGAGATGTTCTATGACAAGAACATGCCGCCGATGCCGTTCGACATGAAGAAGGCGCGCGCGCTGATCAAGGAATCCGGTATCAAGCCGGGCGACTACACGATCCGCCAGTTGAGCTTTCCGTACGGCTCCACCTGGGACCGCCTGGGCGAATACACCAAACAGGCGCTGGAGCAGCTTGGCTTCAAGGTGAATGTGGAGTCCACCGATGCGGGCGGCTGGGCCAGCCGCACCGGCAATTGGGACTTCGACCTGACGACCAGCTTCATCTACCAATACGGCGATCCCGCGCTGGGCGTGCAGCGGCTGTATGTCTCGTCGAACATCGTCAAGGGCTCGCCCTTTGCCAACGTGCAGGGCTACAGCAACCCCGAGACCGACAAGCTGTGGGAGGCCGCCGCTTCCGAGGTCGACCCGGCCAAGCGCCAGGCGCTCTACACCAAGATCCAGACGACGCTGGTCAACGAGGTCGCCAACGGCTTCCTGGTGGATATGGAATTTCCCACCCTGTATCGCGCCAACGTGAAGAACCTGGTGAAGACCGCCATCGGCCTGAATGACTCGTTCGACGACGTCTACATCGAAAAGAAGTAAGCGCCCCCGAGCCGCCGCCGCGGGGCTTCCCGCGGCGGTGGAGCCTGGCCGCGCGACGGGCATGCTTGTCGCTGGCGCGCCCGTCCTGAAAGGATCCGAAGCATGAGATTCCTGTCTTTCCTGTTGTCCCGCATCGGCAAGGCCCTGGTGGTCGTGCTGGGCGTGGTGATCATCAACTTTTTCCTGATCCGGCTCGCGCCCGGCGATCCCGCCGCCGTGCTGGCGGGCCAGGCCGGCGCGGGCGACGCGGCCTATGTAGAGCAGTTGCGCGTGGCCTTCGGCCTGGACAAGCCGGTCCTGACGCAGCTGTTTCTCTACCTGAAGGGCGTGGTCCAGCTCGACCTGGGGTTTTCCTACCGCAACCATGTGCCGGTGCTGGACCTGATCGTCGAACGCCTGCCGGCCACGTTCCTGCTCATGTCCTGCGCCTTTGTCTTCTCCATCGTGCTGGGCGTGCTGCTGGGCGTCGTGGCCGCCAAGGCACGCTACCGCAACAAGCGCCGCTGGATCGACAGCTCGGTGATGACCGGCGCGCTGCTGCTGTACGCCACGCCGCTGTTCTGGCTGTCGCTGATGGGCATCCTGCTGTTCTCGGTGGTGCTGGGCTGGCTGCCCGCGTTTGGCATGGAAACCGTGGGCGCGAACCTGACGGGCTGGGCGCGCGCGGTCGACATTGCGCAGCACCTGGTCCTGCCCACCGTGACGCTGGGCTGCTTTTTCATGGCGGTCTATGTGCGGCTGACCCGCGCGTCGATGCTGGAAGTGATCGGCATGGATTTCGTGAAGACGGCGCGCGCCAAGGGCGTGAGCCCCAGCCGCGTGATCCGCGCGCACGTGCTGCGCAACGCGCTGCTGCCGGTGATTACGTTCGCGGGCATCCAGCTCGGGCAGATGGCGGGCGGCGCGGTCCTGACGGAAACCGTGTTCGCGTGGCCCGGCATCGGACGCCTGATGTTCGACGCCCTGCTGCAACGGGACTACCAGCTCTTGCTGGGGATCTTCCTGGTCACCTCCATCATGGTCGTGGTGTTCAACCTGCTGACCGACGTGCTTTACCGCCTGATCGATCCGCGCATCGGCGCGGGCGCGCAGCAAGGAGCCTCCGCATGAAGTCATTTGCCCGACGTTACCTGCGCAACTACGGAGCGGTGGCCGGCCTGGTCATCATGCTGATCGTGGTGGCCGTGGCCCTGGCGGCGCCCCTGCTCTACGAAGAGTCGCCCTGGATGATGGTGGCCGACCCGCTCATCCCGCCCTTCACCAACGCGGACTATCCGTTCGGCACCGACATGCTGGGCCGCGACATCACCGCCGGCCTGGTCTGGGGCGCGCGGGTGTCCCTGATGGTGGGCCTGCTGTCGACCGCCGTGGCGCTGCTGTTCGGCATTCTGGTCGGATCGGTGGCCGGCTATTGCGGCGGCCGCGTGGACGACGCGCTGATGCGCTTCACCGAGTTCTTCCAGACCATTCCGCAATTGGCGATGGCGGTCGTGCTGGTCGCCATCCTGAGCCCGTCGGTGTATTCGATCATGGGCGCGATCGCGGTCGTGTCCTGGCCGCCCGCGGCGCGGCTGGTCCGCTCGGAGTTCATGACGCTCAAGCAGCGCGAATTCGTGCAGGCGGCGATCGTGATCGGACAGACGCCCGCGCGCATCGTGGGGACGCAGATCCTGCCCAACGCCATGTCGCCCATCATCGTGTCGGCCTCGTTCATGGTGGCGACCGCCATCCTGACGGAATCGTCGCTGTCCTTTTTGGGACTGGGCGACCGCAACCTGATGAGCTGGGGTTTCATGATCGGCGCGGCGCGCACCATGATCCGCGAGGCGTGGTGGATGAGCGTGTGGCCCGGCGTGGCCATCCTGCTGACCGTGCTGGCCATCAACCTGATCGGGGAAGGCCTGAACGATGCCCTCAACCCGCAACTGCGCAAGCGCGGCGAATAGGAGACCGGCATGAGTACAAATCCAGAAACCGCGCCGCTGCTGTCCATCCAAAACCTGACCATCGCGCTGCCCCGGGGCGGCGACCGCCCCTACGCCGTGCAGGACGTGTCGTACGACATCCGCGCCGGCGAGATCCTGTGCATCGTCGGCGAATCCGGCTCGGGCAAGTCCATGAGCGCCAACGCCATCATGGGACTGCTGCCCGACTACCTGACGCCGCAGCAGGGCCGCATCCTGTTCCGCGGCCAGGACCTGCTGCGGCTCGACGAGCCCGCCCTGCAGGCCATGCGCGGCAAGGACATGGCGATGATCTTCCAGGAGCCCCTGTCGGCCCTGAACCCGCTGATGACCGTCGGCGAGCAGATCAGCGAGGTGATGCGCGTGCACGACGCCTATCCGGGCGCGGCGCGCCTGAAACGCACGCTGGAACTGCTTGAATTCGTGGGGCTGCCCGATCCGGCCACGCTGTATCACGTGTATCCGTTCCGGCTGTCCGGCGGCCAGCGGCAGCGGGTCATGATCGCCATGGCGCTGGCGCTGGAGCCGGCGCTCCTGATCGCCGACGAGCCCACGACCGCGCTGGACGTCACCACGCAGGCGCAGATCCTGGCGCTGATCGCGCGCATCCAGAAAGAAAAAGGCATGGGCGTGATGTTCGTCACCCACGACTTCGGGGTGGTGGCCGAGATCGCCCACCGCGTCGCGGTCATGGAAAAGGGCGTGCTGGTCGAGCAAGGCCCCGCCAGCGAGGTGCTCAACCGGCCCCGCCACCCTTACACCCAGCGCCTGATCGCGGCGGTGCCGCACCGCCGCGGCGAGGAACGCGCCGAAAGCGCCAACGACCGGCCGGTGCTGGAAGTCAAGGACCTGAAGAAGACCTACGTGATCGGCCACGGCTGGCTGGGCGGCAAGCGCGAGGTACATGCGGTGGACGGCGTGAGCTTTGCCGTGCGGCGCGGCGAGACGCTGGGCATCGTGGGCGAATCCGGATCGGGCAAGTCCACCATAGGCAAATGCCTGCTGAAGCTGGTGGGCATCAACGCCGGCCAGCTGCTCTTTGACGGCCAGGACATCGCCGCCCTGTCCGAATCGCGCTTTCGGCCGATGCGGCATCAGATCCAGATGATCTTCCAGGACCCGTTCGCCTCGCTCAACCCCCGCCACACCGTGGGCCGCATCATCAGCGACGGCCCCGTTGCCAACGGGGTACCCCGCGCGCAAGCCGAGGCCCGGGTGCGCGAGCTGCTGTCGCTGGTGGGCCTGGACCCGTCCGCCTTCGACCGCTACCCGAACCAGTTTTCGGGCGGCCAGCGCCAGCGCATCGGCATCGCGCGCGCCCTGGCGCTGGAGCCCAAGGTGTTGGTCGCCGACGAATCGGTGTCGGCGCTGGACGTCTCGGTGCAGGCGCAGGTGCTGCAACTGCTGCACGACCTGCAGCAGCGGCTGAAGATCGCGCTGGTGTTCATCACCCATGACCTGCGCGTGGCGGCGCAGATCTGCAATTCGGTGCTGGTCATGCACCGGGGCAAGGTCGTGGAGTACGGATCGCCCGCGCAGATCTTCGACAACCCGCAGCACGCCTACACGCGCCAGTTGATCGCCGCCGTGCCGGGCCAGCACTGGGACCCCACCAAGGCGCAAGCCGCCTGACCCGGCAGCAACCATTCACCGACTACCAGGAGAACTTCCATGCAACGCCCCGCCGCCGTTCCCACCGTGCAGATCGACAACGAGCTGGTCACCGTCACCGAGTGGCGCTTTCCCCCAGGCGGAGAGACGGGCTGGCACCGCCACGGCATGAACTACGTGGTCGTGCCGCAAACCACCGGCCCCCTGCTGCTGGACACCCCCAACGGCCAGGTCACCAGCCAGCTCACCACCGGCGTGGCGTACTACCGGCCGGTGGGCGTCGAGCACAACGTCATCAACCCGAGCGACACGGAATTCGTGTTCGTCGAAATCGAACTCAAGCGGGCCTGAGCCCGCGCATCCGGCTCCCACCGCGACGGCCGCTACGAGGATATCCATGAAGGCGTTTTTCTCCGAAGAACAGTTGCTCCATTCCCCCCGCCAGTTCATGCGGCTGGGGCGCATTACCGCGCCGACCGACCTGCCGTCCCGCGCGGAAAGCCTGCAAGGCGCGCTGGCGGCCCGGGGCATTCCGGTCGAAGCGCCCGCCGACTACGGCCGCAAGCCGCTCGAGCATGTCCACAGCACGGATTACCTGGACTACCTGGAAACCGCCTATGCGCGCTGGCAGGCCTTGAAGGCGCCCGGCGTCGATCCGGGTCCGGAGGTGCTGCCCAACCTCTCGCCCTATTACAACGGGCGTATCGACCAGGCTGGGCGAGGCCCCTGCCCATCCCCGTCCATCGTGGCGCAGACCGGCTACTACCTGAGCGACCTGTCCTGCCCCATCGGGCCGCAGACCTGGCGGTCGGCCCTTCGGTCCACCCATAGCGCGGTGGCGGCGGCGGACCACGTCGCGGGCGCGGGCAGCGTGGCGTACGCGCTGTGCCGGCCGTCGGGCCACCACGCCCACCGCGACCGTGCCGGCGGCTTCTGCTACCTGAACAGCAGCGCCACCGCGGCCAGCCGGCTGCTGCAGACGTGGTCGAAAGTAGCGGTGCTGGACGTGGACGCGCATCACGGCGACGGCACGCAGAACATTTTCTACCAGCGCGCGGACGTGATGACGGTATCGCTGCACGCCGACCCGGCGGGCTACTACCCCTTCTACACCGGCTACGCGCACGAACGCGGGCATGGCGCGGGCGAAGGATTCAACATGAACCTGCCGCTTGCGCATGGCAGCGGCAACCCCGAATTCCTCCGGGCGCTGGACACCGCCCTGGACGCGCTGGCGGGCTACGCGCCGCAGGCGCTGGTGCTGGCGCTGGGATTCGACACCTACAAGGACGATCCCATCAGCGTGCTCAAGCTGGACATCGACGCCTATCTCGACATCGGCGCGCGTGTCGCCAGCCTGCGCGTGCCGACCGTGGTGGTACAGGAAGGCGGCTACATGGTCGAAGCGATCGGGCCGGCGCTGGATGCGTTTCTCCAGGGTTACGGCCGTGGCGGCGCCTGACCGCGCGCCCGCCGCATGAGCGCCCTGCCCGGCTCGCTGCCCGCCCGCAGCACCACGCGCCAGACCGGCATTCTGCTGTTCTTCGCGGCGCTGGTGGCCTTTGCCACCTTCGACGCGGGGGCCAAGCAGATGCTGGAGCGCTATCCGGCGCCCTTCCTGAACGTGATGCGCTACCTGGCGGTGGTGACGCTGGCGATCGCAATGCTGTGGCGCCATGGGCGCGGCCTGCGCCTGCGCGACGCGCCGGAAAAGCCGCTGCTGGTGCTGCGCGGCGTCATGCTAGCCACCGTGGCCACCTGCTTCATGACGGCCCTGATCTGGATGCCGCTGTCCGAAGCCACCGCCATCTATTTCACGGCCCCGCTCCTCATGGTCGCGCTGTCGCCGTGGCTGTTGGGCGAACGCGTGCGCCCGGCGCAATGGGGCGCCGTCGCCGCCGGCTTTGCCGGCATGCTGCTGATCGTGCGGCCGGGCGCCGACCTGCCGCTGCTGGGGACGCTGCTGATGGCCGTGTCGGCCGTCAGCTACGCCATCTTCCAGGTACTGACGCGCAAGCTGTCCAACAAGGTGCCCGGGCCGGTGCAATATGCGTACACGGCCTTCATCTGCCTGATCGTGACCGCGCTGCCGGCGCCGTTCTTCCTGCCCGATCCGTGGCCCGGACCGGCCGACACGGCCATCATCATCGCACTGGGCGCCTGCAGCGGACTGGCGCAGATCCTGCTGATCGCCGCCTTCCAGCGCGTATCGGCCGCGACGCTTGCCCCGCTGAATTATTTCCAGCTTCTGCTGGCCGTGGGCTTCAGCACGTTCTGGTTCCAGCGCCCGCCCGACGCGCTGGCGTTGGCGGGCATGGGGCTGATCATGGCATCGGGGGTGTTCCTGGCGCTGCGCCGGGCGGGGTGACGCGCCCTCGAGCCCGACCGCCGGGCTCAGCTCGTTTCGCGCTGGACCAGCGTGAAGCCCAGGTCCACGTGCCGTTCCAGCACCGTCTCTCCCGCCAGATGCCGCATCAGCAATTGCGCGGCCGACAGGCCGATCCGGTAGCGCGGAGTCGCGATGGTGGACAGCGGCGGCGTGGTCCAGGCCGTGCCCGCGAGGTCGTGGAAACCGATGATCGCCATCTGTTCGGGCACGCGCAGCCCCTGGCGGCCGCACTGGAACACCGCGCCCTGCGCCAGGTCGTCGTTGCAGAAGAACACGGCGTCGCAATCGGGATGGCGCGTGTGCAGGTCTTCCATCAATGCCGCCCCCAGGCTGATGGAGGACTTTTCCGGCGTCATGATCTCCAGCGTTGCGTCGTACAGGCCGGCGTCGCGCAGCGCCTGGCGGCAACCCTCGCAACGGCGCAGCGAGCGCGGGTCCAGTTGCGCGCCGACGATGCCGATGCGGCGATAGCCGCGCTCGACCAGGTGGCGGCCGGCGGCGTAGCCCGAGTCGAACTGCGAGAACCCGACGCTCATGTCCTCGGCGCCATCCAGCGTCTCGATCGTGTGCACGGTCGGAATCGCCTGGGCGCGCAGCAGCTCCCAGACGCCCGGATTGTGGTCGATGCCCGTCAGAACCACCCCGTCGGGCGAATGCTGCAGGTACTTGCGCAGCAGGGCCTCTTCCTCGTCGGGCGAGTAGCCGGTCACGCCGATCAGCATGTGGTAGCCGTGCGTGTCCAGCACCTCTTTGATGCCCGTGATGATGTCCACGAACACCACGTTGCTCAGCGATGGGATGAGCACCACGATGGTCTGCGACCGCGCCGAGGCGAGCGCGCTGGCCGCGTGGTTCGGAACGTAGCCCAGTTCCTGGCAGACCCGGGCGATGTGCTGGCGCAGGTCTTCGGCCACCTTGTCCGGTGTGCGCAAGGCGCGCGACACCGTGATCGCGCTGACACCCACGCGGCGCGCGACATCCTGCATGGTGACGCGGCCGGCGCGCGAGCTTCGGGGTTTACGGACGGACATGGACCCTCGCGATGGGTGGGAAGCGCGTAGTCTGACGCAAAAATTAGGGGTTGCCAAAGCGAAAATGTTAGCGCTAACATTCCTGCCAGCATAATCCAGAAAATTCCGGGAAACGGAAGGAGACAAACATGCAAGCTTCCCCCTCGGGGCGGCCGGGACCCACGCGTCCCGGCCGTTCGTCGCTATCCCGCGCCGCGGACTGGTGCTTTGCGCTGCAGACCTGGCTGATGGTCGTCTGTCTGAGCGCCATGGTCGTGCTGCTGTTCGGCAACGTGGCGCTGCGCTATCTCTTTAACTCCGGCATCAACGTCTCCGACGAGATCTCCCGCCTGGCCTTCGTCTGGATGATTTTCCTGGGTGCGGTGATCGCGCTGCGGGAACACCAGCACATCGGCGTGACCATGCTGGTGGAACGCTTCGGCCCGGCCGCCCGCCGGGTGACGCACATCGCCTGCCAGTTGCTGATCCTGTGGGTGCTGTGGCTGATGGCCGAGGGAAGCTGGGTCCAGACCGCCATTGGCCTGGACACCGTGCTGCCCGTCACCGGCATGCCCGTAGCGGTATTCAGCGCGGCCGGGCTTTACGCCGCCGTGGCCATGGGCATCCTGACGCTCATCGATCTGGTCCGCGTGATCGCGGGCGGCCCGCTGCCGGCCGAGTCCAGCCCGGAAGACCCGGCCGTCTGACCCGGCCCTCCCCGCGCGCCTCCAACCATCCGCCCGGATACCTGCAATGATCCTGACCATTTTCCTCGTTGTGCTGCTGGGGCTGATCGGCCTGGGCATGCCGATCGCGTTCGCGTTGATCATCAGTGCGATCGTCATGATGTTCCAGCTGGATTTCTTCGACACCCAGCTCCTTGCCCAGAACATGTTGTCGGGCGCCAACAGCTTCACGCTGATGGCGGTGCCGCTCTTCATGCTGGCCGGCGAAGTCATGAACGCCGGCGGCATTTCGCGCCGCATCGTTCACCTGGCCAACACCTTCGTGGGCCACATCCAGGGCGGCCTGGGCTATGTGGCCATCTTCGCCAGCGTATTGCTCGCCTCGTTGTCGGGGTCGGCCGTGGCCGACGCGGCGGCATTGGGCTCGCTGCTGATCCCCATGCTGCGCGACAAGGGCTATGACGCCGGCCAGGCGTCGGGCCTGATCGCGGCCGGCGGCATCATCGCACCGATCATCCCGCCGTCGATCTCATTCATTATTTTCGGGGTCGCCACCAACGTGTCGATCACCAAGCTGTTCTTCGCCGGCATTGCGCCGGGCCTGATGATGGGCCTGACGCTGGTGACCATCTGGACCTGGGTGGCGCGCAAGCACGGCAGCATCACGCCTTCGCCACGCGAGCCCTGGAGCAATCGCTGGAAGGCGCTGCGCGGCTCCCTCTGGGCGCTCATGCTGCCGGTCATCATCATTGGCGGCCTGCGGGGCGGCATCTTCACGCCGACGGAAGCCGCCGTCGTCGCGGCCGTGTATGCGCTTCTGGTCAGCCTTTTCGTCTATCGGGAGATCGGGCTGCGCGACCTGGGCCGCCTTTTCATCAACGCCGCGCGCACCACTGCCGTGGTCATGTTTCTGGTGGCCGCCGCCATGGTCTCGTCGTACATGATCACCCTGGCCGATTTGCCGCAGGATCTGATCGCGCTGCTCGAGCCCGTCATGGACCAGCCCAAGCTGCTGATGTTCGCGCTGCTGATCCTGCTGACGCTGGTGGGCACGGTGATGGACCTGACCCCGACCATCCTGATCCTCGGTCCCGTGCTGATGCCCGTGGTCACCAAGGCTGGCATCGACCCCGTGTACTTCGGCGTCATGTTCGTCATGGTCGGCAGCGTCGGCCTGCTGACGCCCCCAGTGGGCACGGTGCTCAACGTCGTCTGCGGCGTCGCCCGCATCAATATGGAAACCATCTGCAAAGGGGTGTGGCGCTACGTCGTGGCCTACACCCTGCTGTTGATCCTGCTGGTGATCTTTCCCGAACTGATCACCGTACCCGCACGCTGGCTGCACTAGCGGCACCAGAAACCCCAAGGAGGAACACCATGATCAAGCATTTCAAGACCCGCATTCTTGTCCTGGCCACGGTGCTGTCCTGCACCGTCGCCGGCGTGGCCGCGGCCGCGGACGTCAAACCGCGCCTCATCCGCTTCGGCTACGGGCTGAACGAGGAAAGCGTGCAGGGCCGCGCGGCCCGCTACTTGGCGCAGGAACTCGAAAAAGCGAGCGGCGGCAAGCTCAAGATGAGGACCTTCGGATCGGCCAACCTGGGCTCCGATGAGCAGATGCAGAGCGCGCTGGTGGGCGGCGCGCAGGAAATGATGGTGGGTTCGACCGCCCCCCTGGCCGGCATGGTCAAGGAGTTTGGCGTGTTCGACCTGCCGTTTCTGTTCAACAGCGAAAAAGAAGCCGACGCGGTGCTGGACGGGCAGCTCGGCCAGGACCTCCTGAAAAAGCTCGAAGCCAAGGGGCTGGTCGGCCTGGTCTACTGGGAAAACGGCTTTCGCAACATGACCAATTCCAAGCGCCCGATCACGCGCGCCGAGGATCTGGAAGGGATCAAGCTGCGCGTCATGCAGAACCAGATCGCGCTGGGCGTCTTCAACACGCTGGGCGCCAATGCCGTGCCGATGCCGTTCTCGGAACTCTTCACCGCGCTGGAAACCCGCACGGTGGACGGCCAGGAAAATCCCATCACCACGATCCAGAGCAGCAAGTTCTATGAAGTGCAGCCCTACCTGACCATTACGCGCCACGTCTACACGCCGTGGGTGGTGATGGCCTCCAAGAAATGGTGGGACACCTTGTCGCCCGACGAGCAGAAGCTCATCCGGCAGGCCGCGGCGGCGTCGCGCGATTTCGAACGCAAGGACAGCCGCGCCGATTCCACCAAAGCCATGGGCACGCTGGAAAAGAACGGCATGAAGATCAACACGGTTTCGCCTGAGGAAGTCGCCCGCATGCGCCAGAAGGTGCAACCCGTGGTCGACAAGTACACCCAGGAACTCGGGCCGGAACTGGTCAAGCAGTTGAACGACGAAATCCAGAAGGCGCGCAACTAGCCCTGGCGGCCCGGACGCCGGTCCGGGCCTGTATGCAACCGAAGCAAGCGAGACAGCCATGTCCCAGACACCGCGCAGACTGCGCAGCCAGAAATGGTTCGACGATCCCTCGCACGCCGATATGACGGCGATCTACGTCGAGCGCTATCTCAACTACGGCCTGACGCGCCAGGAACTGCAATCGGGGCGGCCCATCATCGGCATCGCCCAGACCGGCAGCGACCTGGCGCCCTGCAACCGCCATCATCTGGCGCTGGCCGAACGCATCAAGGCCGGCATCCGGGACGCGGGCGGCATCCCCATGGAATTCCCGGTGCATCCGCTGGCCGAGCAAGGCCGCCGGCCCACCGCCGCGCTGGACCGGAACCTGGCTTACCTGGGCCTGGTGGAGATCCTGCATGGCTATCCGCTGGACGGCGTGGTCCTGACCACGGGCTGCGACAAGACCACCCCTGCCTGTCTCATGGCCGCGGCCACGGTGGACATCCCGGCCATCGTGCTCTCCGGTGGTCCCATGCTGGATGGCTGGCATGAAGGCCAGCGCGTGGGATCGGGCACCGTCATCTGGCACGCGCGCAACCTGATGGCCGCGGGCAAGCTGGACTACGAAGGCTTCATGACGCTGGCGACCGCCTCGTCGCCGTCGATCGGCCACTGCAACACCATGGGCACCGCCCTGTCCATGAACTCGCTGGCCGAAGCGCTGGGCATGTCCCTGCCCACCTGCGCCAGCATCCCCGCGCCATACCGCGAGCGCGGCCAGATGGCCTATGCCACCGGCATGCGCATCTGCGACATGGTGCGCGAAGACCTGCGTCCGTCCCACATCATGACCCGCCAGGCGTTCGAGAACGCCATCGTCGTCGCCTCGGCCCTGGGCGCGTCCACCAACTGCCCGCCCCACCTGATCGCCATGGCCCGCCACGCGGGCATCGACCTGAGCCTGGACGACTGGCAGCGGCTGGGCGAAGACGTGCCCTTGCTGGTCAATTGCGTGCCAGCGGGCGAACACCTCGGCGAAGGATTTCACCGCGCGGGCGGGGTGCCGGCCGTCTTGCATGAACTGCTGGCCGCCGGCCGCCTGCATCCGGACTGCCGGACCGTGTCCGGCAAGACCATCGGCGAGATCGCCGCCGCGTCCAAGACCCACAACGCCGACGTGATCCGTACTTGCGACGCGCCGCTCAAGCACCGCGCGGGCTTCATCGTGCTGTCGGGCAATTTCTTTGACAGCGCCATCATCAAAATGTCGGTCGTGGGCGAGGCATTCCGCCGCGCCTACCTGTCCGAACCCGGTTCGGAGAACGCATTCGAGGCGCGGGCCATCGTGTTCGAGGGACCGGAGGACTATCACGCCCGCATCGAGGACCCTGCCCTGAATATCGACGAGCACTGCATCCTGGTGATCCGCGGCGCCGGCACGGTCGGTTACCCAGGAAGTGCGGAAGTCGTGAACATGGCGCCCCCTTCGCACCTGCTCAAGCGCGGCATCGACTCGCTGCCCTGCATGGGAGACGGGCGCCAGAGCGGCACCTCAGCCAGTCCGTCGATCCTGAACATGTCGCCCGAAGCCGCGGTGGGCGGCGGATTGGCGCTGCTGCGAACGGGCGACAGGATCCGGGTCGATTTGAACCAGCGGTCGGTCACCTTGCTGGTGGACGAAGCGGAATTGGACAAGCGTCGCCAGGATCCGCCGTACGAAGCGCCGCCCTCGCAGACGCCCTGGCAGGAACTGTACCGGCAGACCGTGGGGCAGTTGTCGACGGGCGGCTGCCTGGAGGCTGCAACCCTTTACTTGAAGGTGGTGGAGACGCGCGGCGATCCGCGGCATTCGCATTGAAAGAGGACGCCGGGTCGGTCGACGGGCGCAGGCTACTCGCCTGGCCGCGTGCCGGCCGACCCGTCGATCTTCGGGCTCGGCCGGCTGACGACATACGCCGCGCTGGCCAGAAAGAAGATGCCCACGCCGATGGCGAGCGCCAACGAGGGATGCGCGCTCCAGTAAAACAGCACATAGCCCGCCGCCATCCCCACGCAAGCGTACGCCTTCCCCTTGCGCGACACGGCGCCCTGCTCGCGCCACGCGCGCAACGACGGCCCGTACGTCGGACTATCCAGCAGCCATTTCTCGAGCCGTGGCGACGAGCGGGAAAAGCAGGCCACTGCCAGGATCAGGAAGATCGTCGTCGGCATCACCGGCAGGAAGGCGCCGATGACGCCCAGGGCCAGCATCAGACAGCCCAGGCATAACCAAAGTGCTCTCATCATGATGGTGTGCAGGATATCGCAAATGCCCGGTCACGTTGCCGCCCCGCGCGGGCGCGGCGCTGGACTCACGACGAGGCAGGCTCCGGCATCCTGGCGCGCAGCATCCGCACGAAATCCGCGCTGGGGCTGCCCCCGGCGGCGCGCGACTTATGGACCATGGCCCACGCTTCGCCGAACTGGCCGCGCGAATAGTAGGCGGTCGCCCACGAGGCATACAGATAGCCCTTGTCCGGCTCCACGGCCTCACCTTTGCGATACCACTCGTCCGAACGCGCCGTGGCCGCAATGCGGGCCTCGGGCGGCAGCGTCTTGTCCTCCGCCGCGCAACGCGCCGCGATCCGGCCGGCATCCGCATAAAGGCCCCGAAACGTCGGCGGGTTCAAGCTCATTGCCCGATCCATCATGCTCATCGCCTGGCATACCTTGCGCTGGTCTTCGAGCAACGCCGCAAAGCCCGCATACACCTCGGGATTGTCCGGGTTCAGCAACCAGGCCTGATTGAAGCGCCGCATGGCCAGGCCAGACTGGTTTTCACGATGCAGGCGGTATCCCTGCTCAATCTTCGCCTGCGCGGCCGCGCTCGGAGATCCGAACATTTTCGTCGCCTCCACGGCCTGCTGCTCGTCGCCTGCCCGCAACGCGGCAGCCGCGCGGCGATCGCCGCCGGCATACATCGGCGCTTCCTCGGGACGCGCCTGCGCTGGCGCCGGTGCCTTGATTGCGCAGGCCGGCAGCCACAGCAAATGGGCCAGAAGTATCGCCTTCAGAGTGGAATGCATGGGCGGGCTTTGATGGGGGAAAGACGGAATATACCGGCAGTATGGGATGGGGTGCCGATGATGCCTGTTGGTTTGGCTGATAAGGGAGCAAACCGTAGCGCATTATCTTCGCGCCTCTGAAGCGGCATTTTTGTAATCAACCTGCATACCGCGAATCAGTTAGCCGCCACCGACGCGGCAAAATGGACGCGGCAAAAAATGCGCCACCCGATCCAGATACTGCGCGAAAATCGGGAAGAAATGCAAAAAGCCGCGAAGTCATATGACTTACGCGGCTTTTCAGGTCTGTGTCCGACTAGCTCTATCGAACACACCTTTGCAGGAATTTGGTAGGCGGTATTGGAATCGAACCAACGACCTCCACGATGTCAACGTGGCGCTCTAACCAGCTGAGCTAACCGCCTGCAAAGAAGAAGAATTATATAGTGCTTTTTTAAACTATGCAAATCGTCTTGGAAGATTTTTTGCATTTTTTATTGCGGGTTTTATGCGCTTTGGGGATTGGTTTAGCCTAGTTTGGCTAAAGTCTTTTCACCCTTGCACAACGCATTTGGAAGATTAATTCCGCATGCCTCGCAAGCCTGGCACTAATTCTAACTACTACTAACTACCCTTCAACTTCGTGTCTGCGTCATGTGCCGCAGCAACGAAGAACGAGATTCTATCAGAACTTTTTATTCCTTGCTCGACTTCAACGCCACTACTCACATCGATCGCCCAAGGACGCACCTTTTCGATCGCGGCGCCCACGTTCTCGGCGTTCAATCCGCCGGACAGGATCAAGGGACGCGAGACCGGATCGGCCCGCACGTCGTCGAGCAGCGCGTAATCGAACCCGTGTCCGCTCCCGCCGTAGCCCGCGCTGTAGCTGTCGAACAGCCAGCCCGCCGCCTCGCCGTACGCGCGACACGCGGAGGCCAGCGTGTCCGCCGTATCCAGGCCTGGCGCGCCGGCGCGGAAAGCCCGCAGGAAGCGATGGCCGTAGCGCGCGCAGTCCAGCGGCGATTCGTCGCCATGGAATTGCAGCAGGTCGGGGCCGACTTCGCCCTGCACGGTGCGAACAAGCTCGTCTTCGGCATTCACGAAAAGCGCGACGACATCGACGAATGCCGGCACCGCGCGGCGCAGTTGCGCGGCGCGGGTCGGCGTGAGGCAACGCTTGCTCTTCGGATAGAAGACGAAGCCGATCGCGTCCGCGCCGGCCGAGACGGCGGCGTCGATGTCTTCTTCGCGGGTCAGCCCGCAGATCTTGATGCGTGTACGCATGGCATTTTCAAGAGGAGTGTGGTCCCGCGGCGACTTGCCGGGGCCAGGGGATTATGTCCCGGGCGCTGGCGGGGCTAGGCGCCCTGCGCGCCCAGCGTGGCCACCATGTTGTCGAAGCTGCCCTCGGCCATGCGGGACCACGGGGCCTGCTTGTTGCGGAAAGCCAGCATGCTGTCGTAGAGCCGCTTGAACATCGGGTCTTTGGCGCTGAGCTCATTGTAAGCCGCCAGCGAGGCCTCGTAGCAGGCTTGCAGGACCGGCCTCGGGAACGCTTTCAGTTGCGCGCCCTGCGACACCAGCCGGCGCAGCGCGTCCGGATTGCCGGCATCGTACTGGGCGATCATGTTGCCAGTGGCCATGGCGCAGGCCAGCGACAGCGCGGACTGGAATGGCTTTGGTAATTCGTCGTACGCGGCCTTGTTCACGTAGAGCGACAATTGCTGGGTCCCCGCCCACCATCCCGGGAAATAGTAGTTGCGCGCCACCTTGTAAAGGGAAAGGCGCTCGTCGTCGTAGGGACCGATCCACGCCACTGCGTCCACGCGGCCTTCTTCCAGCGCGGCGTAGGCCTGTTCAACGGGTATGTCGACGGGCACGGCGCCCAGACGCGCCAGCACGTGGCGGGCAAAGCCGCCCGCGTGCACCTTGAGGCCGCGCAGGTCGTCGACCGTCTTGATCTCACCGCGAAACCACCCTCCCATCTGCGCGCCGGTTTGGCCGCAAGGGAAGTTCAGAATGCCGTATCTGCCGAACGCCTCGCGCGTGAGCGTCAGGCCTTCGCCCTGGTTCATCCACGCGTTCATCTGGCGGGTGTTCAGCCCGAACGGCACGCAGGCATCAAACGAAAGGGCCGGGTCGGTATCGAAATAGCGGGTGGACACCGTGTGGCCGCAGTCGACGTCGCGGCGCTGCACGGCTTGCAGGACTTGGTCGGGCCGCGGCGGTTTGCCGGCCGGCAGGATTTCGATGACGAAGCGCCCTTCCGTGACATCGGCCACGTAGCGGGCGACGTCTTCGGCGCCGGCAAAGAGCGTGGGCGACTCGTTCGGGAAGGTCGAGGCCAATCGCCAGGTCAGCCGGGGCGCCTCCGGCACGATGGCGGGCGCATCGGCGGCGGCGGGCGGGGCGTGCGGCACGGAGGCCGGCGCGTCTGGGACGGCGGGCGCGGCATCCTGCGCCGGGGGCAGCGCATCCTGCGCGACGCCGGACGCATCCTGGGCGACGGCCTTGCCCAACACGGCGCCGCCCGCGGCGGCCAAGGCGGTTTGCTTCAAAAACGCGCGGCGTTGCATGACGCATGCCTCCGATAAGGCGCGGGAATGCGCCGCCGGGGTGGCGGCGTCCCTCAGGATTGAGTAAAGGGCGACAACAGCGTGGCCCCGCCGTCGAGTTCCTGCAAGCCGAAGGCGTCGGGATAGTCGATGGCGGCCAGATACAGGCCATCGGGCGCGAACGTAGGCGCGCCCCGCCTGCGGTCACGCCAGGCCAGGAGCTGCGGCATCCAGTCGACCGATTCCCTGCCCTGCCCGATCTGCAGCAGCGCGCCCATGATGTTGCGCACCATGTGGTGCAGGAATGCATTCGCCTTCAGCGTGAAGACCAGGAATGGCCCGCGCTCCTCGATGTCCAGGCGATGCATGTGCCGCACCGGGTGCTTGGCCTGGCATTGCGACGACCGGAAGCTGGAAAAGTCGTGCTCGCCGATCAAGACCTTCGCCGCCTCGCGCATGGCGTCCACATCCAGCGGCTGGAAACACCAGCCGGCACGCCCTGCCCACAGCGCCGGACGAACCCGGCCACGCCAGAGCAGGTATACATAGGTGCGTGCGCGAGCGGAAAAACGCGCATGGAATTCGTCGGAGACTTCCTGGGCCCACTGCACCGAAATGCTGGGCGGCAAGAACGCGTTCACGCCGCGCACCCAGGATTCCGTTCTGCGGTTCAGCGTGGTGTCCAGATGGACCACCTGCATTGCCCCGTGCACACCGGTGTCGGTGCGGCCGGCGCAGATCGTGGGGACCGGCTCGGCGACGCCGCAGAAACTGGCCAGGGCGGACTCCAGCGAGTCCTGCACCGTCTGCCGGTGCGGCTGTGTCTGCCAACCCTGCCAGGCGGAGCCGTCATACGCCAGCCCCAATGCAACTCTAGACATGCTTCAAACCCGAGGACCGCCGACACGGCGCGGTTCGTCCGTGGGCGGTACGTCCAGGTCGAGATTGATGGTGTCGAGCCTGCGGTTCAGCGCTGCCGTGTCCAGCACCGGCTCGTTGTCGGTATAGCTATCCTCATCATCGTCGTCGCGCCGTGCGCCAGCCCGGCGCAACAGCCAGGCGATGGCGAAGGCGACAAGCGCCAGCACCGCGGTAACGATCACGAGCAGATTGTCGGCCAGCCAGCCGGGCATGCCCGTCTGAACGGTCTTGTCGGGGAGCGTGCCGACGGGCTTGTCGGATGCGGCGGGCGACGATCCGGCCGCGCCGGGGGTGCCTGCTGCGCCGGGGATGCCTGCTGTGCCGGGGGAGCCTGCTGTGCCCGGCGTGCCTACTGTGCCCGGCGTGCCTGCTGTGCCCGGCGTGCCTGCTGTGCCCGGCGTGCCTGCTGCGCCCGGCGTGCCTGCTGCGCCCGGCGTGCCTGCTGCGCCCGGCGTGCCTGCTGCGCCCGGCGTACCTGCTGCGCCCGGCGTACCTGCTGCGCCCGGCGTACCTGCTGCGCCCGGCGTACCTGCTGCGCCCGGCGTACCCGCTGCGCCCGGCGTGCCTGCTGCGCCCGGCGCGCCTGCTGCGCCCGGCGTGCCTGCCGTGCCCGGCGTGCCTGCTGCGCCCGGCGTGCCTGCCGTGCCCGGCGTGCCTGCCGTGCCCGGCGTGCCTGCCGTGCCCGGCGTGCCTGCTGCGCCCGAAGTACCTGCCGTGCCCGGTGCGCCTGCTGCGCCCGGCGTGCCTGCTGCGCCCGAAGTACCTGCCGTGCCCGGTGCGCCTGCCGCGCCCGGCGTCCCTGCCGTGCCCGGCGTGCCTGCTGCGCCCGAAGTACCTGCCGTGCCCGGTGCGCCTGCTGCGCCCGGTGCGCCTGCTGCGCCCGGCGTGCCTGCTGCGCCCGGTGCGCCTGCCGCGCCCGGCGTACCCGCTGCGCCTGCCACTCCCGCCGCTCCAGCAGCGCCCGTGGCACCCGCCCCGGCCGATTGCTGGGCGACGGCCTTGGTCAGGTCGTCGACGTTGCTTTGAAGTTGGTCCACGCGTCCGCGCGCGTCCGCCAGGGCGCGTTCGGACGAGGTCTTGGCATCAGCCTGCGCCTCGGCCTGGGCGGCGGCGCTGTCCTGCGCCTGGCCGGTGGACAGGCGCACACGGTCCTGCGCCGGCGCGGCGCTGGCCACGCCCGCGTCGGCCGGCGGAGCGACGGTGCCGGAGGCGGCGTCCTGTCCCTTGACGACCGATGGGTTCGCGCCTGCTGCCGCCCCAACGCGACCGCGGTACTTGGCGTAGGCCTCGGCATGTTCGTTGAAGATGCGGCGCGCTTCGGCCGGATCAATGGCGCGCACCGTGGCGGCATCTGGAATCTTGAGCGTCTGGCCGGCGCGCACCAGATTCATGTTGTTCTGGATGAAGGCCTGCGGATTGGCGCGCCACAATGCCACCAGCATCTGGTAGACCGACGCGTTGGGCACGGCATTGCGCTGGGCGATGGCGAAAAGGTAGTCGCCCGATTTCACCGTGACGGAGCCCGACGTCCCGCCAGCCCTGGCGGGCCCGCCCACGGCGGCGGGCGTGATGTCAGCGCCGGTGCCGCGCAGGGGCACCAGGATGCTGACCTGCACCTGCCGCTGGCCCGAACTGGAATTGATGTCGAGCAGCAGGTCGACAGCGCCGCTCGCCGGCGCCTGCACAGACCGCACCCGCAGATTCTTGCGCGTGGGATCCATGCCGTTCTCGACCCGGACCACCATGCTGGCCAACGGCACCGGCGGCTTGACGCCGGCGCGCTGCCACGCAGCTTCGTCCGCAATGGACACCTTGAGCGAGCTGATCTCTTCGGGCGTCAATTCCTGCAGGCCCACCAGCGCCTGCAGCGGCGCGCCGGGCACGGAAACGACGCGCGAATGCCCCACGCGCATGGCCAGCGCCGAACCGCAGACGCTTGAACCGATCGCCAGCGCAATTGCCCACTGAAGGGTCTTCAAACGGCGGGCATGCTTCACTTGGCGCGAACGCTGGGTCATAAGCTGGAATTCCGTTCTTGTAATCGAATTACGGGCTTAGGCCCATTCGCGCCATTTGCAGCGCAAAAAAAGGCCTCGATTCACCCGAAAAGTGTAATGGATCAAGCGCATTTCACAAACCTGAAAGGGGCATGCACCTTGGCCGGCGGGCACACGCGCCGCAAAAAACAAGGGCACCCGAAGGTGCCCTGATTGCTCTGGCGAAGGTCCGGGCAGCCCGAGGCGCCGCCCGGCCGGGCATCAGGCTTCGTTCAGCGCAATGCGCAGCATGCGGCGCAGCGGTTCGGCGGCGCCCCACAGGAGCTGGTCGCCGACCGTGAAGGCGCCCAGGTACTGCGAACCCATCGACAGCTTGCGCAGGCGTCCCACCGGGATGTCCAGCGTGCCGGTGACGGCGACCGGGGTGAGCGCCGAGACGGTGGCTTCCTTGGTGTTGGGAACGACCTTGGCCCACTGCGTGCCCTGCGCGATGAGGGCTTCGATTTCGTCGAGCGGCACGTCGCGCTTGAGTTTGATGGTCAGCGCCTGGCTGTGGCAGCGCATCGCGCCGATGCGCACGCACAGGCCATCGATCGGGGTGGCAGGCGTGCCGAAGGCGGCGCCGCGGCCCAGGATCTTGTTGGTCTCGACCTCGCCCTTCCATTCTTCCTTGGACATCCCGTCGCCCAGATCCTTGTCGATCCAGGGAATCAGGTTGCCGCCCAGCGGCACGCCAAAGTGCTCGTGGGGCAGCGCAGCGTCCTTCTGCTTGGCCAGCACGCCACGGTCGATTTCCAGGATGGCCGACGCGGGGTCGTCCAGCAGGGACTTGACCGACTGGTTGATCTCGCCGAACTGGGTCAGCAGTTCACGCATGTGCTGCGCGCCGCCGCCGGACGCGGCCTGGTACGTCATGGAGGTCATCCATTCGACCAGGTCGTTGTTGAAGAGGCCCGCCAGGCCCATCAGCATGCAGCTCACCGTGCAGTTGCCGCCGATGAAGTTGCGCACGCCGCGCTTGAGGGCCGCGTCGATCACCGGACGATTGACCGGATCCAGCACGATGATGGCGTCGTCGGCCATGCGCAGGGTGCTGGCCGCGTCGATCCAGATGCCGTTCCAGCCCGCGCCGCGCAGCTTGGGATAGACCTCGGAGGTGTAGTCCCCGCCTTGCGCCGTCACGATGATCGGCAGTTTTTTCAGAGCGTCGATGTTGTAGGCGTCTTGCAGCGGGCCCGCGCCGGTCGCCCAAGTGGGCGCCGCGCCGCCAGCGTTGCTGGTGGAGAAAAACACCGGTTCGATCAGTGCGAAGTCGTTCTCGTCGCGCATGCGTTGCATGAGCACCGAGCCGACCATACCGCGCCAGCCGACAAGGCCTACTGCTTGATTCATTTCAATCGCTCTTTAAATGGGGTGACAAGATGGGGGGGGAAATTCCGTGCAATTCAACAATTTATCAGAATGCACGCGGGGATGTTGCGATGCAGCTAGAAAAAAACGGGGCCAGGAAGCGGAAGGGGCCGCCCGGGCAGCCCCTTCCCTCTACCTATATATATCCATACAGATCTATATGGATGGCTGTGAAACCAGCTGGCACCCTGTCAGGCCAGCGCCTTGAGCACGGCGTCGCCCATGCCGGCGGTGCTGACCTTGGTCGTGCCGGGTTCGAAGATGTCAGCGGTGCGAAGACCGCGGGCCAGCACGCTGCGCACCGCCGCTTCGATGCGGTCGGCCTGCGGCGCGAGGTTCAGCGAATAGCGCAGCAGCATCGCGGCCGACAGGATCGTCGCGAGCGGGTTGGCGATGCCCTGCCCCGCGATATCCGGCGCCGAACCGTGGCTGGGTTCGTACAGGCCCTGGCCACCGGCGTTGAGCGACGCCGAAGGCAGCATGCCGATCGAGCCGGTCAGCATGGCCGCCTCGTCCGAGAGAATGTCGCCGAACAGGTTGCCGGTGACGATGACGTCGAACTGGCGCGGATTGCGCACGAGCTGCATGGCGGCGTTGTCGACATACATATGCGACAGCTCGACGTCCGGGTACTCGCGCGCCACCTCGATGACGATGTCGCGCCAGAACTGCGAGGTCTCGAGCACGTTGGCCTTGTCGACGCTGCACAGCTTCTTGTTGCGCTTACGGGCCGACTCGAAGCCGATGCGCGCAATGCGGCGCACTTCGGATTCGGCGTAGCGCATGGTGTCGTAGCCTTCGCGCTCGCCGGTGAACGCGCCGTCCGGCGACGAACGCACGCCGCGCGGCGTGCCGAAATAGATGTCGCCGGTGAGCTCGCGGATGATCAGGATGTCCAGGCCCGACACGATCTCGGGCTTGAGCGACGAGGCGCTTGCCAATTCCGGATACAGAATCGCCGGACGCAGGTTGGCGAACAGGCCCAGGGCCTTGCGCAGGCCCAGGATGGCCTGTTCCGGCCGGAATTCACGCGGCAGGCTGTCGTACTTCCAGTCGCCGACCGCGCCGAACAGCACGACGTGCGATTCCTTGGCGAGGTTCAGCGTGGCGGGCGGCAGGGGGTGTTCGAACTGGTCGAATGCCGCGCCGCCGACCGGCGCCTGCTTGATATCCAAGGGCACGTCCAGCGCCTTCAGGACGCGCACGGCCTGTTCGACGATTTCCGGGCCGATGCCGTCGCCGGGCAAGACTGCGATGTTGTGGGTCATTGAGAGCGTTCCTGTGGTCGATGGGTAGTGATCAGGCGACCGGGCGGCTTTCCAGCCACGGGTGGCGGGCCAGGCGCTCGGCTTCGAAGGCGCGGATCTTGTCGGCGTGGCGCAGCGTCAGGCCGATGTCGTCCAGGCCGTTGAGAAGGCAATACTTGCGGAAGGGCTCGATGTCAAAGCCCATGGCGCGGCCATCCGCGGCGATCACGACCTGGCGGTCGAGGTCGATGTTCAGCTTGTAGCCGGGGAAGGCCTTCACTTCGTCAAAGAGGCGCGCCACTTCCAGCTCGGACAGCACGATCGGCAAGAGGCCGTTCTTGAAGCTGTTGTTGAAAAAGATGTCGGCGTAGGACGGCGCGATGATGGCGCGAAAGCCGAACTGGGTCAGCGCCCACGGCGCGTGCTCGCGGCTGGAACCGCAACCGAAGTTCTTGCGGGCCAGCAGGATCGAGGCGCCCTGGTAGCGCGGCTGATTCAGCACGAAATCCGGGTTCAGCGGACGCTTGCTGTTGTCCATGCCCGGTTCGCCGTGGTCCAGGTAACGCAGCTCGTCGAACAGGTTGGGCCCGAAGCCCGTGCGCTGGATGGACTTGAGGAACTGCTTGGGGATGATGAGGTCCGTGTCGACGTTTTCGCGGTCGAGCGGCGCCACCAGGCCTTCGTGAGTGGTAAATGCTTGCATGTTGTTTACTCGATGCTTGACGCTTAACGGAACGTGCGGACGTCGACGAAATGGCCGGCGACAGCCGCGGCGGCGGCCATGGCCGGGCTGACCAGGTGCGTGCGGCCGCCCTGTCCCTGCCGTCCCTCGAAATTGCGGTTGGAAGTCGAAGCGCAGCGCTCGCCGGGTTCGAGGCGGTCGGCGTTCATGGCCAGGCACATCGAACAGCCCGGTTCACGCCATTCGAAGCCGGCTTCGATGAAAATCTTGTCCAGCCCTTCGCGCTCGGCCTGTTGCTTCACCAGGCCTGAGCCGGGCACCACCATCGCCTGCCGCACATTGGACGCCACGCGCTTGCCGCGCGCCACCACGGCCGCCGCCCGCAGGTCTTCGATGCGCGAATTCGTGCAGGACCCGATGAACACGCGGTCCACGCGGATGTCGGTCAGCGGCGTGTTGGGCTTCAGGCCCATGTATTCGAGCGCGCGCTCCATGCCGCTGCGGCGCACATCGTCCTTTTCACGGTCGGGGTCCGGCACGCGGGAATCGACCGGCAGCACCATTTCCGGCGACGTGCCCCAGGTCACCTGCGGCTTGATGTCGCGCGCATCGACTTGCACCACCGTGTCGAACTTGGCGCCTTCGTCGGTGTGCAGGGTGCGCCAGTACTTGACTGCCTGATCCCACACGATGCCCGTGGGGGCAAAGGGGCGGCCGCGGAAGTATTCGATGGTCTTGTCGTCGACCGCCACCATGCCCGAACGCGCGCCGGCTTCGATCGCCATGTTGCAGACGGTCATGCGGCCCTCGACGGACAGCGCGCGGATCGTACTGCCGGCGAACTCGATCGCGTGGCCCGTGCCGCCGGCCGTGCCGATGATGCCGATGATGTGCAGCACGACGTCCTTGGCGGTACAGCCGAAAGGCAGTTCGCCTTCGACCTTGATCAGCATGCTCTTGGCTTTCTTCATGAGCAGCGTCTGCGTCGCGAGCACGTGCTCGACCTCGGACGTGCCGATGCCGAAGGCCAGCGCGCCCAGCGCGCCGTGCGTGCTGGTGTGCGAGTCGCCACAGACCACCGTCATGCCCGGCAGGGTGGCGCCCTGCTCCGGCCCGATGACGTGCACGATGCCCTGGCGCAGGTCGTTCATGCGGAATTCGGTGATGCCGTACTTGCCGCAGTTGGCGTCCAGCGTGTCGACCTGCAGGCGCGAGATCGGATCGTCGATGCCCTGGGCGCGATTCAGCGTGGGCACGTTGTGGTCGGCCACCGCCAGATTGGCGCCGGTGCGCCACGGCTTGCGGCCGGCCAGCGTCAGCCCCTCGAACGCCTGCGGGCTGGTGACCTCGTGCAGCAGGTGGCGGTCGATATAGAGCAGACAGGTGCCGTCTGATTCCTGGTGGACGATGTGGGCGTCCCAGAGTTTGTCGTAAAGGGTTTGGGCCATGGATGCGCTCTGCAAATAGACAATCCGGCTCGAGCCTCGCGCGAGGGTAAAAGGCTACCCTGCCGCGCCGGCTGCTGCGGCATGAGGGAATTATGCCCAGCCCCCAAACCTAGTACAAGCACACCTGATATACCAGTACTACAACTACCACGCTGCCGGTCGTTACAGGGCAATCACGGGCGTTGTATCGACTTATTACATAACAGGGCCCACGACCCAGCAAATATCCGGTTCGATACAAATTGGTAAACAAAATAGATACAGAACTCTCAAATAGATATAATCGACATTCGCTTTGGAGACGTACCCATCGAAATAATACGTAATAATCCGTATTAATAGAAATAATATATTTTCGATTAAGCGGCGTTCGTGCAAATTCAACGAAGTTAGTAGATGTTGCGCGACAATCACATCATGGACCGCCAGCAATAACCATCAAGAATTGACAAATCTTGACTCGCCAAAACTGACATTTGCATACAACATGGCGGCCATTCAATCTCAACTTGACTCGCGAATAATCACTATGGCTTCGTTTTTGCTTAAAAGCACGACCTCGGTCCTTGCCCTTGCATTCGTTCCTGCCGCATTTGCACAGTCCGCCACGCCCGCCGCTACTGAGCCGGCCGGGCAATCGCAAGTGACGTTGAATCAAATCGTCGAGCAGACGCTGCTCAGCAACCCTGAAATCCAGGCCAAGTACCACGACTTCCAGGCTTCGCTCGAAGGCCAGGCCGTCGCCCGCGCCGCCTACTTTCCGCAGATCAACGCGCAGGGCTACGTGGGGCGCGAATGGCGCAACAACGTGCCCGGCGTCGGATCGCAAAGCTGGAACCGCCCGGGCTGGACCGTCGAACTGCGCCAACTGATTTTCGACGGCTTCCGCACCACGAATGACGTCAAGCAGGCCGGCTTTGACAAGCTGGCGCGCTTCTACGACGTGCTGGCCACCAGCGACACCACCGCCTTCTCCGCCGTGCAGGCCTACATCGACCTGCAACGCTACCGCGACATGGAGCTGCTTGCCCGCCAGAATTACTCCCTGCATGAGCAGACCCTCAAGCAGATCGGCGAGCGCACGGAATCCGGCGTGGGCCGGCGCGTCGACCTGGAACAGGCAGGCGGCCGCCTTTCGCTGGCGCAGACGAACCTGATGACCGAGACGGCCAACCTGCTGGACGTGCAGCAGCGCTTCCAGCGCGTGACCGGCGCCTTCCCGCCCGAATCGATGCAGCCGCCGCCCGACATCAGCGACAAGCTGCCGAAGAATCCCGGCAACTTCAATGATTCGCTGCGCCGCAATCCCAGCTTCCTGTCCAAGCAGGCGGGCCTGCAGGCCGCCCAGGCCGGCGTTCAGTCGTCCAAGGGCGCGTTCTCGCCGAAATTCGAGTTCGTGGCCAGCACGGGACGCGACCAGAACGACCCCACGCCCGAGAACCGCGACATCCAGAGTTCCAGCGTGCAGGTCGTGATGAGCTACAACCTGTACCGCGGCGGCGCGGACTCCGCGCGCGTGCGCCAGACCGCCGCCCAGTCCTACGCCGCCCGCGACATCCGCGACTACACCTGCCGCAACGTGCAGCAGGACCTGGCCGTGGCCTGGAACAACATCGTCAGCCTGAACCAGAAGCTGCCCTTCCTGCGCGACCACGAAGTGGCCACCACGAAGGTGCGCGACGCCTACGTGCAGCAGTTCCAGATCGGCCAGCGCTCGCTGCTGGACCTGCTGGACACGGAAAACGAACTGTTCGAATCGCGCCGCGCGCTGACCAATGCCATTTATGATCTGCGCCTTGCGCAGTACCGCTGGCTGGCGTTGTCCCACACCCTGCTGCCGGCGCTGTCGCTGCAACCCGCGCGCAATGAAATGCCCGAGGAGAACGGCAAGCTGGAAGTGTCGGACGAAGTGATCAAGCTGTGCAATTCGACCGTTCCGGACGCCGCCCGCCTGCAGCCCGTGCGCGTGCACTACAACGAAGGCACGCTGCCCCCCACGTTCGTGCCGATGAACGCGCCTGCCGCCAGACCCTGACTGGCGCAATGCGCAAGGAGGCCCAATGGCAACCCAGGGCAATGATTTCTCGCAGTTGGACGCGGACTTTGTCCGCGTCCTGGAAGACTTGATCGACGCGTTGATCGCCAACGGCACCTTGCGCATGACGGATCTGCCCATCCAGGCCCAGCAAAAGCTCACCCAGCGCAAGCAGCAGCGTGCGCGCCTCTCGGAACATCTGGACCTCTTGGATGACGAAGATGGACAAGTTATCTGAATTGGCAGCCCGGGAATGGCGCGCCGACGCGCGCGCCGCGCATGACGATCCCCTGCTGGATTGCCTGGTGGAAATCACCCGCCTGCACGGCGTCGCGGCCACCGCGCAAGCCCTGTCGGCAGGCCTGCCCCTGGAAGAGCACCGCCTGACGCCGGCCCTGCTGCCGCGCGCCGCCGCGCGCGCGCAACTGTCGGCGCGCGTGGTCAAGCGCACGCTGGAAGACATATCGCAGGACCTGCTGCCCGCCATCCTGTTGCTCAAGGGCGAACGCGCCTGCCTGCTGCTCAAGAAGGACGGCGGCAAGTACGTGGTCAGCCACCCCGAACTGGGGGGCAGCGCCATTGAAATGAGCCCGGCCGAACTGGCCGCGCAGTACACCGGCCTGGTCTGCCTGATCCGCCCGCAATTCCGCTTTGACGCCCGGTCGCCGGAAGTCGCCAAGGTGCGCGAACGCCACTGGTTCTGGGCGGCCATCATGGAGAACCGCCGGCTTTACCGCGACGCGCTCGTCGCGGCATTGCTGATCAACCTGTTCGCCATGGCGATGCCGCTCTTCACCATGAACGTGTACGACCGCGTGGTGCCGAACAACGCCGTCGAAACGCTGTGGGTGCTGGCCATCGGCATCACGCTGGTGGTGATCTTCAACATGATCCTGAGCACGGCGCGTTCCCACGTGGTGGACAGCGCCAGCAAGCGCGTGGACGTGCGCCTGTCCGCGCAGATCATGGAACGCGTGCTGGACCTGCGCCTGGAAGGCCGTCCGGTCTCGGTCGGCTCCTTCGCGGCCAACCTGCGCTCGTTCGAATCCATCCGCGATTTCATTGCGTCGGCCACCATCACCACGCTGGTCGACCTGCCCTTCATCCTGCTGTTCCTGGGCGCGCTGGCCTGGATTTCTCCCTGGATGATCCTGCCGCCGCTGGTCGGCATCGTGCTGATCCTGCTGGTGTCGCTGGCGGCGCAGGCGCGCATGGAGGCGTTGACCATGGCCTCGTTCCAGGCGTCGTCGCAGCGCAATGCCACGCTGGTCGAGGCGTTGACCGGGCTGGAAGCCGTCAAGACGCTCAACGCCCAGGGCGCGATCCAGCGCAACTGGGAGCGCGCCACGGAATTCATCGCGCAGACCGGCGGCAAGCTCAAGCTGATCTCGTCGTCCACCGTGGGCTTTGTCCAGGCCGTCCAGCAGCTCGTGTCGATCGCCGTCGTGATCATCGGCGTGTACCTGGCGCAGGAATCGGCCCTGTCCATGGGCGGCATCATCGCCGCGTCCATGATTGCCGGCCGCTGCCTGGCGCCGCTGGGCCAGGTCGCGGGGCTGCTCATGCAGTACCAGAACGCGCGCACGTCGCTGGGCTCGATCGACAACTACATGAAACTGCCGGTCGAGCGCCCGGCCGAGGCCGAATTCCTGCACCGTCCCGTGTTTCACGGCGGCCTGGAGTTCCGCGACGTGACCTTCGTCTATCCCGGCAGCACCCAGCCCGTGCTCAAGAAGGTGTCGTTCAAGCTCAAGCCCGGTGAAAAGGTCGGCATCATCGGCCGCATCGGGTCGGGCAAGACGACGCTGGAAAAGCTGGCGCTGGCCCTGTATCAGCCCACGGAAGGGGCCGTGCTGCTGGACGGCGTGGACGTGCGCCAGATCGACCCGGCCGACGTGCGCCGGGCCATCGGCCACGTGCCCCAGGATCCCCTGCTCTTCTACGGCAGCCTCAAGCACAACCTGGCGATGGGCGCGCCATACGCCGACGACGCCAGCATCCTGGCCGCCGCCAACCTGGCCGGCGTGACCGAATTCGCCAACCTGCATCCCAATGGCTTTGACATGATCATCGGCGAGCGCGGCGAATCGCTGTCCGGCGGTCAACGCCAGTCGGTGGCGGTGGCGCGCGCGCTGATCAACGATCCGCCGATCCTGCTGCTCGACGAGCCCAGCAGCAACATGGACCACCAGAGCGAGGCCCAATTGCGCAAGCGCCTGGGCCAAGCCAGCGCCACCAAGACGATCCTGCTGGTCACGCACCGCACCGCGCTGCTCGAACTGGTGGACCGGCTCATCGTGATCGACAACGGCCATATCGTGGCCGACGGTCCGAAGGAACAGGTTGTCGAGGCCCTGCGTCAGGGACGCGTCGGACGCGGGAGCTGAAAGCCATGCTGAACAATCCTGGAGCCCCCAAGCACGGTTTCTTTGGCAGCCTGCTGCGCGCGCCGCGAGACATCTTCGTGTTCTTCTTCAACCGCATCCTGGACGGCGCGGAAAAAGGCAAACCCGCGCAACGGTCCGACTACATCGGCAATGCCGAATGGATCATCCACGAGTCGCGGGCCCGCGGTTCGCGCATCCTGCTCTGGACGTCGCTGCTCGCCACGATCGGGCTGCTCGTCTGGGCGGCGCTGGGCAGCATCGACGAAGTGGTCCGCGGCGAAGGCAAGGTCGTGCCGTCCCGGCAGGTGCAGATCATCCAGAGCCTGGACGGCGGCATCGTCGAGGAAATCCTGGTGCGCCCCGGCCAGGAGGTCGAGGCGGGGGAAGTCCTGCTGAGAATCGACTCCACGCGGTTTGCCTCGTCGCTGGGCGAGAACAACGCGGAATACCTGTCGCTGCTGGCCAAGGCGGCCCGCCTGAAGGCGCTGGCCACGGGCGACCCCTTTGTCGCGCCCGAGGAAGTGCTCAAGCAGGCGCCCGGACTGGCGGAGATGGAACGCAACGCCTGGCAGGCGCGCAACACGGAACTCAACGCGACCGTCAACGTCGCCCGCGAACAACTCAAGCAGCGCCAGGAAGACCTGCGCGAAACCATCGCCAAGCGAGACCAGGCCTCGGCAAGCTGCGGGCTGACCTCGCGCGAACTGCAGGTGACGCGGCCCCTGCTCAAAAGCGGCGCGGTGTCCGAAGTCGATCTGCTGCGCCTGCAGCGCGACGTGGCCCGGTATTGCGGCGAGCAGAAAGGCGCCGAGGCGCAGATCGACCGCTTCCAGGCGTCGATCAAGGAAGCGGAAAGCAAGATCCAGGAAACCGAGCTGAACATCCGCAACCAGGCCCGCAGCGAACTGTCCGAAACCAACACCAAGCTCGCCACGCTGCGCGAGGGCAAGGCGGCGCTGGTCGACCGCGTCAAACTGGCCGAAGTGCGCGCCCCGGTGCGCGGCACCATCAAGACCTTGTTCAACAACACGGTCGGCGGCGTGGTGCAGCCCGGCAAGGACATCATCGAGATCGTTCCCAAGGACGACACCCTGCTGCTCGAAGTGCGCATCCAGCCGCGCGACATCGGCTTCCTGCATGCGGACCAGGAGGCGGAGGTGAAATTCACCGCCTACGATTTCGCCATCTACGGCGGCCTGAAAGGCCGGGTGGAACAGATCGGCGCGGACACCGTGACCGATGAGAAAGGCAATTCCTACTACGTCGTGCGGGTGCGCACGGACCGCAGCACGGTAGGCGACAAGCTGTTGCCCATCATCCCCGGGATGGTGGCGGAGGTTCATATCCTGACAGGCAAGCGCACGGTGCTCCAGTACCTGCTCAAGCCCATTCTGCGGGCCAAGGCGAACGCCTTTACCGAACGTTAATGGAGAGCTTCAAGGCCTTATGAAACCCACTCCCGTCCTGTTGATTACGCACGACGATCTGCTGTGGCAGCACTGGCGCGCCCTGGACCCGGCGCGCTGGATGGCCGCCCGCGGGCGAGGCCTGGCCGATCTGCAACGCTGGCGAGAGCAAGGCCGCGCGTTGGCGGTGCTGGACGCCGACGTGCCCAAGCTGCCCTCCTGGCACGATCCTTCGTGGACGCCCGCGCTGGCCGGCCTGCAGGTCGTGGTCGCCAGCGCCAGCCCCAACGACGAACAAGGCACGCAGGCGCTGGGCGCCGGCGCCCACGGCTACTGCCACAGCTACGCGCAGCCCGCCGCGCTGGCGCAGGCCCTGGAGGTCGTCGCCTCGGGCGGCATCTGGATGGGCCGGTCCCTGGTGTCCCGGCTGCTCAAGCTGGTCACCGAGCGTGCGCAGGACGCGTATGCCTGGGACGCAGGCCGGCTGACCGAGCGCGAAATCACCGTCGCGCGCTACGCCGCCAGCGGCCAGGCCAATGCGCAGATCGCCGAAGCGCTGGGCATCACCGAGCGCACTGTCAAGGCGCACCTGTCGGCCGTTTTCGACAAGCTCGGCGTCACCGACCGGCTGCAGCTCGCCCTGCTGGTGCACGGCATTTCCGCGCCCGCCGAAGCACGCACCAAAATCACTGCGTAAAACTGTCCTCGAGGACAATATCCGCCGTCGCCGGCGCCTCGTAGTATCTGGCCATCTTGGATAACTCCCTGAAACGGAACCCACATGGCCAACTCCTCTCCCGCAGTCGTCAACGAAATCTCCGGTCGCGCCTGGATTCGCAATAGCGACGGTTCTCTGACCGAACTGCATCAAGGCAGCAAGGTCCCCGCCGGCAGCGACATCGTCACGGCGTCGGGCGGCACGGTTTCGCTTCAGGTTGAAAACGGCATGCCCATCGTCATCGGCGAGGGCCGTGAAGTGGCGCTGAACAGCGACATGACCGGCCCCCTGGCCGATCCGACGGAAGCCGCGGTCGCGCCGCCTTCGGGCACGGATTCCGATCGCCTGCTGGCCGCCCTGCAAGCGGGCCGCGACCCGTTTGAAGTCCTGGATCCGACGGCCGCCGTCGTGGCCGGCGGCGGTGAAGCCGGCGGCAGCAGCTTTGTCCGCCTGGCGCGCATCCTGGAAACCACCAGCCCGCTGGACCTGGCTTATCCGAACCCGGCGCGCGCCGATGACACGCTGCCCCGCGTGTCGGGCGCCGCGGCGACCGACGACGACGGCGATGCCGCCGCCGTGCAAACGCCGGGCAACACCCCTCCCGTCGCGCAGAACGACACCGTCGCCACCCGCCAGGACAATTCGATCAGCGGCAACCTTCTTGCCAACGACGCGGACGCCGATGGCGACGCGCTGACGCTGGTTTCCGTCAATGGCCGCGCGATGACCAGCGCGGGAATTACCGTTCCTGGTTCAAACGGCGGGACTTTCACGGTGTTCCCCGACGGATCGTACGTCTTTAACCCCAATGGCGAATACAAGGCGCTGGGAGAAGGCGAGACGGTCGTCTCCACCATTTCTTACACGATTACCGATCCGTCGGGCGCCACGTCGACGGCGACGGTCGCCGTCACCGTCACTGGCGAACTCGACGTGCCGACGATTGCCGTTTCGGATGCCGGCACCGTGAACGAAGGCGGCACCGCCACGTTCAACATCAGCTTGGGCAATACGATCGATCTGGATCGTGAAACCACCGTCACGCTCAAAATCGGTGGTCAGGTCGAGCCTCAGGACGTCGGTTTGCCTGTCGTCACCATCGGTGGCGTCGCCGTCGCTGTGACGGCCAACGCTGATGGCACGTACAGCTTCCAACTTCCGGCCGGTGTCACGAACGGCATCGTGGTGACGCTGCCCACCACCGACGACAGCACCTTCGAAGGTCGCGAAACGCTGACGCTGGAAGCAACGCTCAGCGGTCAGGCCGCCAACGGCGCTCAATTGCCGTCCGGCATTTCCGACACGGGCAGCGCCACGATTGTCGATACGGAAAGCACCGATCCGTCCAACCCGAACCCGGGCGCGGACGTGCCCGCCCTGACCGTCTCCGACGCCGGGGATGTCAACGAGGGCAGCAACGCCGTCTTCAATGTCGCGCTGACCAAGCCGGTCGACGCCGACACGACCCTGACCTTCACGCTGGGCGGCCAGATCGAAGCCGGCGACGTGGGTACACCCACCGTCATGATCGGCGGCACCCCAGCCGTCGTTACCGCCAATGCGGACGGCTCGTACAGCGTCACCGTGCCCGCCGGCACCACGGGCGGCATCGTCGTCACGGTCCCGACGACCGATGACACGGTGTTCGAAGGCCGTGAGCAACTGACCCTCGAAGCCACGCTGACAGGCAATTCCGCCAGCGGCGTTGCCTTGCCGGGCAACATCACCGACAGCGGTAGCGCCACGATTGTCGATACCGAAAGCACTGACCCGTCCAACCCGAACCCGGGCGCGGACGTGCCCGCCCTGACCGTCTCCGACGCAGGCGATGTCAACGAAGGCAGCGACGCGGTCTTCAACGTCGCGCTGACCAAGTCCGTCGACGCCGACACGACGCTGACCTTCACGCTGGGCGGTCAGATCAAATCGGACGATGTGGGTACGCCCGCCGTCATGATTGGCGGCACCCCTGCCGTCGTTACCGCCAACGCGGACGGCTCGTACAGCATCACCGTGCCCGCCGGCACCACGGGCGGCATCGTCGTCACGGTCCCGACGACCGATGACACGGTGTTCGAAGGCCGTGAGCAACTGACGTTGGAAGCTACGCTGACCGGCAATTCCGCCAGCGGCGTTGCCTTGCCGGGCAATATCACCGACAGCGGCAGCGCCACGATTGTCGATACCGAGAGCACCGACCCGTCCAACCCGAACCCGGGCGCGGATGTGCCCGTCCTCACCGTCTCGGACGCGGGCGATGTCAATGAGGGCAACGAAGCAGTGTTCAATGTGGCGCTGACCAAGCCGGTCGACGCCGACACCACCCTGACCTTCACGCTGGGCGGTCAAATCGAAGCAGGCGACGTGGGCACGCCCACCGTCATGATCGGCGGCACGCCTGCCACGGTCACGGCCAATCCGGATGGCACGTACAGCGTCACCGTGCCTGCCGGCACCACGGGCGGCATCGTCGTCACGGTCCCGACGACTGACGACACGGTGTTCGAAGGCCGTGAGAACCTGACCCTCGAAGCCACGCTGACCGGCAATTCCGCCAGCGGGACTGCCCTCCCGAGCAACATCACCGACAGCGGCAGCGCCACGATTGTCGATACGGAAAGCACTGACCCGTCCAACCCGAACCCGGGCGCCGACGTGCCCGCCCTGACC
>NZ_FNYM01000027.1:0-57134 GCF_900108985.1 Achromobacter sp. NFACC18-2 | reverse complement strand
TGACCCTAACCCCGAATTAGTCCGGATCAGAAGTAGAGATTTCCGGCTCATTGAGGTTGGTACTATGGCCGCTGGCCAAGTGCTGGCGCGCGTATTCAGCAGGTGCCTGCCACTTCAGCGCGGAGTGGGGACGAACCTCGTTATAGTACGTCCGCCAGGCGTCGATTTTCTCCTTGGCGTCGGCAAATGACAAGAACCAGTGGCTGTTCAGGCATTCCTGACGGAAGCGGCCATTGAAGGATTCGCACTGCGCATTGTCCGTCGGCTTGCCGGGCCGGCTGAAGTCGATTTCCACCCCACTTTCGTATGCCCATTTGTCCATGGCTTTGGAGATAAACTCGCTGCCGTTATCGGTTTTGATGACGCGCGGCAGGCCGCGCAGTGCGCATACGCGACCGAGCGTCGCCACCACATCGTCACCCCGCAGGTTTTGCCCAATGTCGATGGCCAGACACTCTCTGGTGTAATTGTCGACCAGAGTCAAAGCACGCAGGCGGCGACCATCGAACAATTGGTCCATGACGAAGTCCATGCTCCAGATGTCATTGATGGCTTGCGCGACCGCTTTGGGTTGGCGACGTTGCGCCGACTTATTGCGCTTGGGGCGCTTGTGCCGCAACGACAAGCCTTGTTCTCGATACAAACGGTAGACCCGTTTGTGATTGTCTCGATAGCCTTCGCGGCGCAGCATCACGTGTACACGCCGGTATCCGTAGTGAACGCGCGTATGCGCTATCTCGTGGATTCGCATGACCAGCGCGCCACTGTCGCGTCGGCACGATTCGTAGCGATACAACGACCGGGAAATCATGACTGCGGCGCATGCCTTGGTCACGCCGACGCCGTAGCGCTTCATCAGATCATCCACGAGTACGCGGCGCAGCGAAGGCTTCAGAGCTTTTTTGCCAGAACGTCCTGCAACATTGCCTTGTCCAGCGACAGGTCCGCGACCAAGCGCTTAAGGCGATTGCACTCCTCTTCAAGCTGGCGCAGCCGTCGCAACTCCGAGGGACCAAGCCCGCCGAATTTCTTCTTCCAGTTGTAGAAGGTGGCTTCGCTCACGCCCATCTTGCGGCAGACCTCGGATACGGCCGTTCCCAGTTCGGCCTGCTTCAGCGCAAAGGCGATTTGCTCTTCGGTGTATTTCGATCTCTTCACGGCATGGCTCCTATTCCATATGGTGAAATAATGCCGGAATTCTCTAATTTAGATCGGTACTAAAAACTGGGTTAGGGTCACTTCTCTGCGACAGGGTGTTTGGGTCAGCTCGGGCGACGATGGTTGGGTGGCCAAGCTTGCCAGCGTTGCGCGGGCGCTGGCAGTTTTGGAGTGGGATCCGCAGCGCGGTTATATGGACATGCAGAATTGGGCGTCAGTAGGTGAGTTGGCTCGTGCAGATTTGCTGGCGATCAATGTGATGCAGTTGGGGGAAGGAAACTTCGCCGGGATCTTGCGTGGCCTCGGGGCGATCGTATCGCCGGCAGCTCTGTGCGTTTCCGGGGTTTCACGCGCAGTGTTTAAGCGAACTCTGGCGGAGGCAGGCATCGATGGTTTGATGCATCAGGCTGCAGCGCCTATGACCCTGGACGGTGCGCTGCGGGTAGACGGCCTGGTGGGATTCCGGTGGCCGGGGAACAACCCGACTCAAGTCTGAAACGTACCTTCCGCATAGGCCTCTGCGCTCTCGGTTAGGATCGTCTGTAGCTCGCGACGCAAGGAGGCCGGTGCAGTCAATATCACATCGGGCGCGAGTCCAATCACGAATTGTTTGAATGTGAGCGACGGTCTGACTGTGGCCTTCAATTCAAAGCCGTAGTCGCGTTCGTGAATGACCTGGTCCTCCGACAGTCGATATTGACGCAGACGACTACGGGAGCCGCGCTCCCGGACTCTCAAGGTAATGCTCTGGGGAGCCTCAGGAAAAAAAAGCAGGGTGTGTTCATGTTTGAGAAAGCGTTCGAGTTCGAAGCTTGGATCCGGATCGGCTGAGTTTTCGGTGATTACGGCACTGAGCATGCGATCCAGGCGCTGCATATATTGCTTGTATAGGCCGGTTCTGCCCGATCGACGGCAGGACAGCAAGTACAGGGCACTTCCGCGTTCGACAAGAGCCAGTGGCGTTACCTCGTACCGTTGGACCTTCGCGGTCGCGATGGCCGCGTTTTGATATTGGATGGATAGCTGTCTGCCTCGATATAACGCGTCAAGGATGGTCCTCAACATTGCTTCGTTCTGGGGCGGCGGAATCAATGGGTAGCCAGAGTCGATCAACGCCGCTTTACCTGACCATGCCCGGCCTTGAAGGTAGCGTGGATAGGTGGGGTGACTGTTGAGCAGCTCCCGGCTGCGGTCGCAGTGGTCTCGCAACGACTTGAGCGCATCTTCCGGCAATTGATTCGTGGCGAATTGCTCCAATTGCAGCAATGCGACTGCCAACTCCACGCTTTGAATTTCCGCTTTGTTCTGCGCGCTATTAGGTACTTTGCGCAACTCGCGTGCGCTGCCACGGCCACTGGCTTCAATCAGGCCGATATCAAGAAGATGACGCAACGCGCGTTGAATGGTCTTGGATGTCGCATCTGTCTGACCATATCGGGGACGAAGCTTCGCGTGTAGAGATTGAGAGTTGATCCAGTGATCCGAGGAAGAAAGCAGCGTCAGAATATCCGAATGTAACTGGGTGAGTTTGCGTCGATCGAAACTTCTGTCGGACATGCGGCCCCAAATTTTTGATCAGCTGAAATAATTAGTATAAAATAGATTAGTTTAATCTCATTTTCCGATGCACTGCGTGGCTGATTGCAGCAATTGGCGCGCGGGAGCCTTATTCAGGACCATGCAATGGCTATTCAGTGGGGCCCGATAGAGACCCTTCTGCAACGCGACTCCCCGGCGTTGCTGCAAGATTTGAACCCGCCCGCAGAGGAAAAAAACCTGTCCGTGCTGCAGCAGACGCTAAGTGTTGACCTGCCGCAGGATTTTCTCGACTTTCTCCGCGGCCATGACGGACAAAAGGGGGAAGAGGATCCCCTGTTCGGGAGTTACGAGTTTTTGTCCAGTTCGCGGATTCTGGATGCATGGGAATTCCTAAAGGGGCAGTCACAGTCCAGCTCGACTGCAGATGAGCAGGTGGAAGCAGAAAAAGGCGTCAAAAGTATCTGGTGGGACGTGCGATGGGTGCCCTTTGCAACAAATGGCTCAGGTGACTACATGTGCCTCGACATGGCGCCGACTGACGGCGGAACCACTGGCCAAGTGATCAGCGTATGGCATGACGACGGCGCACGAAAAATCAGAGATGCAAGTTTCGCTGCCTGGGCTCGGCAGTTCTTTTAAATACGCATCAGCAAGGAAGCGAAATGGAACAAAGCATTGCTCAGCAGAATGAGTTGCGTCTACAGCGATTGTTTGATGATTGCCAGCAGCAGGTCATCGCGCAGATTATCGGGCCTTTTGGTTTGTCGCCAGCGATGTTTCAGGACCGCAGTGGCGGGAATGTCACGACGGTGCACAATTTTGAAAATGCTTCGGCCGATTTTGTCGCTACCAAAGATCATGCATCGTATGAGCAGTCACGGGAAAAGTATGACCGCGAGAAAATAAAAGATATCAGGGCCCGCGTGAAGCGGGAGTTGAAAGCCACCGGGATTGATGGCTACACGGGGCAGGAAGTAGACCCGTTAAAATTGGAGGCCGATCATGTCACCTCCTTGAAGAAAATAAACGCCACTAAGAAAAATCATCTCGCCTTCAACACTGGGGAAGGTTATGGACGGCTGTCGGACGTTGCGAATAGCCCCGAAAACCTGGTAGCCACGCATCGTGATATTAATAATCCAAAGCGGGCCAAGGACATCATTGAGTTCGCCAACGAAGTGGTGGATGGTCAGACCAATGCCGAGCGGCTTGGATTGGACATAGAAAAGGCTCAGGTCGCAAAACAGCGCTCGGAAGAGCATCTGGCCAGAACAGCCGATAGCGCGATCTTGCGTAAACAAGCTGGGGAGCTCCTCAGCACCGGTGCCGCGCAAGCCGCTCGGATGGGCGTAAGGCAAGCTCTTGGTGTACTGCTGAACGAGTTGGTCAATGGTTTATTCAATGAAATAAAAGTTCTCATCAAGCACGGTGTCGAACTGGGCAAGACTCTTTTTGAAGATATCCGTGCGCGCCTGATGCGCGTGGTTGAAGTGGTTGCAGAAAAGATTCCAGCTGCGACCGCACAGTTATTCGAAGGTGGGGTCAGCGGATTCATGAGCAACCTGCTGACCTTCATGATTAACGGATTCCTGTCGACAGCAAAGCGTTTTGTGACGGTGGTTCGTGAGGGTTTGATAGGCCTGTACAAGGCCTTCAAATTGATCATGTTTCCTCCCAAGGGAATGAGCGCCGACGACGCATTGAAAGAAGGGCTGAAACTGTTGTCCGCCGTGGTGGTGTCGTCAGTGGGGATTCTGCTGCAGGAGACTGTCACGACATTCATCGCCACTGTTCCGTTCCTGATGCCCGTCGCAGATGTGTTGTCCTCTGTTTTGATCGGCACATTTGCAGGTCTTCTGTCCGCCTTCATCGCCTATCAGATCGACAGCTTTTTTGCGGGCCAGCAGTACGACGAGAAGCTGATGGACGAGTTGATGGCAAATGCCAAACGCAGCGATGAGTTTGTCCGCAGCCTGACGGAGCTGTCTGAAACGTCATTGAGCAACGTCAGTCGCTACACAGAAGCCATCAGCGGCTACCAGGGAATAGGGCGAACGCTCGGTGTTGCTGGTGTAAGCGCGCGGGCTACGTTGCTAAGCCTTGAGCGCACAGCGGAAGACACGCGCAAGCATGTGGCAGATAGTGTCGCAATGATCGAATACATCGAGTCCAGTCAGCGCGACATAGAAGCTTTTTTGGAGAAATTCTATGGTGAGAAATACCCAGATCGCCAGTCATGACGAGTTTCAGATCGTTGAGGCTTTTTCTTCGGCAATTGTGCCGGAGCAGATCATTCGTGATAGCAACATCAAGGACTTGATCCGGGATATGGGCGCTGCACAGGCCTCCGTAAAGTCTGATAGTTCAAGGCTTGAACGAGCCCGGAGCGAGCAAAAGGAGGGGAACGCATTAACGAACTGGTGGAAAGATCGGGGCGACGCTGTGCAGGACGCTCAAATTGATCTGAACCGTTCCATTGGAAACCTTACGGAAAAATCTTCGCAGTTGCTGATTGTAAATACCGCAATATCGAAGGTATTGCATGATCAACAGGGCCTGTTGATGCAGCAACAAGGGCAACTGAGGCAGCAGGCAGGCGCGATCGAGGAGCAAAACCGCCAGATTCTGGATCAGCAGAATGTCTTGGAGCAGCAGCAGCGCGACATCAATGCTGCCAACAATGGCCTGATGGAGGCCAAGGGAATCAGTCAGGAGCAGGCTCAGAAACTGGTCGGATGCGTCACCTTGGTTACCGAAGCGGAACAAAGGATAGACGCCGCCAATCGAAGCTTGATGCAGAACGTGGAGCGGTATGTGCAGGAATCCGGCACCGAATGTTTGGCTCGAATGGAGGAGTTCAATCTCGAACTTGGTGCGACTCTGCAACGGAACATCCAGTCTTTCGACGTGAAGATAGATGAACAGCAATCCACGTTGCAGAAATATGGCGATGATCTGACCAGCCGTGCGCTGAGCATTGAAAAGACTCTTGATCAAAGATTTCACGCAACTGGACAGGATCTCGAGCAACGATTGGACGCCAGCAAGCAGCAATTCGAGCGGACTCAGTTGACGCATCATGAAGCAGTGGCCGTTGAGATGGGAGCGATGTCTGAAAGTCTCTCGTCAGCAATGGACAGCATTCGTACGGTAGAGGCCCAGGTGCTCAGACTTGAGTTGGCTTTGAAGCACAGCCGCCGCAGCCAGTTCTTGGCGACCATCGCCGCAATAGCGATTGCGGGCGCTGCGCTTGCTTGGCAGGCCGTGCAGGTGGGTCTGGCTTAGAGACTGATGGCAGGCCTGTAGGCGGCAGAATCAGAAATATTAGAGAAGGAAGTTAGCGGTGCCGCGCGAGAGTTTTTTTTCACGCATTCAGGCGTGGTTTAGTGGGAGGTTTGATGGTCGCTATCTGGCCTACATCTTAGCCGAAATCGGAAAATGGCATCCGAGCCTGATTCGGGAGTTGATTTGCGCAAGTTGCAAGCTTGAAAAGCGAGCCTTTCGCAAGCCTGTCTTTGTGCCGGAGTATGCCTTCAAGGGGGCTTCCGGAGTGCGTCGCGCCGACTTGGCAGTCTTTGCCGATGAAGACGACGATGAACCAACTGTTCTGGTAGAGATCAAGTACCGGGATAAGTTACTTGCTGAAAGCGACATAAAACCAGCGCAGATTGATGACTACGCCCATTGGCGTAATAGCTTCAATGGGCGGCAGATCCTTGTCTTAAGTCGCGAAACGCTTCTGTTGCCCGGAATGCCAACGCTGACCTGGACTCAGGCTGCTAGATTGTTGAAACGCCATGCAGGCAGTTCTGATTTGGCAAAAGCGCTCATCGAGCATCTGGAAGAGGAAGGTATTGTGATGCAGCGTGTGGATCCCAAGGCATTGATCGGCTTTCTGAAGAGACTTCTTTGTCCACGTAATGGTACCGGCCAGCAGGTCGGTAACCTTCACGGGCCAGAAGAGTTCGCGAGGCTGCTGCGCAATGTGAAATTGTTATCGGCGAGATTCAACGCTGATTTCAAGGAAGCGTGGAAGAAGGCCGGAGATGTTCACAACAAAGCGGACGACCCCGCCGGCACGAAGGACGCATCTATTGATTTTGAAATCACTCCGTATATTGATACCAGCATGAGGCTGGAGCGGTTACGGGAGGATAATGGAAGCCTTAATCCGGCAGCTCGTGATGGTGGTCTGATCTCTGTCTACGCTCGACACGCGCTTGGTAGCGGGAAGGGGTGGCTACGTGTTGGCTACGGCTTCCAAATCGAATTGGATAACAGCGCTAGAGCCGAGAAAGGTCATTTTCCTGCGGTCTACTTGTACTCCTGGGCCGTGGGTCAAGATTTTACTGGAGACAAGAGGATCGCCGCTGAGACCCGGTTGTCCTCTTTTGAACTGATCACCAGCAAAGCCGAAGATTCGATGGATAAGTTGGACAAAATTGCCAGCAAAATGCTTCTGGCTGTCATTGAGGAGCTTTTACAGAATCCGCAATGGCTGACGACGAAGCAACGCTTTGCAGTTTCGCTGCTTAAGAAATCGACGGCGCAGAAGGTGTAAAGACTGGCCAGCCGTCGTCTCAAACAGTGGTTGGTGTTCAGCTTTGCGGAGATCTCGCAGCGGTTCAGACATCAGACAGTATTGCTCTTCGACAGAAGACAGCGCTACTTGTATGTCTGAACCAAATTGATATTGACGTCACCCCTGTTTCGCAGCAGTTGAAAACTAGAATTCGGTCGGCTCAGGCAGGCTGACCTGCTGTGTTTTGGCGTATTCACTCGGGGTCAGCATGCCGAGCGAGCCATGGGGTCGGTGGTCATTGTAATCAGCACGCCATGCTTCAATGACCGTCTTCGCATGCTCAAGCGATAGGAATTCATGCGCGTTCAGGCACTCATCCCGTAGCCGGCCGTTAAACGACTCGCAAAGGCCGTTATCTGTGGGTTTGCCCGGCCGAGTGAAGTCCAGCAACACTTTGTTCTCCCAAGCCCATAAATCCAGTGCTTTGGACGTGAATTCTGTTCCATGGTCGACGGTGATACTGGCCGGCAAAGCAACCCTCTTGGCGACTCGATCGAGCGCCTGAACCACGCTGTCACCGGTTAGCCGAAAACCCACCTCCAACACGGGACTCTCACGGCTCCAGTTATCCACGACGGTCAGCACCCGAAACGCTCGCTCGTCAGCTAATTGATCATGCACGAAATCCATGCTCCAGCGCTGCCCAGCACCTGTTGGTTGCGGTGCGGGCCCCCGATGCAGACTCAACCGCTTATTGCGGCGGACGCGCATCCAAACCTGCAGCCCTTCCAAACGGTACAGGCGATGGACTCGCTTGAGATTGACCTGCCAACCTTCTCGGCTCAAAAGGATATGAATCCGCTCATAACCAAATCTCGGTCTGCTCATCGCGATGTCTCGAATGCGCATTCGCAATGCCGACTGATCTCGCGCGCTGCTTTTGCGATACCAACTGCCGCTGGAAAATTGACCCAGCCGACACGCCCTCTGGACACTGCCTGCTGATTTCGCCGGCCTTTTTCATCCTCGGTCTGTCGCATTGGGCTTCGCTGCTGCTGTGCTGGCGTCCCCGTTGGCCGCGCATCATCCGCGAGGCCGGCCAGGCCGGCAAGCCGGTGCCGGCCTTTTCGACCGTGGAAGACTACCCGCCAGACGTGCGGGCGCAATTGCTGGCGAATGCGCACCGCTGGGCGTTGCGGCCAGGGCGTGCGCCGGACAATCGCCGGCGAGGGCGTGAGGACGCTCGGTGATGGGCGGCGCGATTTCTAACCGCCCCGTTCCCCCGCCGCCCTGACAAAATTTTCCTCCAGGACGCTCAACACCCGGTTCAGGGTATCGATATCCGCCCCGGACAAGCCCTTCAGCGACTCCTCGAAAAACTGCGCCCGCTTGGGCAACGCCTCATTCACCACCGCCTGTCCGGCCGCCGTCAATGTGGCGTTCGTCAGCCGGTTGTCCTGCGCATCCACCGCCCGGGATATCCAGCCGAGCTTCTGCATTGCCTGCAGTTGACGCGTCAGTGACGCCGGATCCAGCCGGCAACGCTCGGCCAGATGCTTCTGCGAGCACTGCCCGTTTTCATGCAGCGCCAGCAGGATGCGCCAGCGCGGCAGCGCGTGGCCGACCTTGCTGCTGAAGGCGCTTTGCATGACGCGGTACGTCTGGCCCATGTGCTGGATGACTTGCAGGCCTTGTTGTTGTTTGGGCAAAAGCTACTCTCCGACGCCGGCGGGCTCCGGCTTGGATGGCCGGACCAGTTTCACCAGGGGCACGCGCCGCACGCACCAGAGTGCGAAGACGGCGACGGCGAGGGCGATGAGTTGCCCTTCGTGGATGGCGCCCACCAGCGCGACGCGCGCGATTTCGATGAGCGACGTGCCATCCTGGCCTTGATGCGCCAATTGTGCCAGGAACTCGCTCTGCGCCGCCGGGTTGACCAGCATCTGCGGGTCGTTCAGCTTGGGCAGCCATTGCGCGGAGGCGCCGCGCAGGGTGGATTCGACGCCGCTGAAGTAGCTGTGGCTGACCATGGTGCCGACGACGGCCGTGCCCAGCATGCCGCCGATCATGCGCAGGGACTGCAGCAGCGCGGTGGCGATGCCCAGGTGGCTGCGGCCGGCGGTCTGCTGGGCGAAGACGGTGAGGTTGGGCATGATGAAGCCCATGCCCAGGCCGGCCATCAGCATGTAGGCGGCAATCAGCGTGTGCGACGTGTAGCTGTGGGTGGTGACGATGCCCAGGCAGGAGAACGCCATCAGGAGAAAGCCGGCGTAGAGCATGCGGTTCGGATTGCGGATCCGGGTGATGATGCGGCCGTTGACGATGCTGCCTACGGTGATGAAGACGACCATGGGGGTGATGAGCAGGCCGGCTTCCTGGGGCGACAGGCCAAAGCCGCCCTGCAGGAGCAGGGGCGCGTAGAAGAGCAGGGAGTACATCGTCACCCCCACCAGCAGGGCCAGGATGAACAGCATGGCCAGGCCGCGGTTGCGGAACATGTCCAGGGGCAACAGGGGGTGCGGGCAGCGGCGCTCCCACCAGATCAGGATGGCGAAGGCGGCGATGCTGCCGGCGCCCAGGAGCAGGAGCGGGGGCGTGAAGCCGTCCTTGGGCAAAAGTTCAACCAAAAGCTGCAGGGCGCCCAGCGCCAGCGCGATCAACAGCGCGCCCTGCCAGTCCAGCCGGACCTTGCCGGGGGCTTGACTGCGCAGGTGGGGCAGGTAGCGCGCGACGAACCAGAGGCCGAGGATGCCGATGGGTAGGTTGACGTAGAAGACGGACCGCCAGCCATAGTGCTCCGTGAGGGCGCCGCCCAGCGAGGGGCCCACGGCGTTGGCGATGCCGAAGGCGGAACTGAGCATCACCTGCCAGCGCAGCCGCACATGGGGGTCGGGAAAGAGGTCGGGAATACAGGCGAAGGCGGTGCCGACGAGCATGCCGCCGCCGATGCCTTGCAGCGCCCGCGCCAGCACCAGTTCGAGCATGGTGTCGGCTGCGCCGCACAGGACGGAGGCCAGGGTGAACAGCACGATGGCCGCCACGACGAAGGGTTTGCGTCCGTAGTAATCGCCCAGCCTGCCGAAGATGGGCACGGTGATGACCGAGGTCAGCAGGTAAGACGTGGCTACCCATGCATACAGTTCGAAGCCCCGGAGTTCCGCCACAATGGTCGGCAAGGCGGTGCCCACGACGGTCTGGTCGATGGCGACCAGCATCATCACGAAGCACATGCCCAGCATGGCCAGCAAGGATTGCCGGAAAGGAAGCACCTGGCCGGGCGAGTGTGGAGCAGTGGGGGCGGGGGCGGACATTGTTGGACGCATCAATAATTGATCGATCAACTATTCTAGCCCTACAATCCGCCGGTCAGGAAGCCGTCAGCTTGGCCGATCCCGCGGCGCGGCCTGATTTGTTACGATAGCGGTTATCTGCACGCTGGGTTACCGGCGTCTTCAGCAGCCTTCCTCGGTAGCACCTCCCCTTTTGTCGCCAATGCCGCAGGCACGGCGGGACGAGGACACGCCCTAAAAGGCAAGCCCTGACAGGCAGACAGTTCACCAAGCCAGGCGGTTTTCCGCCGGCAACGCACCTTCCCCGCGCCTTGCGCGGTGGGCGGCATCAAGGATATCCAGTCGAGGTACCGACGGGGCAGCAATGAAAACGTGGTTCAAGCGCATTTTGATAGGCCTGGTAGTGTTGGTTGTCGTGGCCGTCGTTGGCCTGGCCATCTTCTTGCTGACATTCGACCCCAACGCGTACAAGTACAAGCTGGAAGAGCTTGTCCAGGAACGCTACCAACGCACACTCACGATCGACGGCGAAATCGAGCTGTCGTTATTCCCGCGGATCGGGCTGTCGGTGCAGGGCGTATCGCTGTCCGAGCCCAACAGCACCGAAACCTTCGCCTCCATCGAAAGCACCCGCCTCGCCGTTGCGGTGTGGCCGCTGCTGTCCAACAGCTTTGTGGTGGACCATGTGGCCATCAGCGGGCTGAAGGCCCGCGTGGTGCGTGACAAGCAGGGGCAGTTCAACTTCAGCAATCTGGTGGGCGGCGCGCAGTCGGTCACCGATGCGCCCAGCAATCCGGCCGAAGCGCTGGTGGGGGCGGCCCAGACTGCCGCGCAGGCGATCACCAGCGGCACCATGCCGCCGTCGCGCAACAATATGCAGATCGACATCGCCGGCCTGGATCTGAAGGACGGCGAGGTCCAGATGCAGGACGCCATGACGGGCATGGCGGTCGCCGTGACCCGCATCAACGCCAACACCGGCCGTGTCACCTTCAACCAGCCTTTCGACGTGCGGATGTCGGCGCGTGTCGAAGGCGGCTATCCGCGCGTGGACGCAAATCTGACCGGTCAGGCGCTGCTGACGCTGGATCCCTCCGCCAAGCGCTACGCCGCGCAGAAGCTGGATCTGCGCATGGACGGCAAGCTGCCGGGCGCCGAGGCCAAGAGCCTGGTGATGCGCGGCAACCTGGCATTCAATGGCCAGAAGTCGGCGCTGGACGTGGCTGGCCTTGAGCTTCTCTTCCAGGGCGATGTGACCGAGCCCTCCGTGCGCGCGACCAACGTGGAAGCCAGCGTGGCGATCCCCAAGCTGGCGATCGACCCGCACAAGAGCCAGCTCCAGATCGAAAAGCTGGCTGTGCGCGCCAAGGGCGGCGTGGCCGATGGCCCCTTTGAGCTGGCCGTCGACGCGCCGGCGCTCAATATCTCTCCCGCTTCGGCCACCGGCGAGGCGCTGACCGGCCGTCTGCGCATCAGCGGCCTGGACGCCAGCCTCGGCATGAATGGCATCAGCGGCAATGCGGGCGAACTGGACATCAAGGAAGCCAAGCTGGACAGCACGTCCAAGACGGGCGAACGGGTGGTGAAGCTGAATTTCGCCTCGCCGCTCACCCTGAATCTCCTGCAGCGCAGCGGCGCCATGTCCGCCCTGCGCGGCGACGTGAACATCACGGACCCGGGCCTGCCCAAGGGCAGCCTGCAGATTCCCGTCATCGGCAGCCTCACGCTGGATCTGCTGAAGGACCAGGCCACCAGCAAGATCAACGCCGTGCTGGAAGGCGGCAAGTTCGATCTCAGCGCCGACATCACCAAGCTCTCCGCCGATTCGCCGCAGATGAAGTTCGCGCTGGCCGTGGATACGCTGGACCTGGACAAGCTGGTGCCGCCGGTGCCGGTCACGCCGCCCAAGCCGCCCGCGGACGGCAGGAAAGACGAATCCAAGCCTGCCGCGCAGCCCGCGCCGGCTGCGCCCGCCGACGATACGATCAACCTGTCGGCGCTGATCGGTCCCAGCGTCAACGGCACCTTGAAGGTCGGCAAGCTGGTCGTGCGCGGCCTGAAGGCCGATGAGGTGTCGGCTGCCGTGAAGCTGGACAAGGGCAAGCTGGAAATATCCAACATCGCGGCGGGCCTCTATGGCGGCAAGCTGGGCGGCGCGTTGTCGGTGGATGCGGCGCAAGGCAATCAGGTCGCCACGAAGATGTCGCTGGCCGGCATCGCGATCGAGCCCCTGCTCATGGACCTGGCGCGCAAGAACGTGCTGAGCGGAACGGGCAGCCTGGCGCTGGACCTGAAGACTGCCGGCGCCAATGCCTACGCCATGAAAAGCGCCCTGGCCGGCACCCTGCAGCTGCGCCTGCGTGACGGGGCGGTCAAGGGCATCGACCTCACGCAGACGCTGCGCGACCTGAAGGCCCGGTTCTCGCCCGACGCGCAGAATGAAACGGTGCCCGCCGACACCAGCAAGCAGACGGCGTTCTCGGAACTGGAAGCCGACCTGGCCATTGCCAAGGGTGTCGCTACGGTGAAGCGCCTGAGCTTCGTGTCGCCGCTCTTGCGCGTGACGCAGGGCGATCCGGCCAGCATCGACTTCGTGAAAAGCGAACTGGATGTGGTGGCGCGCGCGCGCGTCATCAACCCGGCCGCCGATCCGGAAGGCAAGGAATTGATCGACCTGAAGGACGTGACCATCCCCGTCCACTTCAAGGGGCCGTTCGACAATCCCTCGTACACGCTGCTCTGGAAGGACGCCATCGGCGGCATCCTGAAGCGCAGCCTGGAGAACAAGCTCAAGGAAGCGGTCTCCGGCAAGGGCAAGAACGGCGCCGCCGTGGACAAGGCATTGAAAGGACTGTTGGGCAAATGAGCGCTGACCAATTCCAGCCTGTCGCCGAATGCGGCGTGACGACGCAATCGCAGGCCGCCGCCTATCACCGGCAGTGGCTGGTCGCCAACGATTCGGGGCAGTGGCTGAACCGCGAGCTGTGCCCCAGGCTGGCCGAGGTGTCGGTGGAACTGCGCCTGGGCTACCTGGTGCTCAAGGCGCCCGGCATGCTGCGCATGGATATCCCGCTGGACGTCATCGAAGACGACGACAGCGTGCGCTACAGCATGATGGTGGGAGAGCAGGCCATCGACGTGATCGACGAAGGCGAACTGGCCGCAGCCTGGATCTCGAACTTCGCGCAGGTGCCCTGCCGCATCATGAAGGTGCATCCCGACACGCCCGTGGCCGCCTGGCCCACCTGATTGCGCGTGGGCTGTCCGGGCCGCGTCAGGCCGGACCGCGTCAGGCCGGGCCCCGTCAGCTTCGGGTGCGCCTGTATTCGAAAGCGGTGTGGGCCAGCAGGCCCGCAGCCAGGCCCCAGAAGGCCGAACCGATCCCCCAGAAACTGAATCCCGAGGCCGTCGCCAGCAGCGTGATGAGCGCCGCTTCGCGCCGCTGCGGATTGGCCATGGCCGCCGCCATGCCGCCCATGATGGTGCCCAGGAGCGCCAGTCCCGCCAGTGCGGCCAGCAGGGCGGCGGGCAGCGCCTGGAAAAAGACCGCGACGGCGCCCGCGACGATGCTGAGCGCGACGTAGCCGATGCCGTAGGTGGCGGCCGCGATGTAGCGCTTGCCGGGATCGGGATGCGCCTCGGGGCCTGTGCAGATGGCCGCGCTGATCGCGCCCATGGTGACGCTGTGCGCGCCGAAAGGCGCGGCGACCAGGCCCAGCAGGCCGGTGGCGGCAACCAGGCGCGACGCCGGCGGCCGATAGCCGGCGGCTTGCAGAATGGCCAGGCCGGGCAGGTTCTGCGAGGCCATGGCCACGACAAAGAGCGGGATGCCCAGGCTGACCGCCGCCTGCGCGCTGAAGGCGGGCGTGGTCCAGACGAATTCGGTCAGGCGCCAGTCGAGCAGGTTCACCTGCAGCAGGCCCATTGCCGCCGCCATGGCCACGGCCACCGCCATCACCACCAGCACCGCGTAGCGCGGCGCCCAGCGGCGGCACAGCAGGTAGGCGGCGCACATGGCTAGCACCAGGGCGGGCTGCCTGGAGATGTTGCTGAAGATCCCCATGCCGAAATTGAGCAGCACGCCGGCCAGCATCGCGGCGGCGACTTCGCCGGGGATGCGGCGCAGGATGGGGTCGATCCAGCCGAAAAGGCCGCAGGCCAGCGTCAGGCCGGCCGCCAGGACAAAGGCGCCCACGGCTTCATCGAACGGCACGCCGGCCAGCGCGGTGACGAGCAGGGCGGCGCCAGGCGTGGACCACGCCATGACCACCGGCAGCCCCGTGCGCAGGCTGTAGAACGCACCGCCCAGGCCCAGCACCAGGCTCAACGAGCCGATCCAGGACCCGATGCGCGCAGCGTCAAGCCCGGCGGCATGGCCCGCCTGCACCATCAGCACGGCGGTGCCGCCAAAACTGACCAATACGGCGACCAGCCCCGCGGCGACCGCGGACGCGGAGAGGTCGCGGCGGGCGTGGTGTGTGGGAGGGGAAAGGTTGAGGCTGGGCGGCGCCGCGTCGCTCATGCGGCACCGGTCAGGCGTCGGTACTTGGCCATGAGCTGTTCCTGGCCTTCATGCCACTGCGGATGCAGTTCGATGCATTCCACGGGACAGACCACCTTGCATTGGGGTTCATCGTGATGGCCGACGCACTCCGTGCACCGGTCGGGGTCGATGACGTAATAGTCCTCGCCCATGGAGATCGCTTCGTTCGGGCACTGGGGCTCGCAAACGTCGCAATTGATGCATTCTTCGGTGATGGTGAGGGCCATGATGGGCAGCGGAGCAAGGCAAGGGGCGCTGTCATTGTAGCGCCGGGCGGCCGCGGCCCGGAAAGCGCGAAAAGGGCGCTTGCGCGCCCGTTCGGGGATGCTGCCGGCGGGTGTCAGCCCGGCCAGGACTGTTCGCGGCGTTCCTTGGCCTTTTCCTGGAGCCAGCGCTCCACGGACGGGAAGACGAACTTGCTGACGTCCCCGCCCAGCTGGGCGATCTCGCGCACGATGGTGCCCGAGATGAACTGGTATTGGTCCGACGGCGTCATGAAGAGCGTTTCGACGTCGGGCAGCAGATGGCGGTTCATGCCGGCCATCTGGAATTCGTATTCGAAGTCGGACACCGCGCGCAGGCCGCGCACGATGACGCGGCCGCCCTGGTCGCGCACGAAGTCTTTCAGCAGGCCGCCAAAGCTCTGCACTTCCACGTTGGGGTAGTGCCCCAGCACTTCGCGCGCGATCTCCACGCGCTCGTCGATGCTGAAGAAGGGCTTCTTGTTGCGGCTAATGGCGATCCCCACCACGACTTTGTCGAAAAGCGTGGCTGCACGGCGGACCAGGTCTTCGTGGCCCCTGGTCAGCGGGTCGAAAGTGCCGGGATAAACAGCGATGATCATGCGAGCTCCGTACCGTTATTTGTGGTGTACACCATCCTCCGAAGCCCGGATTATTGATCTATTTCCGCAATGCAGCAAATTCCAGAAGATGGAAGTGGACCGCGCCGGCCTTGTCCTGCCGCACAATCTGGAATCCCTCGGGCGCTTCGATGGCGGATTCCGCCTCGACATAGACTAGCCCATGATCGGTCAGGATGCCCGGCAAAATGGGCCACAGGCGCGGCAGCCAGCCCTGTCCAAAGGGAGGATCCAGCAGGATGAGGTCGAACCGCGACGCATCCATCCGTTCGGCGACCTGCATCGCATCCCCGACATGGATGCGTATCATGTCGGCTTTGAGCTTGTCGCGCAGTGTCCGCAGCGCGGACGCGGCGGTCCTGTCCCGCTCGACCATCTGCACATGCGCCACGCCGCGCGAGGCCGCCTCGAAGCCCAGGGCGCCGCTGCCGGCGAACAGATCCAGCACCTGTTTGTCGGCAAATTCGCCGCCCCACAGGTGAGTAAGCCAGTTAAATAGCGTTTCGCGCACCCGGTCGGGCGTGGGACGCAGCGTCTCCACGTCGGGAACGACGATGGGGGTGCGCCGGTATTGGCCCCCGACGATACGAATATACTTGTTACCCATGTTTAGCCGCTTCTTCAAGAAAAAATCCCCTCCGCCCGCCACGCCGGCTCAGCCCGCGCCGCCGCCGGAGGTCGTCGACGCCAGCGTCGCGCCCGCAGAGCCCGCCGTAGCCCCGGCCAGCCCGGCGCCGGCCGTCCCTGCGCCTGCGGGCCGCCAGGAATCTGCCGCGCAGGTTTCGGCGCCGGTTTCGGCACCGGTTGCGCCTTCCGTTTCGGTTCCCGCGCCCTCCGCGACGCCGGGCTCGGGTCCGGGTTCAGCACCTGCGCCGGTGCCCGCCCCCACTGCGACGCCGGCTTCGGTTTCCGCGCCTGCCGCAACGCCTGCGACTGCTGCAACGCCTGCACCTGCTGCAACGCCTGCACCTGCTGCAACGCCTGCACCTGCGCCGGCATTCGCACCCGCCGCGCCGTCCTCGTCCGTTTCCGCTCCCGCTCCGGCTCCGGTCGCGCCACCCGCGCCTGTCGTGTCGGCCGCGCCGGTTGTCGAGCCCGTTCGCGCGCCGCAGCCCGCGTTCATGCCCGCTCCGACGCCGCCGTCCGCGCCGGTGGCTGCGCCCGTGCCGGCCGCGCCGCCCGCTGCGGAACCCGCGCCCGCCGAGGCGCCCAAGAAAGCGTCCTGGCTGTCGCGCCTGAAGCAGGGCCTGTCCCGCACCGGGCAGAGCATCGGCGGCATTTTCGTCGGCGTGAAAGTCGACGAAAACCTGTTCGAGGAACTCGAATCGGCCCTCATTATGGCCGATGCGGGCCTGGAGGCGACCGAGAAGCTGCTGACCGCGCTGCGGGCGCGCGTCAAGAAAGAGCGCATCGAGGACCCGGCCAAGGTCAAGGCGGCCCTGCGCCAGCTCCTGGCCGACCATCTGCGGCCGCTCGAACGCGCCTTCGACCTGAAGCGCACGCAGCCGCTGGTGGTGATGATCGCCGGCGTCAATGGCGCGGGCAAGACCACGTCGATCGGCAAGCTGGCGCACACCTTCCAGCGCCAGGGCGCCAGCGTGCTGCTGGCCGCCGGCGACACCTTCCGCGCCGCGGCGCGCGAGCAGCTCGTGGAATGGGGCAGCCGCAACAACGTCAGCGTGATTTCGCAGGATGGCGGCGACCCGGCCGCGGTGGCGTTCGACTCGGTCAACGCCGGCCGCGCGCGCGGCATGGGCGTGGTGATGGTGGATACCGCCGGCCGCCTGCCCACGCAGCTTCACCTGATGGAAGAACTGAAGAAAATCCGCCGCGTGATCGGCAAGGCCGACGCGACCGCGCCGCATGAGGTGCTGCTGGTGGTGGACGGCAACACCGGCCAGAACGCGCTGGCGCAGATCCGCGCTTTCGATGCGGCCATCAACCTGACCGGCCTGGTCGTGACCAAGCTGGACGGCACCGCCAAGGGCGGCACGCTGGCCGCCGTGGCCGCGGGCAGCCAGGGCGTGCGTCCGGTTCCGGTGTACTGGATCGGCGTGGGCGAAAGCCTGGAAGACCTTCAGCCCTTCGTCGCGGACGAGTTCGCGGCGGCGCTGCTGGCCGACTGACACGTCCAGTCGATGCGCCTGCCTACGCAGGCAGTGCGGGACGGTGCGCAAGCGCCGTCCCGTTGTCGTTTGGCGTGTCCGAAATGGCGCCTTGCGCTACTTCCAGAAAGGCTTGCTTTGCGCGAGGTCGTCAAAGGCCATCTGCGCCTCGATGACCAATTCGTCCAGGCGCGCGCTGATCCAGCCCAGCGCGAACCAGGCCTGCGGGTGCGTGGCCGTACACGACTGGTAGTAGTCCTTGGCCATCGCCAGATCGTTGATTTCGCCCAGCACGTCCTGCACGCGCGACAGCAGCTTGCGATAGCCGCGCAGCTTGGCGGCCGGCAGCAGCGATTCCGCGAACGACAAGCCGTAGCGCAGGCGCTTGCCGCGCTTGCGCAGTTCGTGGCGAGTGGGGATGTCCAGCGACGCGAAGTGCGTGCCCTGGTCGGCCACCTTGCCGTGCCAGCGATGCAGGCGGCGCGCGAGCAGCTTGTGCAGGCGCTGCGGTTGGGGTTCCGGCGTCAGCATCGGAATGATGGTGGGCTTGATGGTCGGGCCGGCCACGCCGCCCTCCAGCCGGATGGCGGGCTCGGGCGCGGCGTCGGTCGGTGTGCCGTTGGCGATGGTCTGGCTGTCCGCGTCCGGCTGCACGGGCGGCACGTCCAGCGTCCATTCCAGCAGTTCCAGCAGCCACGCCTGGAATGCCTGGCCGCCCGCGATGGTCTGTGCGTCTTCTTCCGGCGGCGCGGCTTCCATGGGGATGACCGGCATGCCGGCGCGCATCAGCGCGGGCGCGACGGTTTCGTTCAGCACGTCCTGGTCGCGATTGGCGCCGAAGGCCGCAAAGTGCGTGCGCACGCCTTGCAGCAGGGAATCGGGGATGGGCGCGATCCAGCCGTCGAACAGCTTCCAGGCCGACCGCAGCCTGCGCACGCCCACGCGCAGCTGGTGCACGTGTTCCGAGTTGCCGGCGCGATACACGCCTTCGGTGTCGACCTCGGCCAGCACGGCGGCATTGCGGCAGATCTGGTCCAGGCATTCGGCGGCGATGGCGCCCATGGCCTGCGGCGGGGTCATGTCGTCGCGCAGTTTCACGGACGCGGCGCCGCGCGGCGCCCAGAATTGGGCGATGGCCTGCGCGCGCCGCGTTTCGAGGTCGTCGCCGGGCGTGGCGTCCACCTCGGCCAGGCGCTGCGCAAGCTGGGCCAGCGCGTCGCCGCGTTCGGATTTGCTGCGCGGATCCAGGATCAGGGCGTGGCGCTGCTGCCAGCCTCGCGCCGCGGAGAAGATGGCGGCGGGGCGGCCCGACACCAGTTCGAATTCCAGTTCGGAGATCGGCAATTCGAGCGCGCCCGCGCGCAGGATGCCGGTGTCGTAGGCGAGTTCGACGGTGCCGTAGCGCGTGCGCACCTTGCGCAGCAGGCGCTGCACGTCGGTTTCGTAGCGCAGGCCCAGTTCGCCCTTGATGGCGGAAAGCGCGGCTTCGACTTCGGTGCCGGCGTAGACCGACAGGTCGAGCACGGGGCCCGGGCGCGGATGATTCATTTCGATGCGCGAGATGGCGTCGGCGCCGGGCATCTTCAGCGTTTGCACCCAGTCGGGCCCTTCCTGGCGCAGCCGGATCGCGATGCGCGCCCGCGCCAACTCGCGCTCGGGCGTGTCGAAATACATGGCATGCAAGCGGATGCGCGTGGCTTCGCGCTGCTTGACTTCACGCAGCACGGCCTGGCGTGAAGCCGTGGGCACGTGCAGTTTCAATTCCTGTTCCGACATGGCAGCGGGGTGTCCAACGGCAAAAGCCGAGATCTTAATCAACGCACAGGTGCGATTTGATGACCGTTCATAATTTGTTCACATTGAGCATAGACGTGTTTGCGGCGCAATAACAAGACGGCCCCCGCGGCGGCCGCCAGCCGGAAGGCCCCAATAAAAACGCCGCCCCAGGGGGCGGCGAAGGAGCGCTGTCAGGGGAAACCGAGCAGCGTAAGGCAACCGGTGCGCGCTACAGGATGCGTTTGCGGGCCTGCGTGATGATGATCTCGGCCAGCACCACCACCACGAAGATGGCAGCCAGCACGAGGGCGACGCGATCCCACTGGAACAGGTTCAAGGCGGTGTCCAGCGCCATGCCGATGCCGCCCGCGCCGACCAGCCCCAGCACCGCCGATTCGCGCACGTTGATGTCCCAGCGCAGCAGCACGATGGACCAGAACGCCGGGCGGATCTGCGGCCAGTAGGCATACCAGATCACCGAGGCCTTGCTGGCGCCGGTGGCCGTGACGGCTTCGATGGGGCCGCGCTGCGCTTCCTCGATGGCTTCGCCGACCAGTTTGCCGACAAAGCCGATGGAGCGGAACGCGATGGCCAGTGTGCCGGCCAGCGCGCCGGGGCCGAAGATGGCGATGAACAGCAGCGCCCAGACCAGCGAGTTGACCGAGCGGCTGGACACCAGGATCAGCCGGGCCAGCATGTTGATGGTCTTGCTGGGCGTGAGGTTGTTGGCCGCCAGCAGGCCCACCGGCACGGCCATGAACACCGAGAGGATCGTGCCCAGCGTGGCGATGTGCAGCGTTTCGACCAGGGCGTTGTGGACGCCGTCCGGGTAGTAAGCCCAGTCGATCGGCCACATGCGCCGGAAGAGGTCGGCCATCTGCTCGGGCGCGTCGTACAGGAACTCCGGGATGATCTCCACGCCGCGGATCGCCTGCACGATGGCCGCCACCACCAGCAGGTACAGCGCAAAGCGCAGCAGGCGCTGGCCCATGCTGTAGCGCTGCCAGACGCGCGGCTGGCCGGCGGGGTTCAGGGGAGAAACGTGGGCGTTCATTCGTCCACCTCCGCCTTGCGCGCCGCCGTCGGCTTGCTGCTGCCCATGCCGCGCGCGCCGGCGAAGCGGCTCTGCAGGATGCGGTCAAAGCCCAGGTTGTCCAGGAACACCGCCCGCACGAAGCCGGCCAGGATTTCGCCCAGCATGATGATGGCGATCAGGGTAAGCAGGATGGCGCTGACGAAGTCGTAGTCGAAACGCTGGAAGGCCGAGAACAGGGTACCGCCCACGCCGCCCGCGCCCACGATCCCCACCATGGTGGAGTTGCGCAGGTTGGAGTCGAACTGGTAGGTGGCAAAGCCGATGAAGCGGGCGAACACCTGCGGCAGCACGCCGAACACGATCACGTTGGCGAACGACGCGCCGGTCGCGCGGACGGCTTCGACCTGCTTGAGCGAAATTTCCTCGATGGCCTCGGTGAAGAGCTTGCCGATGAAGCCGATGGAAGCGACGGTCAGCGCCAGGATGCCGGCCAGCGCGCCGAAGCCGACAGCCTTGACGAACAGGATGGCGACGATGACCGGGTGCAGGGCGCGGCACAGCGCGACCAGCGATCGCGCGGGCCAGGAGATCCACGCGGGCATCATGTTGCGCGCGCCCAGCAGCCCGACGGGCAGGGCCAGGAAGATGCCCAGCATCGACGCGAGGACGGCGATCTCCAGGCTTTCCGCGATGCCCTTCCACAAGGTGTCGGGCTTTTCGAAATTGGGCGGGAACATGCGCGCCAGGAACGTCGACGCGTGGCCCATGCCGGATTCGAAGCGCGTCCAGCTGAAGTCGAGCTGCGCGCCGGCGTAGAGGGTGTAGATCACCAGCAGCAGCACGCCCATCTTGGCGCGCCCCGACATGGCGAAGGGGCGCAGGCCGCCCCGGGGTTGCGTCATTCCAGCCAAGACTCGCCTCCGTAGATGGTCTTGAGCATGGACGCGTCCAGGCCCTGGCCGTCGCCGTCATAGACCACGTGGCCGCCCGACATGCCGACGATGCGCGTGGCGTATCGGCGCGCCAGTTCGACGTCGTGGATGTTGACGATGACGGGGATGCCCGTGGCGCTGCCCTGCGCGGACAGCAGTTCCATGATCTCGACGGAGGTCTTGGGGTCGAGCGAGGACGTGGGCTCGTCGGCCAGCAGCAACTGCGGGCGCTGCATCAGCGCACGGGCAATGCCCACGCGCTGGCGCTGGCCGCCCGACAGCGCATCGGCGCGCTGGTCGGCAAACCCGGCCAGGCCGACGGTGTCCAGCAGCTTGTAGGCATGCTCGATGTCCTCGGGCTCGAAGCGCCGCATCCAGGCCTTCATGGCGGAGGTGTAGCCCAGCCTGCCGGTCAGCAGGTTTTCCATGACGGTCAGGCGTTCGACCAGGTTGTATTCCTGGAACACCATGCCGATCCGGCGGCGGGCACGGCGCAGCGACGCGCCGCGCACGCGCGCCAGGTCCACGGCGCCATCGTCGGATTGCAGCACGATCTCGCCCTTGGTGGGCTCGATCAGCCGATTGATGCAGCGCAGGAGCGTGCTCTTGCCGGTGCCCGAAGGCCCGATGATGGCGGTGAGCCCCTGACCGGCGATCTGCAGGTCGATGCCGTTCAGGACCGGCCGGCCGGCCCGGTATTCCTTGACCAGGCCGGAAATGCGTAGCGACGTCGTCATGCTGGATTACTTCTTGCTCTTTGCGGATTCGCGGTCGTAGGCGGCGCGGTTGAAGCTTTCGCCACCGGATTCAGCCACCTGGCGGACGATGGCCCAGTCCTTCTGGTAGGTCACCGGATAGAAGCGGTCGGCGCCGTCGAAGGCCTTGGACATTTCCGCGGGGAAGCGGTACTCGTAGAAGCACTTGAGCATCTGGTCGCGGAACTTCGGCTCCAGGTCATGCGCATAGGCGAACGACGAGGTCGGGAACTTCTCGCTGGTGTAGATGATGCGGAAATCGGCTTCCTTGACCTGGCCGCGCTCGACCATGCGCTTGAACACGTCGGAGGCCACGGCCGCGGCGTCGTAGTCGCCGGAGTTCACGCCCATGACGGACTGGTCGTGCTTGCCCGAGAAGATGATCTTGTAGTCCTTGTCGGGCGTCAGGCCTTCCTTGGGGAAGAGCGCCACGGGCGCCATGTGGCCGGAGTTCGAAGACGGCGCGGTGTGCGCGAGCTTCTTGCCCTTCAGGTCGGTCAGCTTCTGGTAGGGGCTGTCCTTCTTGACGATCACGATCAGGTTGTAGCCCTGGAAGCCGTCGGCGTAGCCCTTGACGGCGAACGGCACGGCGCCCGCGATGTTCACGGCAAAGGCCGTGGGGCCCGTCGAAAAGCCGCCCACGTGCAGGCGGCCCGAGCGCATGGCTTCGATTTCAGCCGCGTTGCTCTGCACCTGGTAGAACACCACGCGCTTGCCCGTGCATTCGGACAGGTGCTTGGTGAAGGGCTTGAAGATGTCTTCGTACACGGCCGGATCTTCCACCGGCGTGTAGGTGAACACCAGCGTGGAAGGCGTCTTGAGCTTGGACGCATCGGTGGGCGTGTCGGCCACCAGGTCCTTGTTCGCGTCGCAGTACATCTGGTCCAGGTCGCCGCGGTTGGAGCAGGTGTCGGCGGCATGGGCGGCGGACGCTCCAAAAGCGAATGCGGCCAGCGTGGCCGCCTGCAAAAGACGCAAGGCTTGCATCGTGTGTCTCCTCGTTTAGGTATGACTTGAAATATTTTTGTCATTCAAGCACACAACCGGGGACGGCACACTCGGGAAAGTCCCTGCCTTTCTTTTCGTCTTTTGTTCGTTTTGTTCGCTTTGTTTTCGTTTTTGCGCGAAGTGCGTTCAGCCCCGAAAGCCGAGTTTGCGGGAGATTTCCTGTGCGCAGGCCAGCAGGGGACGCGCGATCGCGCCGTCCCACGACACGTCGAACAGGCCCGTCGGTCCCAGGCTGGTCAGCGCCAGGACGATGCTGCCGGTGTTGTCGAAGACCGGCACCGACAGCGCGTCCACGCCGGGCAGCGGGTTGCCCAGCGCGCGCGCCATGCCGTGCACGCGGATGTCGGCCAACTGGGCCTCGATGTTGGCGCGCGAGGCCTTGCGCGGGGGCGGCATGCTGGCGATCACGGCGGTGTCGCCTTCCTCGCGCGCGATGTAGTGTTCGCTGACCTTGGGCGGCAGCCAGGCCGCGAAAACCAGTCCCGTCGCGGTGTGCAGCATGGACATCACCGTGCCCTTGCGCATGTTCACGTGGACCGGGTAGCTGGCTTCGGTCATGTGGATCATGGTGGGGCCGTGCGAGCCCAGCACCGCGATGCCCAGGGTGTGGCCGATCTCGGACTGCAGCTTTGCGATCTCGGGCATGGCCACGCGCACCGGGTCCAGGCGCTGCAGACTGACCAGGCCCATCTGCAGGGCGAAGGGCCCCAGCTCGTATTGGCCGGTGGTGGCGTCCTGCTGCACCAGCCCCACGCGGATGAAACTGACCAGGTAGGGGTGCGCCTTGGCGGACGTCATGCCCGCGCCGGCCGCCAGGTCGCGCAGGGTCAGCGGCTTGCCCGCATCGACCAGCGCCGCCAGCAGGGGCGCGCCCACCTCGATGGACTGGATGCTGCGGCGGCCGTCGTTGGCGGGCGCCGCGGTCTTGGAAGTTGCCACGGTGTGCTGACCTCAGGCCGGCTGGACTTGGGACGGCTGGCGCGCGGCGAGCAGCCGGTCGGCCATTTCGACGAAGCCCCCGCCGCCATGGAACGCGGCCACGAAAGCGGGGCGGTGCGTCAGGCGGTGCAACTGCGCCTGGATGTTGGCCACGCCGACCGAGATCGGGAAGTAGGCAAACATCGGCTCGTCGTTGGGCGAGTCGCCGATGAAAAGCGTGCTGTCCAGGGCGCCGGCCACGTCCATGCCGAATTCGCGCTGGAACATCGTGCGGGTCATGGTCAGCTTGTCGTAGTCGCCGAACCAGCCGTTGACGTGGATCGAGCTGACCTTGGCCTGCGCGCCGGCGTCCTGGAAGATCTGGACGATGCGGCTGATCGCCGCGTCGGGCAGGGCGGGCACGTCCTCGCAGAAGTCGATGGCCAGGTCGGCCACGCGGTAGTCCTGGTCGCTGGCGACGGCGCTGCCGGGCACCTCGGCCAGGACGCGGTCGCGGATCGCGTCCAGCCGCTTGCGGCTTGCCTGGCGCGAGGCCGTGTCGGTCCAGTAATGGGTGGTCATGCGGCGCGCCTTGCGGTCGTAGGCGTAGTAGAACGCGCCGTTCTCGCCGACCACCGCGCGCACGGGCCACATGCGGGCGATGTGATCGCACCAGCCCGCCGGGCGGCCGGTGATCGGCACGACCTGGATGCCGGCCTGTTCCAGGCGTTCCAGCGCGGCGTAGGCGTCGGCCGGCAGGCGGCCTTCGGTGGTCAGCGTATCGTCGATGTCGGTCAGGACGACGCGGACGGCTGCCGCGATGTTCAAAGGCATGGCCGCTAGGGCTTGCATGAGGTTTTTCCTTCGTTTTTCTGGGGGATCTCCGGGCGAAAGTTTAACCGGATGCCCCCGCCCGGACGGGCCGGCCAGCCTTCGATAGGGATTCCGCGCGCGGGGGCGGTAAAATCCGGACTTTCCCGCCTGGTTTACGTGTCACGCCATGTCCGTCCAGTTGTCCCCCCTGCCCGGCTCCGAGCCGGAATCCTTCGGTATCGCTTCGGTTGCCGAGATCATCGCCGAGCTTCGCGCCGGCCGCATCGTCATCCTGGTTGACGAAGAAGACCGTGAAAACGAGGGCGACCTCGTCATGGCCGCCGAATTCGTCACCCCCGAGGCCATCAACTTCATGGTCACCCATGGCCGAGGCCTGGTGTGCCTGACCCTGACCGAAGAACGCTGCCGCCAGCTTGAGCTGCCCATGATGGCCGCCCGCAACGGCACGCGCTACGGCACCAATTTCACGCAGTCCATCGAGGCCGCCGAAGGCGTCGAGACCGGCATTTCGGCCGCCGACCGCGCCCGCACCATCCAGGTGGCCGTGGCGCGCGACGCCAAGCCGTCCGACCTGGTCCAGCCCGGCCACATCTTCCCGGTGCGCGCCGTGCCCGGCGGCGTGCTGGTGCGCGCCGGCCACACCGAGGCCGGCTGCGACCTGACCGCCATGGCCGGCCTGACGCCCGCCGCGGTCATCTGCGAAATCCTCAAGCCCGATGGCACCATGGCCCGCCTGCCGGACCTGGTGGAATTCGCCCGCCAGCACGGCCTGAAGATCGGCACCATCGCCGACCTGATCCAGTACCGCAGCGAGCACGAATCCATCGTCAAGCGCGTGGGCAAACGCACCATGCAGACGGCCTGGGGCACCTTCGAGGCCGTCGCCTATGAAGACGCCGCCACGGGCTCCGCCCATTTGGCGCTGGTGCATGGTAATGTGACTCCCGACGCCGAGACGCTGGTCCGGGTGCACGAACCCGCGTCCGTGCTGGACGTGCTGGACACCGGCGCAAGCCCGCACAGCTGGGGCGTGGCCCAGGCGCTCAAGGCCATCGCCAACGCCCCGGCCGGCGTGCTGGTGCTGATGAACTGCCAGTCGTCCACCGAACACCTGTTTGGCCAGATTGCAGGCTGGAACGACCCGAAGGCCCAGTCCAATGCCGCCAACGCCGATCGATTCGGCCTGCGCACCTACGGGATCGGCGCCCAGATTCTGCGCGACCTGAACGTGGGCCAGATGCGGCTCCTGGCCCGGCCGCGCAAGATGCCCAGCATGGCGGGCTTTTCGCTCACCATTACGGGTTACGATTGCGACCCGCAGAACACTCCCGCAACACACTGAAGGCCGACACATGAACCCTTACATCCTCACCCCCGACCTGAACGGCGAAGGGCTGCACATCGGCATCGTACGCGCCCGCTTCAACGAAGAAATCGGCCAGGCCGAACTCGAAGCGTGCCTGAAGGAACTGGCCGAACTCGGCGTGGACGAGCGCGACGTGATGGTCGCCACCGTGCCCGGCGCGCTGGAACTGGGCGTGGCCCTGTCGCACATGGCCGAAACGTTCGAGTTCGACGCCCTGATCGCGCTGGGCGCGGTCATCCGCGGCGAAACCTATCACTTTGAAGTGGTCAGCAATGAAATGGCCACGGCAATCACCCGTATCTCCCTCGAAACCGGTATCCCCGTCGCGAACGGCGTGCTGACCGTCGACACCGACGAGCAGGCGCAGGCCCGTGCCGCGGGCAAGGGCCGCGACTGCGCCCAGGTGGCCGTTGAAATGGCCAACCTGGTGGCGGCGCTGGAACCCGAGGAAGAAGACGAAGACGAAGACGACGAGGACGAAGATTTTGACGACGAAGAAGACGACGAGCAGCGCTGATAGCGCGGCGCAGGCCCGCGCCAACGCGCGCAGCGCGCGGCGCCGTGCACGCGAATTCGCGCTGCAGGGCGTGTACGCGTGGCTGCTGCGCGGCGGCGAAGGCACGCAGGACGCCGGCGAGATCGACGCCCACCTGCGCGACACCGAGGATTTTTCCGAGGCCGACGCGCAGTGGTTCAAGACCTTGCTGCATGGCGTGCTGCGCGAAGCGCCCACGCTGCGCGAGCGTTTCACGCCCTACGTCGACCGCCCGCTGGCCGAGTTGTCGCCCGTTGAGCACGGCATCCTGCTGATCGGCAGCTTCGAACTGATCCATCACGTCGAAGTGCCGTACAAGGTCGCCATCAACGAGGCCGTCGAACTGGCCAAGTCGTTCGGCGGCACCGACGGCTTCAAGTTCGTCAACGGCGTGCTCGACAAGCTGGCTGCCGACGTGCGCGCGCACGAAGTCCAGGCCGCCGCGCAGCAACGGCGATAGCTAGACCCACCCCCGAAGCGCTGCGCGCTTCCCCCTGGGCGGGCCCCCCTCAAGGGGGCGCCGCTGCGGGGCGCGCGGAGCGCCCCGGTCGATGCGACGCCGACCCATTGATAGCCGATAGTGGAGGCGCGGTGGCGTCCGAATTCGATCTGATTGCGCGCTACTTCACCCGCTCGGCGCCGGCCGGCCTGTTGGGCGTGGGCGATGACTGCGCCCTGTTTCCTGTTCCGCCCGGCGAGCAGGTGGCCACCAGCACGGATCTGCTGCTGGAAGGCCGGCATTTCTTTCCCGACGTCGATCCCAAAGCCCTGGGGCACAAGTCCCTGGCGGTCAACCTGTCCGACCTGGCGGCCATGGGCGCGCGTCCCATCGGCTGCGTGCTGGGGCTGGCCTTGCCGCGCCTGGACGAGCCCTGGCTGGCGGCCTTTGCGGAAGGCTTTCATGCGCTGGCCGCCGCGCACGGCTGCCCGCTCATTGGCGGCGACACCACGCGCAGCGCGCATGACCTGGCGATCAGCGTGACGGTGTTCGGCGGGGTGCCGCCCGGACAGGCGCTGCGCCGCGACGGCGCGCAAGCCGGCGATGACGTGTGGGTGTCCGGCGAACTGGGCGCGGCCGACGTGGCCTACCGGCTGCTGGACGGACAGTATCCCGCCGATCCCGCGCTGCTGGCCGCGACGCGCGGCGCGCTGGAATGGCCGCAACCGCAAGTGGCGCTGGGCCTGGCGCTGCGCGGCGTCGCCCATGCGGCGATCGACCTGTCCGACGGCCTGCTGCAGGACCTGGGCCATATCCTGGCCGCCAGCCGTGTGGGCGCCTGCCTGCGGTTCGCGGACCTGCCCGTGGCGCCCGCACTGGCGCGCCTGGACGCGGCGTCGCTGCGCCGCGCCGTGCTGGGCGGGGGCGACGTCTACCAGCTCTGTTTCACCGCGCCGGCGTCACGGCGCGACGCCGTGATGGCGGCGGCCAGCGCGGCGGGCGCGCGCGTGACCCGCGTGGGTCAGATCCTGCCGCAGGCAGGTCTGTCGGTCCTGGATCCTCAAGGCCGCCCGCTGGCGGACCTGCCCGCGGGCTTCGATCACTTTCCCGCGGCCTGACCCGCGGCCTCCTGGCTTTTGCCGAACCAGCACCCCATGACTTCCACCGACAAGCATTCCCCCTCCATGCGCGATCGCAGCCGCGCCGCGTACCCCGCGTTGTCCTGGATATGCCGGGATCCGGGGCGCCTGATCGCCTTCGGATTCGGCAGCGGGCTGATCCGGCCCGCCTCGGGCACCTGGGGCACGCTGCTTGCGTGGGCGATCTGGGTGGCGGCCGCGCCCGCGGCGTCGGACCTGGCCATCGGCGTGTTCCTGGCCGTGGCGTTCCTGTACGGTTGCTGGGCGTGCCATCGCGTGGGCCGAGAACTCCAGCAGTCGGATCATGTCGGAATGGTGTGGGACGAGATGGTGGCGTTCTGGCTGGTGCTGTGGCTGACGCCGGCCGGCTGGATGGCGCAGACGCTGGCGTTCGTGCTGTTCCGCACGTTCGACATCGTCAAGCCGCCGCCCATCAAGTTCTTCGACGCCCACATCAAGGGCGGCTTTGGTGTCATGTGGGACGATATCGTGGCGGCCGGCTATGCCTTGCTGGTGATGGCGCTGGTGGCCCGCACAGGAGTCTTGGGATGAACGATCAGCAGGAAGGCGCGCGGACCAGCATGGCGGCCGCGCAGTTGTCGGAAGCAACCATCCTCGGCCTGTCCGAGCGGCTGGGCGACGTGCTGCGACGGCAGGGGTGGATGCTGGGCACGGCGGAGTCGTGCACGGGGGGCCTGTTGGCGGGCGCCATCACCGCGGTGGCGGGCTCCAGCGACTGGTTCGAGCGCGGCTTCGTCACCTACAGCAACGACGCCAAGGTGACCGAGCTGGAAGTTTCGCCCGAAACCCTGCAGCACTTCGGCGCGGTCAGTGAGCCCGTGGCGCTTGAAATGGCGAATGGCGTGCTGCTGGCGGTGCCGAATGCGCACGTGGCCGTGTCGACCACCGGCATCGCCGGCCCGGGCGGCGCGACGCCGGGCAAGCCCGTGGGCATGGTGTGCTTCGGTTTTGCCATGCGGGTCGGCGACGGCATCAGCAGCCGCGCGGTAACGCATGTGTTTTCCGGCGACCGGGCGCAGGTGCGCCGGGCCTCGGTGGAATTCGCGCTGCGCGCGGTGCTGGAGTTCGTCGGGGCCCCGATCAACCGGCGCTAGACCGACTGCGGAGGTAAGGCCCCCACGCGGCGCTCACTGCGTTCGCTTGCTGCCCCCCGAGGGGGCCGCCCCGCGACGTCCGATCAGCGTACCGCGTTGATCGCGTCGCGCAGGCCCTTGGCGGCCACGGCGGCGGCCTCGCGCCAGTCGTCGCCGCCGCTGGCGTAGATGATGGCGCGCGAGGAGTTGATCATCATGCCGCTGCGCGCCGCGTTGGCGCCCGCGTTCACCGTGGCGGTGATATCGCCGCCCTGGGCGCCGATGCCCGGCACCAGCAGCGGCACGGCGTCGCCGATGCGCTGGCGCACGGAGGCCAGTTCGTTCGGGAAGGTCGCGCCCACCACCAGGCCGCATTGGCCGTTGGCGTTCCATTTGTCGGCCACCAGTCCCGCGACGTGCAGGTACAGCGGCTCGCCGTTATCCATTTTCAGGAATTGCAGGTCCGAGCCGCCCGGGTTGGAGGTGCGGCACAGGACGATCACGCCCCGGTCCCGCCACGCCAGGTAGGGCTCCACCGAGTCCAGGCCCATGTAGGGGCTGACGGTCAGGGCGTGCGCCTGGTAGCGCTCGTAGGCTTCGCGCGCGTAGTTTTCAGCGGTGGAGCCGATGTCGCCGCGCTTGGCGTCCAGCACGATGGGCAGGTCGGGATGGTTGTCGCGGATGTGCTGGCACAGCGCTTCGAGCTGGTCTTCGGCGCGGTGCGCGGCGAAGTACGCGATCTGCGGCTTGAAGCTGCATGCATACGGCGCGGTGGCGTCGACGATGTCGCGGCAGAACTGGAAGATGGCGTCGGGCTTGTCCTGCAGTTCGCGCGGGAAGCGCTGCGGGTCGGGATCCAGCCCGACTTGCAGGAGCGAGTTGCTGGTGGTCCAGGCGTGTTCGAGTTTTTGCAGGAAATTCATGGGGGAGTTCAGTGCAGTTTGACCCGCGGGCGCGTGCGCCGCATGAGCAGGCGAGCCAGGGCAAGGGAGACGGTACGCGAGGCGCCCAGCACCGACCTGTGATGCATCAGGTGCAGGCTCATGTACATCAAGCGCGCCAGTGTACCGCTTACGAACAGTCCCCGTCCGGCGAGCTTGCCCATCAGGCTGCCCACCCCCGCATCCTGCCCCAGCGACACCAGCGACCCGTGATCCTGATAGACATAGGGCGCGGTGGGCTCGGCGTGGTTGCGCAGCCGGGCGGTGAGCTTCTTGGTCAGATAGTCGGCCTGCTGGTGCGCGGCCTGGGCGCGGGCGGGCACCGTGCGCCCGTCGCGCCAGGGCGCCGCGCAGCAGTCGCCCAGCGCCAGGATGTGCGGATCGGGCGTTTCGAGCCGCTCGTTGACCTCGAGCTGCCCCAGCTTGTTCAGCGGCAGGCCCAGGTCGGCCAGCAGGGCGGGGCCCTTGATCCCGGCGGCCCACATGCACAACTGGGCCGGGAATTCGCGCCCGTCGGCGGTGCGCACGGAGTTGTCCGTCACCTCGGACACGCGGCAGGAGGTTTCCACGCGGATGCCCAGCTCGGTCAGCCGCTTGGTCGCCGCGACCGAAATCTTCTCGGGCAGCGCCGACAGGATGCGCGGCGCGCCCTCGACCAGCGTGATGGCCAGGTCCCGGTCGGCGCGGAAGTTCGGCAGGCCGTAGGCGCTGACGACGTGGCTGGCTTCGGTCAGTTCGACGGCCAGTTCGACGCCCGTGGCGCCGCCGCCCACGATCACCAGATCCAGCCGCGCTGACGGATTGCGCACCTTGGCCTGGTCCACCAGCGCCATGGCCTTGAGCATGGTCAGGCGGAACTGCTCGGCATTTTCCGTGGTGTCCAGCGTGACCGCGTGTTCGGCCGCGCCGGGCGTGTTGAAGAAGTTGGACGTGCTGCCCAGCGCCAGCACCAGCGTGTCGTAGGGCAGCTCGCGGCGCGGCAGCACTTCCTGGCCCTGGGCATCGTTGACGGCGTCCAGCGTGATGAGCCGGCGTTCGCGGTCGACGCCTTCCAGGCGGCCTTGGGCGAACGAGAAGCCGTCCATGTGGGCCAGCATCAGGTAGGAAAGGCCTTCCTGGTGGATGTCCAGCGTGCCCGCGGCCGCTTCATGCAGTGAGGGCTTCCAGATATGGAAGGGCCGGCTGTCGACCAGGGTGATGTGCTGACGGCCGTGGATACGGCCGAGTTTGGCGGCCAGTTCAAGGCCGCCCGCGCCGCCGCCGACGATGACGACGCGCTTGGAGGGGGCTGACGTCGATTGAGGCATCATGGGTCCCAGTATAAATAGGCTCGCACCCTCATCATGGTGCGAACCGTGTCAATGCATGACGAAACGGCTGATGGCCACTCCCACCCAGACCGTTCCCGCGAATATCAACAGCAGCATCACCGCCGCGCTGCCCAGGTCCTTGGCCCGTCCCAGCAGGGGATGGCGTTCGACGGACAGCGCATCGGCCAGCGCCTCGATGGCGGAATTGAGCAGTTCCGCCGCCAGCACCATGACCACCACGCCCACCAGGAAAAACACCTCGACCGTGGTGCGGCCCAGGAAAAAGGCCGCCGGGATCATCAGCACGGCCAGCGCGAGTTCCTGGCGAAAGGCCGCCTCGTATTGGACGGCCGCCTTCAGGCCTTGCCATGAATAGCGCAGCGCATTCAGGATGCGGCGCGCGCCGCCGGTGCTTTTGAAGGGCGAGTGTTGCGGGTCGTGGGTCATGGAATCGGAAGAAGGCCGGGTGTGGCGGCTTTTTAACAGATAAGGGTTGCCCGCGTGGCACGGCGCGCGCCTATGGGCAAACCCTAATTGTGACCCAACGGCAGCAGGCGCAGGATTCTGGTCAATTGGTAAGGCCACTTTACCTTTCCCTCCTGTCATCGTCCTGTCAACGACTTGTCTTGCATGCCGATTCAGACCATTGAACCTCGCCGCCTGTATCGCCAGATCGCCGATCAGCTCCGCCTGCTGATCGAGGCGGGCGAGTTCCCCGTCGGCGCGCGTCTGCCGCCCGAGCGCGACCTCGCGCTGAAGCTGGGCGTCTCGCGTCCCTCGGTGCGCGAGGCGCTGATCGCGCTGGAAGTCGAAGGCTGGGTCGAAGTCCGCATGGGTTCCGGCGTGTATGTGCACAGCCTGGCCGGCGCGCCGCGCGCCAGCCTGACCGCCGAAAGCCCGCTCGAGACCATCCGCGCGCGCCGCACCATCGAAGGCGAACTGGCCGCCCAGGCCGCGCTGAATCCGGTGCCCGCGCTGGTGGAAGGCCTGCGCGACGCGGTCGACGCCATGGAAGACGAGGCCCGGTCGGGCAGCGTGCCCATCCGCGGCGACAGGCTGTTCCACCTGCGCGTGGCCGAAATGGCCAGCAACGCCGTGCTGGTGCGCGTCGTGGGCGAGCTGTTCGACGAACGCCATAACCCGCTCTCCGTGAAGCTGGGCGATTACTTCGAAAATTCCGATAGCTGGGCCGTCGCCATCACCGAGCACCGGCGCGTCATCGACGCGATCGCGGCCGGCGATGAACAGGGCGCGCGCGCCGCCATGCATCAACATCTCTCCTGCTCGTACGACCGCCTGATGGCCAGTTGGCCCGGCGCGGCCGATGCGTTGCGCGCTGAATAGCAACATGCCGCCGGCGCCTTGGGCGCGGGCGGTGGATCGCAGTCGCAGTACGTAGGTGCAGCTCCAGTAAGTGAAGGTGAACTCCATATGTAAAACATGACGCAGGCCGCCGAGCCCGCCACCTCAAAGAGAGGAGACAACATGAAGTCAGGCAACGCTATCAAAGTGCTGTTTGCCGCCGTCGCGCTTGCCGTGAGCGGCACCGCGCTGGCCCAGACCACGCTGAAATGGGCACACGTGTACGAGACGTCCGAACCCTTCCACACGTCGTCGGTGTGGGCGGCCCAGGAAATCGAAAAGCGCACCAACGGCCGCTATCACATCGATGTCTATCCCGCCTCGCAGCTGGGCAAGGAAAACGACATTAACCAGGGGCTGACCCTGGGCACGGTGGACATGATAATTTCCGGGTCCAGCTTCGCCGCCAAGACCTTCCCGCGCATCGGCGTCACCTACTACCCCTACACCTTCCGCAGTCCCGAGCACCTGATCGCCTACACCAAGAGCGACATCTACAAGGAGCTGACCCGCGGCTACGACGAAAAGAGCGGCAACCACATCGTCGCGACCACGTACTACGGCACGCGCCAGACGACGTCCAATCGCCCGTTCACCAAGTGCAGCGAAATGAAGGGCCTGAAGATCCGCGTCCCGGACGTGGCCGCCTACCTGGCCATGCCGCGTGCCTGTGGCGCCAACACGGCGCCCATCGCCTTCGCCGAGGTCTACCTGGCCCTGCAGAACGGCACGGTGGAAGCGCAGGAAAACCCGCTTACCACCATCGAGGCCAAGAAGTTCTACGAGGTGCAGAAGAACATCATCCTCACGGGCCACATCGTCGATCACCTGAACACGGTGATCTCCGGCAAGCTCTGGAAGAGCCTGTCGGACGAGGACAAGAAGATCTTCACCGAGGTCGCGCAGCAGGCCGCGGAAAAGGCGTCGGCGGAAGTGGCCGCCAACGAAAAGAAGATGGTCGACGTGTTCAAGAAACGCGGCCTGACGGTGGCCGAGGTCAACGTCCAGGAGTTTCGCGACACCGTGCTGGAGAAGGTGCCGTTCAAGCAGTACGGCTACGAAAAGTCGGACTGGGAAAAGATCCAGGCGGTGAAGTAGCGCGCGGGCGGGCCGGTGTCCCGGCCCGCCTTTCCGTACCCGATCCCGGACGAGGGGAACGCCATGTATTCCAACGCGAAGGCCGCGCCGATGGCGGCCGTCAGCCACACGCCGGACCGGCCGCCCGGCCCGCATCACGTCGCCTCCGTGGATGAAATCGTCCACAGCTTCGAAGAGGCCGACCATCACGAGGTCAGCCTGGCCGGCTACCAGCCCGAAGACTGGATCTGCCTGGCCATCTTCTGGGCCATGGCGCTGCTGGTCTTCCTGCAGTTCTTCTCCCGCTACGTGTTGAACGATTCATACGCCTGGACCGAAGAGCTGGCGGTGTATTGCCTGATCGGTGTGGTGTTCCTGGGCTCGGCCATGTGCGTGCGCGCGTGCCGGCACATCCAGGTGGACTTCCTGTACCGCTACCTGCCAAAACCCGTGGGACGCGTGCTGTCGACGCTGATCGACATCCTGCGCACGGCTTTTTTCGGCTATGCCGTATGGCTGACGTATCGCTACATCGTGCTGGTGGGCGACGAGCCCATGACCACGCTGTTCTGGAACAAGGCCTACGTGTACTGGGTGGCGCTGGCGGGCTTTGCCATGATGTTCCTGCGGTCGCTGCAGGTATCCCTGCAGAACTGGCGCCAGGGCTATTCGATCCTGGAAAACCCCGCGGCCTACGAGTCGCTGGACTGAACCGCGAGCCGGCGTCCACCACGAATCCGCAGTGTCTTTCCGGGAGCGATACATGGGCACACTGATAGGAAGCTTTCTGCTGTTGATGATCATGGGACTGCCGGTGGCGGTGTCCATGGCGGGCGCGTCCCTGCTGTACATCCTGATCTCCGGCAGCGTGCCGGACGTCGTCGTCGCGCAGCGCATGATCGCGGGCGTCGAGTCCTTCCCGCTGCTGGCAGTGCCGTTCTTCATTCTGGCGGGCAACCTGATGAACATCGCCGGCATCACCGGCCGCATCTACAACTTCGCGGTGGCGCTGGTGGGGTGGATGCGCGGCGGGCTGGGGCAGGTGAATATCGTCGGTTCGGTCGTGTTTGCCGGCATGTCGGGCACCGCCATCGCCGACGCCGCGGGCCTGGGCACCATCGAGATCAAGGCCATGAAGGACCACGGCTACCAGACCGAATTCGCGGTCGGCGTCACCGCCGCGTCGGCCACGCTGGGCCCCATCATTCCGCCCTCGTTGCCCTTCGTCATCTACGGCATGATGGCCAACGTGTCGATCGGCTCCCTGTTCCTGGCGGGCCTGATTCCCGGCCTGGTGCTGACCCTCATGATGATGTTCACCGTGGCCTATTACGCGCGCCGCAACAACTGGGGCGGCGACGTCGCCTTCAACTGGAAGCGGCTGGGCGGAGCGGCGCTGGAAGTGCTGATCGTGCTGGCGTTTCCGCTGTCGATCTGGCTGATGACGCTGCAGGGCGTGTCGCCCAACATTGCCGCCGCAATCGCCTTCGCGGTCCTGCTGATCCTGGACTGGAAGTTCAATTTCTCCGCCGTCATGGCGCTGATGGCGCCGGTGATCCTGATCGGCGGCATGACGCTGGGCTGGTTCACGCCCACGGAAGCGGCGGTCGCCGCCGTGATCTGGGCGCTGTTCCTGGGGCTGGTCCGGTATCGGTCCATGACCTTGCGCACGTTGGCCAAGGCGTCGTTCGACACCATCGAGACCACCGCGTCCGTCCTGTTCATCGTGACGGCGGCGTCGGTGTTCGCATGGCTGCTGACCACGACGCAGGCGGCGCAGGCGTTGACGGACGCCATCCTGAGCGTGACGCAGAACAAGTGGGTGTTCCTGCTGATGGCCAACGTGCTGATCCTGATCGTCGGCTGCTTCATCGACACCATCGCCGCCATCACCATCCTCGTGCCCATCCTGCTGCCGATCGTGCTGAAACTGGGCATCGACCCGATCCACTTCGGCCTCATCATGACGCTGAACCTGATGATCGGCCTGCTGCATCCGCCGATGGGGATGGTGCTGTTCGTGCTGGCGCGCGTCTCCAAGCTGTCCGTCGAACGCACCACGATGGCCATCCTGCCATGGCTGGTGCCGCTTTTCCTGGCGCTGATCGCCATTACCTACATCCCGCAAATCACCCTGTGGCTGCCCACGGCGATGGGCATGGCCGGCAAATAAGGAACCCGTCACATGTCAGGAAGACTGCAAGGCAAGACCGCCCTCGTCACCGCCGCCGGGCAGGGCATCGGGCGCGCCGTGGCGCTGGCCTATGCGCGCGAAGGCGCCGACGTGCTGGCCGTGGACCTGAACGGGGCCGCGCTGGAAACGCTGTCCGGCTGCCGCACGCGGGTGCTGGACGTGACCGACGCCCACGCCGTGCGGGCCCTGGCGCAGGATGCGGGCGCGGTCGACGTGCTGTTCAATGGCGCGGGCTTCGTGCATGCCGGCACCATCCTGGACTGCGACGAAGACGCGTGGGACTTCTCGTTCAACCTGAACGTGCGGTCCATGTACCTGCTCATCCGCGCCTGCCTGCCGGCCATGCTGGCGCGGGGCGCGGGCTCCATCGTCAACATGGCCTCGGTGGCCGGCAGCATCAAGGGCGCGCCCAACCGCTGCGCCTACGGCGCCACCAAGGCCGCCGTTATCGGCCTGACCAAGTCGGTCGCCGCCGACTACGTGGCGCAGGGCATCCGCTGCAACGCGATCTGCCCCGGCACCGTTGAATCTCCGTCCCTGCGCCAGCGCATCGACGCCCAGGCGCAGGCCAGCGGGCAACCCGTCGCCGCGGTGGAAGCGGCGTTCACCGCGCGCCAGCCGATGGGCCGCATCGGCCGCGCCGAAGAGATCGCCGCGCTGGCGGTGTATCTTGCCAGCGACGAATCCGCCTTCACCACCGGCACCGCGCAAGTGATCGACGGCGGCTGGTCCAATTGAATTCCTCCTTTTCCAGCAACAAGGAACCGCTATGAAATTGATGCGCTATGGCGCCAAGGGCGTTGAAAAGCCTGCCCTGATCGATGCCCAGGGCCAGGTCCGCGACCTGTCTTCCGTCATCCCCGACATCACCGCGCAGACGCTGGTGCCGACCACGCTGGCCAAGCTGCGCGCGCTGGATCCGGCGTCGCTGCCGCAGGTGGCGCAACCGGGCCGCGTGGCGCCGCCCTGGAGCGGCATGGGCAAATTCATCTGCATCGGCCTGAACTACGCGGATCATGCCGCCGAGTCCGGCCTGCCGGTGCCGGCCGAACCCGTCGTCTTCATGAAGACGACCTCGGCCGTGGTCGGATGCAACGATCCGGTCGTGCTGCCGCAGGATTCCGTCAAGACCGACTGGGAAGTCGAGCTGGGCGTGGTGATCGGCGAAAAAGCCCGCTACGTCAGCGAGGCGGACGCCATGAAGCACGTGGCCGGCTACTGCGTGGTGAACGACGTATCAGAGCGCGAATACCAGATCGAGCGCGGCGGCACCTGGGACAAGGGCAAGGGCTGCGACACGTTCGGCCCCGTGGGCCCCTGGCTGGTCACGGCCGACGAGATCGCCGATCCGCAGGACCTGGAGATGTGGCTGGAGGTGAACGGCAAGCGCTACCAGAACGGCAGCACCCGCACCATGGTGTTCGGCGTTGCGCAACTGGTGTCGTACGTCAGCCGCTTCATGACGCTGTATCCCGGCGACCTCATCAGCACCGGCACACCGCCCGGCGTGGGCATGGGCCAGAAACCCGCGCCCGTCTACCTGAAGGCGGGCGACGAAATGAAGCTGGGCATCGCCGGCCTGGGCGAACAGCGCCAGCGCGTGCATGCCTGGGATCCCGCCCTGATCGACGGTTGATCGACGGCTGATCGGCGGATTGCCCCCGCCCCTTGCTTTCCGGAGTTTTCATGTCGCAGACCGATACCGCAGTCATACGCATCCACCCGGCGGACAACGTGGTGATCGCACGGCGCCAGCTCGTCAGCGGCACGCGGCTGGAAGGCGAGGGGGTGACGGTCGTGGGGCTGGTGCCTCCCGGCCACAAAGTGGCGGTGCGCGCCATCGCGGCCGGCGAGCCGGTGCGCCGCTACAACCAGATCATCGGCGTGGCGCGGCAGGACATCGCGCCCGGCCAGCACGTCCATACGCAGAACCTGGAGTTCTCGGACTTCGAGCGCGATTACGCTGTCGGGCAGGACGCCCGTCCCACGGACTACGTGACCGCGCCGGCGCTGTTCGACGGCATTGTGCGCGCCGACGGCCGGGTCGCCACCCGCAACTACATCGGCATTCTGACCAGCGTGAACTGCTCGGCCACGGTGGCCCGCGCCATCGCCGACCACTTCCGGCGCGACATCCGGCCCGAGGCGCTGGCCTCCTGTCCGAACGTCGATGGCGTGGTGGCGCTGACGCACGGCGCCGGCTGCGCCACCGGCAGCGACGGCGAGCCGCTGCGCGTGCTGCGGCGCACGCTGGGCGGCTACGCGCGCCACCCCAACTTCGGCGGGCTGATGGTCGTGGGGCTGGGCTGCGAGACCAACCAGATCGGCGGCCTGATGGAGCAGGAGCGCCTGCGTGAAAGCGGCATGCTGCATACCTTCAACATCCAGGACACCGGCGGCACGCGCAAGACGGTGGCGCGTGGCATCGAACTGGTGGAGCGCATGCTGGACCAGGCCAACCGCGTCGAGCGCCAGGCGGTGCCCGCCAGCCACCTGACGGTGGGCCTGCAGTGCGGCGGATCGGACGGCTATTCCGGCATCAGCGCCAATCCGGCGCTGGGCGCCGCGGTCGACCTGCTGGTGCGGCATGGCGGGACGGCCATCCTGTCCGAGACGCCCGAAATCTACGGCGGCGAACACCTCCTGACGCGCCGCGCGGAGACGCCCGCCGTGGCGGACAAGCTGCTGGCGCGCGTGCGCTGGTGGGAAGACTACTGCGCCCGCAACGACGCCGAGATGGACAACAATCCGTCGGCCGGCAACAAGGCGGGGGGGCTGACCACCATCCTGGAAAAATCGCTGGGCGCCATCGCCAAGAGCGGCACCACCAACCTGACCGACGTCTACGAATACGCCGAGCCGGTGCATACGCGCGGACTGGTCTTCATGGACACGCCCGGCTACGACCCGGTATCGGCCACCGGGCAGGTGGCGGGGGGCGCGAACCTGATCTGCTTTACCACCGGACGCGGGTCCGCCTACGGCTGCGCGCCCGCGCCTTCGCTGAAGCTGTCCACCAACACCGCGTTGTGGCAGCGCCAGTCCGACGATATCGACATCAACTGCGGCGAGGTGGTCGACGGCGCGCAAAGCGTGGCGCAGATGGGCGAGCGCATTTTCCAGCTCATGCTGCAGACGGCCTCCGGCCGCCGCACGCGCAGCGAAGGACATGGCTACGGCCAGAACGAGTTCGTGCCATGGCAACTGGGCGCGGTGATGTAGCGGGACGGGACGGGCCGTGCTATACCCTGGCCTTGCCCCACTTCTCGCCCCGCTCATCCATGCTTGAACGTTTGAATACGGAGTCGTTGCCGCGTCTGCCCGCAGACGTCGAAAAGCCTGCCTACGACCGGAGCCGGCTCACGCCCGGCATCGTGCATCTGGGGCTGGGCGCCTTTCACCGGGCGCACCAGGCGGTCGTGACGGACCAGGCCATGCAGGCAACCGGTGATCTGAGCTGGGGCATCCTGGGCGTATCCTTGCGCCATCCCGGCACCCGCGATGCGCTGACGCCCCAGGACGGCCTGTATACGCTGGCCGTGCGCGAGGCCGGACCTGACGGCCAGCACCACGAACAGTTGCGCGTCGTGGGCTCGGTCCTGCGCGTGATGGTGGCCGACGAGGACCCCAACGCGGTCCTGGAACGGATCGCCTACCCGCAGACCCGCATCGTCAGCCTGACCGTGACGGAAAAGGGCTACAGCCACGAACCCGCCACCGGCCACCTGCGCTGGGACGATCCCGATATCCTGCACGACCTGCAAGACCCCATCCGGCCGCGCAGCACGATCGGCATCCTGGTGTATGGCCTGGCGCTGCGCCGCGAACGCGACCTGCCGCCGATCACGCTGCTGTCCTGCGACAACCTGCGCGGCAATGGCGACACCCTGCGCAGCCTGGTGCTGGCATTCGCGCTTCGGGTGGACGTCACCCTGGCCGACTGGATCGACCGGCACTGCACCTTTCCGAATTCCATGGTCGACCGCATCGTGCCGGCCACCGAAGACCAGGACCGCCAGCGGATCGCCGGGCGGCTTGGCGTGGAGGACGCCTGGCCGGTGCTGGGCGAGCCCTACCTGAACTGGGTGATCGAAGACAAGTTCGCCGCCGGCCGCCCCGCCTGGGACGCGCAGGGCGGCGCGACCTTCGTGCGCAACGCGGCCCCCTATGAACGCCTGAAGCTGCGCATGGTGAGCGGGCCGCATTCGGCGTTGGCCTACCTGGGCACGGCGCTGGGCCTGCAGACCACGGCCGACGCCATCAATACGCCCGCCCTGCGCGGCTACCTCGACGCGATGATGCGCGAGGAGATTGCCCCGACCTTGCGCGGCATCCCCGAAGCGGGGCTGGTGGAATACCGCCTGCGGTTCCTCCAGCGGATCTCCAACCCGGCGCTGCCCCATCCGCTGCGGCAGATCGCGATCGATGGATCGCAGAAACTGCCCCAGCGACTCCTGGACACGATCCGCGACCGCCTGCGCGCCGGCCAGGGCATCGACCGCCTGTGCCTGGCGGTGGCGGCGTGGCTGAATTACCTGGGCGGCCAGGACGAGCAGGGCGGCGCGTATGCCATCCACGACCCGCTCGCGGCGCAGCTTGCCCGGCTGCTGTCGCGCGCCGAGGTCGCCGCGCAGACGGCCAAGCCCTCGCAGGCAGCACAGCGGCGCGCCACGGTGCTGGCGCGCTTCAAGCCGGTGTTCGGCGACCTGGGCGATTCCGCCGAGTTCGTCGCCCGCCTCACCGTCCAACTGGAAGCGCTGCGCGAGCATGGCGCGCTCCATGCCGCGCAGGCGGTCACCTAGGAGCAGGACATGGACGTCGACAGCCGCGTGACCGCCGCCGATTGGGAACGCTGGGCCGAGGCGTGCCTGCTGGCCCAGGACTACCCCGCAGACGACGCGCGCTGCCTGGCGCAAAGCCTGGCGCAGACCAGCCTGTGGGGCATCGATTCGCACGGCATCGCGCGGCTGCCGCACTACCTGAACCGCGTGGCGCACGGCTCCATCCTGTCCCGGCCTGACATCCGGGTCGAGCGCACGGGGCCGGGCACTGCCCAGGTGCATGGCGGGCGGGGGCAGGGCATCGTGGTGGCCCACCGGGCCAATGCCCTGGCGATCGAACTGGCGCGCGATGCCGGCGTGGCGGCGGTTGGCGTCAGCGATTCCTCGCACTGCGGCGCGATCGGCCTGTATAGCCGCGCCGCTGCCCGGCAGGGCATGATCGGCATCGCGTTCACGCATTCGGACGCGATTGCCGCGCCATTTGGCGGCCACGAGCCGTTCTTCGGCACGAACCCGATTTCGCTGGCCTTCCCGCGCGCGCAGGCGGAACCGCTGTGCCTGGACATGGCCACCACCCCGATTCCCTGGAACCGCGTCATGAATGCCCGCCGCGACGGCGTGGCCCTGCCGCCGGGCGTCGCGCTGGACGCGCAGGGCCAGGACTGCACCGACGCGCGGGCGGCGCGGGCGTTGCGTCCGCTGGGCGGCGAAGAATACGGCTACAAGGGCTACGGCTTGGCGATGATGGTGGAACTGCTGTGCGGACCCCTCAACGGCAATCCGTTCGGCCCGCATATCTCGCCCATGTATGAAGCGCTGGACCGCCCGCGCGAACTGGGCGCGTTTTTCATCGTCATCGACCCGGCGCGATTCGCGGGCGGCGCGGCCTTGGCCGGCGTCGTGGCGGCGATGGCGATGGAGCTGTCACAGGCGCCGGGCGGGCCGCGCCTGCCGGGCGATCCCGAGGCCGCCGCGCAGGCCGAGCGTCGCCAGCAGGGACTGCCGGTGCCGCCGGGCCTGTGGGCCCAGATGCAGGACTGGAGCGGGCGGCTGGGCGTGGCGCTGCCGGCGCGCCAGCCCTAGGCGTCATCGCCCGCGGATCGCAGATTCCGCCTACACCCCCAGGTACCGCAGCAGGCGGGCCTCGTCGTCCAGGAATTCCTTCGACGTGCCTGTCCACGCGACGCGCCCTTTTTCAACGATGGCGTGGCGGTCGGCGGTGGCCAGAAGCGGCTCCAGATTCTTGTCGATGCACAGCACCGCCAGCCCCGTCTGTTTCAGCGTATCCAGCGCCGCCCAGATCTCTTCGCGCACCACGGGCGCCAGGCCCTCGGTGGCTTCGTCCAGGATCAGGAGGCGCGGATTGGTCAGCAGCGCGCGGCCGATCGCCAGCATCTGCTGTTCGCCGCCGGACAGGTGGCTGCCCAGGTGCCGGGCGCGTTCGGACAGGCGGGGAAAGAGCGCGTAGACCCGTTCCAGCGTCCACGGATGCGCCGCGCCTTGCCGGTTGTGCGCCGTGGCGACCAGGTTCTCGCGCACGGACAGGTTGGGAAAGACATGGCGGCCCTCGGGCACAAGGCCTATCCCGCGCTGGGCCACCTTGTAGGCGGGCAGCCGGCTGATGTCGTCGCCGTCGAACGAGATCGCGCCGTGCGAGGCGGGGTTCAATCCCATCACCGCCTTGACGGTGGTGGACTTGCCCATGCCGTTGCGTCCCAGCAGGGTGACGAACTCGCCCGGCCCGATGTCCAGGTCGATGCCGAAGAGGGCCTGGCTGGCGCCATAGTGCGCGGTGACGCCGCGCAGCGAGAGCAGGGTATTCATGCGCGGGCCTCCCGGGCGCGGCCGCGCTCGCTGCCCAGATAGCACTCGCGCACCTGCGGGTCGTCGCGGATCTGGTCCACGGTGCCGCAGGCGAGCGCGCGTCCATAGACGAGCACGGTGATGCGGTCCGACAGGGCGAACACCGCCTGCATGTCGTGCTCCACCAGCAGGATGGTGTAGCGGCCGCGCAGTTGCCGCAGCAGGCGGGTCATGGCGTCGGATTCGTGCTGGCTCATGCCCGCCATGGGCTCGTCCAGCAACAGCAGCGACGGCTCGCACGCCAGCACCATGGCCAGTTCAAGCTGGCGCAGCTCGCCGTGCGCCAGTTCGCTGGCGGGCGTGCGCTCGCGGGCCGACAGGCCGGCCAGCGCCAGCGCCTCGCGCGCGGGCTCGATCAGCGCCGGCGTCGACAGCACGGGGCGCCAGAACCGGAAGCTGTGGCCGCGGCGCGCCTGCACCGCCATCGCCACGTTCTCCAATGCCGTGAACGGCTTGAAGACAGAGGTGATCTGATAGGACCGCGCCAGCCCGTGGCGCACGCGCTTTTCAACCGGCATGCGCGTGACGTCCTTACCGTCCAGCAGCACGCGCCCGGCGTCGGGCCGCAGTTCGCCGCTGAGCTGCCCGATGAGCGTGGTCTTGCCCGCGCCGTTGGGACCGATGACGGCATGCAGTTCCCCGCTGGCGACCTCCAGCGACAGCTTGTCGGTGACCGTCAGTCCGCCGTAGCGCTTTTCCAGGTTCTCGATGCGCAAGGCGCTCATTGCGGCTCTCCGGTGGGATGGCGGGCGGCTCTGCGCGCGTAGCGCCAGGGCACGGCGGACAGGCTGCCGTACAGGCCGCGTCGCGAGGCCAGCACCACGCCGACGATCAGCAGGCCCATGACGAGCATCCAGTGCTCGGTCAGCAGCTTCAGGCCTTCCTCCAGCAACAGGAACGCCAGCGCGCCCGCCACGGGGCCGAACAGCGTGCCGATGCCGCCCAGCGCCACCATCACGATGAGTTCGCCCGACGTGGTCCAGGCCAGGTACGAGGGCGAGACGTACATGGTCAGGTTGGCCAGCAGCACGCCCGCCACGCCGCAGATCACGGCGGAAATCACGTAGGCGGCAAGCCGGTATCGCAGCGTCGGAAAGCCCAGCGCGCGCATGCGGCGCTCGTTGGCCTGGCAGCCGCGCAAGGCCATGCCGAAGGGCGCGTGGATCAGCCGGTGCATCAGCCACAGCGCCCCGATCAGCACCGCGAAGGCCGTCCAATACAGGGCAAGCGGCGTGTCCAGCCGGAACAGGCCGAAATCGCTGCCGGCAAAGAGCGACATGCCGTCGTCGCCGCCAAAGCCTTCCAGGCCCGTGGCCAGGAAATAGAACATCTGCGCGAAGGCGAGCGTGATCATGATGAACGCGATGCCCGTCGTGCGCATGACCACGTAGCCGCTCACGAGTCCGACGACCGCGCAGGCCCCGATGGCGGCGGCCAGGTGCAGCCAGCCGCTTTCGATGCCGTAGTGCGACAGCACGCCGACCGAGTACGCGCCCAGGCCCAGGTACAGCGCGTGGCCGAAGCTCACCATGCCGCCGTAGCCCAGCAGCAGATTGAGCGCCAGCGCGGCGATGCCGTAGACCAGGACGCGGCCGAACAGCGCCAGCAGGAAGGGTTCGCCCTGCCAGTGCGCGTACGCGGGCACCAGCGCGAACAGGATGAGCAGCGCGGCGGCAGCCAGCGCGCGGGGAGAGAAGTTCAACATGCCGTCTGCGTCCTTATCCATGCCTGACGGGAAACAGGCCCTGCGGCCGCATCGCCAGCACGAGGGCCATGACGATATAGATCAGCATCGAGGCGATGGCCGGCCCCGCGGCGTTGGCGGCTGCGGGCGGCAGGGCGGCGCGCAGCAGCGTGGGCAGCAGCGCGCGTCCCAGCGTGTCGATCAGCCCCACCATCAACGCGGCGAGGAAGGCGCCGCGCACCGACCCGATGCCGCCGATCACGATGACCACCAGCGTCAGGATGAGGATGGGCTCGCCCATGCCCGTCTGCGCCGACAGGATGGGACCGGCCATCAGCCCGGCCAGTCCGGCAAGCACCGCGCCCAGCACGAACAGCAGGGTGTTCAGGCGGGCGATGTTCACGCCCAGCGCGCCGACCATCATGCGGTCGGTCGACCCGGCGCGGATCAGCATGCCCAGCCGCGTGCGATGGATCAGCACGTAGCAGCCCGCCGCGACCGCGAGGCCGACCACGATGATGAGGAACCGGTAGAGCGGATACGTGACGCCCAGGATGTCGATGGTGCCGGACAGCCAGGACGGCAGTCCCATGCTGACCGGCGCCGGACCCCAGATGATGCGGGTGAGTTCGTTGAAGAACAGGATGAAGCCGAAGGTCGCCAGCACCTGGTCCAGGTGTTCGCGCGGATACAGGCGCGCCAGCGCGATCCGGTCCAGCAGCAGGCCCAGCGCGGCCATGCCGGCGACGACCGCGGCCGCGGCGAGCAGGAACGAACCGGTGTGCCGGAACGCGGTGGCCGCGATGAAGGCGCCCATCATGTACAGCGACCCGTGCGCCAGGTTGATGAAATTCATGATGCCGAACACCAGCGTCAGGCCGGCGGCCAGCAGGAACAGCAGGATGCCAAGCTGCAGGCCGTTCAGGGCCTGCACCAGCAGCAGCGTCGTGGACATGGCTACACCCCCTTGCCGGCGGCCGTCAGGGCCGCCCGCTTCACTTCATGACGCACTGGGCGGCGTACTGGTCGGACACCTTGGACAGGTCGGGGAAGATGGGGCCCTTGTTCACGAAGGCCACCTTGCCGTCCGCGCTTTCGGCCACGTCCGCCCGGAAGAAGCCAGCCACCGGAAAGTGGTTGGGCTGATAGCGGAACTCGCCGCGCACGGATGGGAAGTCGGCGGCCTCCAGCGCCTTGCGCAAGGCTTCCTTGTCGTCGACCTTGCCGCCCGTCTTCTTGAGCGCCGACCCGATCAACTGGGCCGCGTCAAAGGATTGCGCCGCGTAGCTGGACGGTTCGCGGCCGTACTTCTGGCGGAACGCCGCGGCAAACGCCTTGTTGGCGGCGTTGTCCAGGTCAGGCGAGTACGGGACGTTGGTGACCGCGCCCAGCGCGTCCTTTTGCAGGGCGGGCAGGGTGGCGCCGTCGATGGTGTCCACCGACAGGAGCGGGATCTTGCCGAAGAGGCCCGCCTGGCGGTATTGCTTGATGAAGTTCACGCCCATGCCGCCCGGAAAGAACACGTAGGCGGCATCGGGCTTGGCGTCGGCCAGCGCGGCCAGCTCTACCGAGTAGTCGGGCTGGTTGACCTGGGTGAACACTTCGTTGGCCACGTCGCCCTTGAAGAAGCGCTTGAAGCCCGCCATGGCGTCCTTGCCGGCCTGGTAGTTGGGCGCCAGCAGGTAGACCTTCTTGAACCCCATCTGGTTGGCCATCTCGCCGCTGCCTTCGTGACGTTGGGTATTGTTCCAGGAGGTCGAGAAGAAGTAGGGCGAACAGTCCTTGCCGGCCAGGTTGGTCGGGCCCGCGTTGGAGCCCACCAGGAACACGCCGGCGCTGGTGACCGGGCGCACCACGGCCAACATCACGTTCGAATACACGACGCCGGTGATGATGGGCACCTTGTCGCTTTGCACCAGCTTGCGCGCGGCCTGCACGCCGATCTCGGGCTTGAACTGGTCGTCTTCCTTGATGACCTGTACAGGCACCCCGCCGAGCTTGCCGCCGCCCTGGTCGACGGCCAGCATGAAGCCGTCGAGCTGGTCCTGGCCCAGCACGGAGCCCGGACCGGTCAGCGTCGTCAGCAGGCCGATCTTGACGTCGGCCTGCGCGGCTGCGCCGATCGATAGTCCCAAGGCCGCGGCGGCGGCCAGCGTGTGGATGCGTTTCATGGTGATTCCCCTTGCTATGCCGTGTGTCACGGTCGTGGATGTGATGGGTCGCTATTGCGCCTGCAAGCCAAAGAACGTCATCGTGTTGCGGAACAGGATCTTCTGTTGCACGCCGGGCAGCAGATCGGCGTGCGCGACGAGCTTGCCGACCTCCTGTTCGCCCAATGGGTATGGGTAGTCCGAGCCCAGCAGCACGCGGTCCTCGCCCATGACGTCGATGAGCAGGCGCAGCGAGCGCGGGTCGAATACGGCGCTGTCGGTGTAGAAGCGGTCGGTGTAGGAAGAGGGCAGTTGCGGGCAGTCTTCGCGCACGATGTCGCGATGCCGCCAGGCATTGTCGACGCGGCCGAGCAGGTACGCGAAGCTGCCGCCGCCGTGCGCAAAGCACAGCTTGAGGCTGCGCGGAATGCGCTCGAACGCGCCGGACAGGATGAGGGACAGGATGCCGAGCTGCGTTTCGGCGGGCATGGCGACGAGCCACGGCAGCATCCATTTCTTCATGCGGCCGTCGGTCATCATGTCCCACGGATGCACGAGCACGGGGATGCCGTCGTTGGCGCAGTGGATGAGGAACTGCACCAGGGTGTCGTCGTCCAGGTCGCGCGGGCCGACGTGGTTGCCGATCTGCACGCCAAGGTGGCCGGCGGCGCGCGATCGGGATGCTTCGCGGCAGGCCAGGTCCAGGTCCTGCAGGGGGACCTGGGCAAGCGCCTTCAGGCGGGCCGGCGCGTGGGCGCAGTGTTCGAGCGCCAGGTCGTTCATGCGCGCGGCCCAGTCGGCCGCGGCCTGCGCGGGATAGGTGTAGCCGAACATGATGGGCGTGGCGCACAGGATCTGCACGTCGACGCCGTGCCGGTCCATCTGCGCCAGGCGCAGCGCGGGGTCCCATAGCGTGGCGTCGACGGGGCGAAAGGGGCGCTCGCCCGCCATGATCTGACCGGTGGAACCGTTGGCGTCGGGACGCAGCCAAGGGGCGTTGACGGGGTCCAGCGCGGCCGCTTCCTGCCGGGTGATCGGCGGGAAGAAGTGCGCGTGCATGTCGATTTTCTGGATCATGTCGGGATTAGGACTAGGCAGGGGTGGCCTGTGCGGAAGGGGCGTGGCCCTTGCCGGGATGGATGTCGCCGCAGGCGGGGCAGGTGCGTTTTTCGGGGCTGTCGTAGAAGGCCTGGAAGAGCGGGGGCAGGTCGGTGACGATGCTCTTGAGCTGGACTTCGACGCGATGCACGAGGTGGCCGCAGTGCGGGCAGTACCACTCGAAGCCGTCGAGAAGGCCGGTGGGGCGCTGGCGTTCGATGACGAGACAGGCGCTGTCGGCTTCGGGACGTTGCGGCGAGTGGCGCACGTGCGGGGGGAGCAGGAAGATGTCGCCTTCCTTGAGGTCGACGCGTTCGGGCTTGCCGTCGACCCAGAGCGACAGCCAGGCGTTGCCGCGGACCTGATAGAAGAATTCCTCCAGCGGGTCGTCGTGGTAGTCGGTGCGATGGTTAGGACCGCCGACGACGGTGACGATGAAGTCGCTGTCTTGCCAGATCTGCTGGTTGCCGACGGGGGGCTTGAGCAGATGGGCGTGGTCGTGGATCCAGCGCTGGAAATTCAACGGCGGGCCGTAGGCGGGCATGAGGGTCTCTCCGTGGGTCTTTTGACTTGCGGGTGATGGTGAAGTCTAGGCGGGGGGATGGTGGGCTGCACAATAGAAATTGTGCGGTTGGATATGCGGGTTATCTATCGCGGGGTTTCCCGGGGGATTGATGGGTCTTAAGGCGTCCGGTTTCTTGGGGGATTGTTGGTTCTTGAGACGCCCGGCGCGGCGGCGGCCTGGGGCGCGCGGGGCTACGATTGCGGTCCGGAGCCTTCGCTCCGGACTGCCCCGTCGTCAACCTCGTCCGCCTTCGGCTCCCTACGGTTTCCCTCGGGCGCATCTACACGCCCCGCGCACCCCTGGCCGCCGCCACGCCGGGCTCTGTGGCTTGAGCTTGGCGGTCGCTGGGGCGGGCCGGGTTCTTTAGGTTCTTTTCTGCGGCGGCGTGGATTTGGAACGTCTTGCGGGGGCCGCCCCACGGCGGCCGCGCGGGCGGCCTGGTGGGGCTTACGCGGTGTCTTGCGTCGGGGGGATGACGCTTCGCGTGGATTCTGCTTGTCTGCCTTTTCTGGTTTCGCGGTCAGTCACGGGGCGCGGGAGCGCTCGGCGGCGCCTCGCGTTGCGCCGTGATCTGCTTCAGATAATCCACCAGCCGCTGGCATGCGGGCGTGAGCGGGCGGTCGGCGCGGATGGAGTAGCCGACGTCGCCGAAGGCGCCGAAGACGTCGGTCGGCAGGCGTGCCAGGATGCCCATCGACAGGAATTGCGCCGCGGCGTCGTAAGGGATGAGGGCGAGGGCGTCGCTGTGCATGAGGACGCCGATGTTGGTCAGCAAGGACAACGATTCGACGTGGCGGGCGGGCAGGCGCAGGCCGGCGTCGAAGAACGTGCGTTCTATCGAGGCGCGCAGCGGGGATGTGGGGGCGGGAAGGATCCAGATGTGGTCCATCAGGTCCGCGAGGTCGACGCGGGGGGCGGCCGCCATCGGGTGGCGCGCGCCGACGACGAGGCACAGGTCTTCGTGGTAGAGCTTGTGGTGGTCGACGGCGACGCCGGAGATGGAGGCCATGTCGGCGCCGGGCAGGCGGCCGACGACGATGTCGACGTCGCCAGTGGCGAGCGCCGGGAGCAGTTGCGCGGAGGGGCCTTCGCGCACGGTGACCTGGATGCCGGGATGCTCCGTCATGAGGCGGGCGATGGCTTCGGGCAGGAGCTTGGCGGAGGCCGCGATGAGGGTGCCGACGACGACGTGTCCGCTGGCGCCGCCCAGCACCGCGTCGATGTCGTCGGCCATGTAGCGGACTTCGGCCATCATGGCGTGGACGCGCCGGCCCAGGACGAGGGCGAGCTCGGTGGGCGTGACGCCGCGGTTGGAGCGTTCGAACAGCGTTGAGCCGAAGAAGGCTTCGAGGTCGTGGATGGCCTTGGTGACGGTGGGCTGGGTCAGGTGCAGTTCGCTGGCGGCGCGCGAGAGCGACCGGCGCGCCAGCACGCGTTCGAAGATCTGCAACTGGTGCAGCTTCAGTTTGTGGCTCAGCGCGTTGGGCGTAATGCGGAAGTTCGACATCCGTGCAGCCGCCCTGGCGCGTGGCCGCGGACGATCGTCCTGTTTCCTGGGTGAATCCGACATGCCGCCGCCCGTTCCGTGTTGCCCGGTGCGCTTGCGGCTGCTAGCGCACGGGCGGCTTGTAGGCGACCGCCTTGATTTCGATCAGCAATTGAGGGTGCGGCAACTGGTGCACCGCAACCGTGGTGCGCGCCGGGCCGTCGGCGTCGAAGAACTCGCCGTAGACCTGATTGTATCCACCGAAGTCGTTCATGTTGACCAGGAAAGTACTGATCTCGACGACGTCCGCGAGCGTGGCGCCGGCGGTGGCGAGGATGTCGCGGATGTTCTCGATCACGGCGCGGGTCTGCACACGGATGTCGAGCGTGGCGGTGCCCATGGCGTCGACGTGCGCGCCGGCAATGCGGTTGTCGGGCAGGCGCGAGCTGGTTCCGGAGACGAACAGGAAGTCGCCGGCGCGCTTGATGTGGGGATACTTGCCGCGGGGCGTGGCCTTGCCGGGTACGACGGTGGCGCTGGCGGTGGGCGAATTCATCGTGCGTTCCTTTGGGTGGGAGGGTCAGAGCTTGATGCAGACGTTGGTGGGCTCGGTGTAGAAGTGCAAGGAGTGGCGGCCGCCTTCGCGGCCGATGCCCGAGAGGCCGCTGCCGCCGAAGGGCGTACGCAGGTCGCGCAGGAACCAGCAGTTCACCCAGGCAAGGCCAACCTGCATGGCCTGGGCCACACGGTGCCCGCGCGCGAGGTTCTGGGTCCAGACGGCGGCCGCCAGGCCGTAGCGCGTGTCGTTGGCAAGGCGTATGGCCTCTTCCTCGGTGTCGAAGGGCGCGATGTGGCACACGGGGCCGAACACTTCTTCCTTGATGCAGCGGGCGCTTTCCGGCAGGCCGGTCCAGATCGTGGGCTGCACATAGGCGCCTTCGTCTCGCGCATCGCCGAACACGGGCACGCCGCCGCCAGCGACGACCGTGGCGCCTTCTTCACGCGCCAGCGCGAAGTACGAGAGAACCTTGTCGCGATGTTCGCGCGACACCAGCGGTCCCATTTCGGTGTCGGGGTCCAGCGGCCAGCCGATGCGCATGTCGCGCGCTCGCGCCGCCAGGGCCGCGACGAAGCGGTCGTAGAGGGGGCGCTCGACGTAGACGCGCTCCGTGCACAGGCAGACCTGGCCGCAGTTGGCGAAGACCGAGCGGGTGACGCCGTCCACGGCGGCGTCGAAGTCGGCGTCCGCGAAGACGATCGCCGCGTTCTTGCCGCCCAGTTCGAACGACACGGGCTTCACGCCGGGCGCCACGGCGCGCATGATGGCCGCGCCGGTGGCGGACTCGCCGGTGAAGGTGATGCCGTCGATGTCGGAGTGGGTGGTGATGAATTCGCCGGCCGAGTCGGGGCCGAAGCCGTGCGTGAGGTTGAGGACCCCAGCCGGCAGGCCGGCGTCGTGGGCGACTTCCGCCAGCAGTGTCGCGGTGGATGGCGTCACTTCGGACGGCTTCATGATGACGGTGTTGCCGAAGGCCAGCGCGGGCGCCACTTTCCAGGTCAGCAGCAGCAGGGGCAGGTTCCAGGGGGATATGACGCCCACCACGCCCAGGGGCTTGCGGTAGGCATAGTTCAGCGCCTGCCGGCCATCGGGCGTGTCGGTCATGTAGCTTTCCATGTCCAGGGTGCGCGCCAGCTCCGCGAAGGTGCGGAAATTGGCCGCGCCGCGCGGGATGTCGATCTTGCCGGCCCAGCCCACCGGTTTGCCGGTATCGCCGATCTCGGCCTGCAGGAAATCGTCGAAGCGGCGCTCGATGCCGTCCGCCAATGCCAGCAGATAGTCGGTGCGCGCCGCCACCGGCAGCGCCGCCCACGCGGGCAGCGCGCGCCGGGCGGCGGCCACGGCGCGCTCGACCTGGTCACGGCTGGCCTCGTGGACCTGCGCAATGCGTTGTCCGTCCACCGGACTGGTTTTGTCGAATGTGGACCGGCCGTCTTCGAAGCGGCCATCCAGGTAGTTGCGCAATTGGCGTATCGGCATCGGCGTGTTCTCCGGGTGGATGCAGATAAATACGTATACGTACTATATTGACGGATAGTAGGCAGCCCGCCGCGCCAAGTCAATGCACTTTTTCGAGCACGGCTGCGCCTACAATCGCCAGGCCAATTCCATGGACGTCCGATGACCGCTGCTTCCCGTTCCGCCCGCCCGGCCTCTGCCCGGGCTTTGAAGGAGTTCGACCTGACGCAGGTGGCCTCGCACCTGCTGCGCCGCGCCCACTTCCGGGCCGAAGCGCTGTTCGCGCAGGCATTTCCGGATGAGGACCTGACGCCGCGCCAGAAGGCCCTGCTGGTCACCGTCTACCAGAATCCTGGCGCCACGCAGAACCGTATCGCCGAGCTGATCGCGCTGGACCGCAATTCGTTCGCCGAGATGATCGCGCGCATGACGAAGAAGGGCTACGTGCGCCGCACGCGTTCGGCGGAAGACGGGCGCGCCTATGCGCTGGAAATCTCCCCGCAGGGCGAGGCGCTGCTGGCGCGCATCCTGCCGCGCGATGCCGAGGTCGAGGCACAGGTGCTCGCGCCGATTCCCGAGGAACTGCGGCCCGTCTTCCTGCGGTGTCTGCGCCTGATGGCGGGGCTGGAGACGCCGGAGACCCCGGAGACGCGCTGAGGCCGCGCGCCGCGGGCCGCGTCAGGAGTCAGTCTTGGGGGCGGCGTGCGCCGGCTCGGCGGGGGAAGGCGTTGGTGCGGGCGTTGTTGCGGGCGGTGGCGTCTGCGCAGTCGGGGGTGTCTGCGGGGCGGGCGGCTCCTCCCGTGGGACCTTGCCGAATCGCAGCGCGTACTGCCGGGTGAAGACCGCGCCGAAAAAGAAGATCTGCGCGGAATACCAGATCCACAGCAGCAGTGCGATCAGCGAGCCGGCCGCGCCATACGCCGACACGGCGGCGCCGCGCCCCAGGTACAGGCCAATGCCCCACTTGCCCAGCAGAAACAGGGCGGCCGTGACAATCGCGCCCGGAATGACGTCCTGCCACGATATCTTCGCGCTGGGCAGCAGTTTGAACACCACTGCGAACAACGCCGCCACAACCGAAAAAGAAAACAGGTTGGAGATCCACTCCGCGACAACGGCGAAAGTGGAATTGGCCCACAGTTCGCCGTAGATGCCGCGCGCGGCGGCCAGCGCGGCATTCACGGTCAGCGACACCAGCAGGAAGAGCGCTAGGACCAGCACCAATCCGAATGACAAGAGGCGGCTGCGCACCATTCCGTGCAGGCCGCCTTTCTGGTTGGCGGTCACGTCCCACAATTCGTCCAGGCTTGCCTTCAGTTCGGCGAAGGCCGTGGTCGCGCTGAAGATCAGCACACAGATTGAGACAAGCGCCGCGATCCAGCCGCTGCCCGACTCGTGGGCGCTGGCCAGCACGGTCTGGATCACCTCGGCGCCCCGGTCGCCGATCAGGTCGCGAAGCTGCGCGAACAATTCCGAGCGCACCGCCTCCTCGCCAAAGAACGCACCGGCCACCGCGATCACCAGCAGCAGCATCGGCGCCAGCGAAAACACCATGTACAGCGCCAGGGCGGCGCCCTTGCTGGACGCGCGATGGCTGGACCACTGCCGCGCGGAGTCCATCAGCAGTCCGCCGATCTGGGAAGGTCGCAGGACACGCAGCAGGTTCTTGGGCAGGCGCATGGGAAAAGGACTCGGAATCGGAGCCTTCATTGTAGGGACGCATGCAGGCCCCAGATACCGGCAGATTGTTGGCAAACGTTTGCCAGCGCCGGGATTTCGCCGCCCTTGAAACAACACGCAAAGAAATCCAGGGCGAAAAAAACCCCCGGGGCGAAGGACCGGGGGTTTCGGATACTGCATTCCCCGGCCGAAGCCGGGGAGGCCGTGCAAGGGAAGCGGGACTTAGAAGTCCATGCCGCCCATGCCGCCCATGCCGCCGGGCATGGCCGGGGCAGCGGGCTTGTCTTCAGCCAGTTCAACCACGGCGGCTTCGGCCGTCAGCAGCAGGCTGGCGACGGAGGCAGCGTTCTGCAGGGCGGTGCGGGTCACCTTGGTGGGATCCAGCACGCCTTGCTCGACCAGGTCGGTGTACTCGCCGGTCGCTGCGTTGTAGCCGAAGTTGCCCTTGCCGTTCAGCACGTTGCTGACCACGACGCTGGCTTCTTCGCCGGCGTTCGTGACGATGGTGCGCAGGGGCTCTTCCACAGCGCGCAGGATCAGCTTGATGCCGGCGTTCTGGTCAGGCGTGTCGCCCTTCAGGTCAGCGATGGCTTGCTTGGCGCGCAGCAGCGCAACGCCGCCGCCAGCCACAACGCCTTCTTCCACTGCAGCGCGCGTGGCGTGCAGGGCGTCTTCGACGCGAGCCTTCTTTTCCTTCATTTCGACTTCGGTGGCAGCGCCAACGCGAATCACGGCAACGCCGCCGGCCAGCTTGGCCACGCGTTCTTGCAGCTTTTCACGGTCGTAGTCGGACGTGGCTTCTTCGATCTGCACGCGCACTTGCTTGACGCGGGCTTCGATGGACTTGCTGTCGCCAGCGCCGTCGATGATCGTGGTGTTTTCCTTGCCCACTTCGATGCGCTTGGCCTGGCCCAGCTCAGCCAGCGAGGCCTTTTCCAGCGACATGCCGGTTTCTTCGGAGATCACCGTGCCGCCCGTCAGGATGGCGATGTCTTCCAGCATGGCCTTGCGGCGGTCGCCGAAGCCAGGCGCCTTGACGGCGGTGGTCTTCAGGATGCCACGGATGTTGTTCACAACCAGGGTGGCCAGGGCTTCGCCTTCGACGTCTTCCGCGATGATCAGCAGGGGACGGCTCGACTTGGCGACTTGTTCCAGCACCGGCAGCAGGTCACGGATGTTGCTGATCTTCTTGTCGAAAATCAGGACAAACGGATCTTCCAGGACGGCGACTTGCTTGTCCGGGTTGTTGATGAAGTAGGGCGACAGGTAGCCGCGGTCGAATTGCATGCCTTCGACGACGTCCAGCTCGTTTTCCAGCGACTTGCCGTCTTCGACGGTGATGACGCCTTCCTTGCCAACCTTGTCCATCGCGTCAGCGATGATCTGGCCGATGGAGGAATCGCTGTTGGCCGAGATGGAACCGACCTGGGCGATTTCCTTGCTGGTCGTGACCGGCTTGGATTGCTTTTGCAGTTCGGCGACGGCAGCGGCGACAGCCTTGTCGATGCCGCGCTTCAGGTCGATCGGGTTGAAACCGGCGGCAACGTACTTCAGGCCTTCCTGAACGATGGCCTGGGCCAGCACGGTGGCGGTCGTGGTGCCGTCACCGGCGTTGTCGGAGGTCTTGGAAGCGACGTCCTTGACGAGCTGGGCGCCGATGTTCTCGAACTTGTCCTTCAGTTCGATTTCCTTGGCGACGGACACGCCGTCCTTGGTCACGGTCGGGGCGCCGAACGAGCGCTCCAGCACGACGTTGCGACCCTTGGGGCCCAGGGTGGTCTTGACAGCATTGGCGAGGACATTCACGCCACGGACGATGCGCACGCGGGCGTCATCACCGAACAATACTTGCTTGGCAGCCATTTCTTAGCTTCCTTCGAAAATTCGTTTGAGGCGGGGTTTACTGGACCACGGCGAGGATTTCGTCCTCGCGGATGACGAGCAGTTCTTCGCCATCAACCTTCACGGACTGGCCGGCGTACTTGCCGAACAGAACCTTGTCACCAGCCTTCAGGTCAACCGGCAGGATCTTGCCGTCTTCGGTCTTCTTGCCGGGGCCGACGGCCACGACTTCACCCTGGTCGGGCTTTTCAGCGGCGCTGTCCGGGATCACGATGCCCGAGGCAGTCTTGCGCTCGTTTTCGAGGCGTTTGACGATCACGCGATCGCCCAGGGGACGCAAGGCCATGAGGAACTCCTGTTAACTAAAAAGTAAGTGAATGATCGGTTAGCCCCGGGAGGGCTGTTAGCACTCACCGGTGTCGAGTGCTAATTATAGGGATGATGTTTGCAGGTTCAAGGGGGCGCGAGGCGCTGTTACATCTTTGGGGCCGGGGTCGACGCTACTCAACTGTCGAAGTTCATTCAACTTGAGATTTGGTTCACTGAAGTTGGCGTGTAACAAGTGTGTAGACTGAGGCGGCGCGCGGGTTGCGACGGAGGACTGCCGATTTCAGGCCAAGAGTGGCTCGGCGAGCGCTGCGCGTCGCGCGAGCTTGCGGATGGACTTTTGGTTCATTGAAGTTGGGTAAATGCCGATTTTGGTTCATTGAACTTCGAAATTGCACAAAAAAGTTCATTGAAAAAGTGTGCGTACGGTAGTGGCGGACCCGCCTTACCTGGCACTCCCACTAAGCCAAGCCAATGATGGCTGGACGATAGCGGCGACTGATGGTCTTCCGTCCCAAGCCCCTAGGGGCAGAGGCGACGCTATGGTCTGACTGCATGCGACCGAGGCTGTGTGAAAACTCTTTGACGCCGCTACGGTGATCTAGATAGAGTTTGGTATCTCGATCCCGGGAGTCGACATGCCCCGATTCATCGAAGGTCAGGACCGGCAGCAGGTAGCGTTGATCCCGGAATGCCTGGATGACTTCATCGCCGACGACAACCCGGTGCGCATAATCGACGCATTCGTCGACGAGCTCAACCTGGCATTGCTCGGATTTGAGAAGGCGGCGCCAGCAGCTACCGGCCGCCCGTCGTATCACCCGGCTGTGCTGCTGAAGATCTACATCTACGGCTACTTAAATCGGGTCCAGTCCAGTCGTCGACTCGAGCGAGAGTGCCAACGCA
>NZ_FNYM01000017.1:0-158887 GCF_900108985.1 Achromobacter sp. NFACC18-2 | reverse complement strand
CGACTGGACTGGACCCGATTTAAGTAGCCGTAGATGTAGATCTTCAGCAGCACAGCCGGGTGATACGACGGGCGGCCGGTAGCTGCTGGCGCCGCCTTCTCAAATCCGAGCAATGCCAGGTTGAGCTCGTCGACGAATGCGTCGATTATGCGCACCGGGTTGTCGTCGGCGATGAAGTCATCCAGGCATTCCGGGATCAACGCTACCTGCTGCCGGTCCTGACCTTCGATGAATCGGGGCATGTCGACTCCCGGGATCGAGATACCAAACTCTATCTAGATCACCGTAGCGGCGTCAAAGAGTTTTCACACAGCCTCGGTCGTAAGCGGCCATCGATGCCGCACAGCTTCCGACCGAAAGCTGCCGGTCAGCGGCGCCAAACAAGCTTTGTGAATGTGCCCCACGCTTCGTTATCTGTGCAGGGGACGGATGTACCGCCAATAAGCAAAACTTCTTGGCCGACGAACACGCGCTACCCTCATGCGCCGAACAGCTTACTTTGCGGCAACCAAGGGAGTGCCCAATGCTGCTACACCCAGCTCGACTGGCATGGAGAAGAGCGGGTAGGCTGGACGAAGCTCCACCCGCGCTCTTGAGTCGGCGATCACCGCTAGGACTTTGAAGACTTATGCTCGGGCTTCCCCTTGGTTTTCGTGCCTGCAAAGTCGTGTAGTTCTTTCTGGCTCATTGACTCATACATCGACTTGGCAGGTCCTTTAAGTTCTCCGACTTTCTTGTCGCCGCGCTTAGCAGCGAGCGCGATGCCGGCTGCCTGTTGCTGGGATTTTGATTTTGCTGGCATAAACTTTTCTCCGAAGGAAAATACCGGTTCACTTAACGCAATTGGTGGTCCGCAAATCTCGTGCCGATAACTGACATAGGTGCGAGACGATTTCACGTTCCCTCGACTCGTTTGACCGCGACACCATGAAGTCCGAACTCATGACGGCGCTGCGGCGAGTGACGCATTCCGTCGCAAATTCGCCACTTTTGGCGGGTGAGGCGTGCCAGGACGCGGTAGCGCCGTCATGCCGCCATCTTGTCACACAGGTTGGCGCACTCTTTACAAGCGCGCGCACAATCTTCCATTCCGTCGAGGCCTTCACAGCTGCGGGCGCAGTCTCGGCACAGGCGGGCGCATGGGCCACAGACCGCTTTATGGTTTTCCACCCGGGCCAGCATGACATGGGCGGCCGTGACGAGTCGGGCAGCGAGATGGCGACTGGAAAAGTCGAAGAACCCCGAGGTCGAGCACTTCACGCAGAAGACGATTGACGACCATACCCAGGGTAGGTCAGCAGCTCGAATCCCTGGCCAAGAGCGAGGGCCTTGAGCCGCCGAAGAATCCGCCCATGTACACCGCCAAGCTTAAGGCCCTGGGCCTGCGCGGATGAGATTGGCGCGGACGCGCATGAGGCAGTGGTAAAGCTATTTGAAGAGGTCTCGCCGCAAGTGCAGGATCCCGAGCCAAGCAGTTCGCGACCGAGACACTGCCTAACCTGCAGAACTATCTGCAGGCCGGCAAGGCGCTGCAGCAAAGCGTCTATGCGAAGAAGTAAGGGACTCTTCAGAGCCCGATCTGGCGCCGGCGTCCGCACCGGCGCCTGACCACTCAAGCAGGCCGGCCCGGCCGCCATTGGCGCAAGGCTGTCCGGCATGCCCCTTGCTGTACACCGGGTGGGCATGGCCCGCTTCCCCCTCGATCCGCATATTGGAGTGATCATGAGCCAGAAGACTTTGAAAGAACTGTTTATTCACGAACTGTCGGATGTCTACAGCGCCGAAAAGCAATTGACCCGTGCGTTGCCGAAGATGGCCCGCGCCGCTTCCGACCAGGCGCTGGCGGAAGCATTTACCACGCACCTTGAAGAGACGCGCGGACAGATCGAGCGTATCGACAAAATCGTTGAGGGCGCCGAGTTCCGTCTAAAGCGCATCAAGTGCGCCGCCATGGAAGGCTTGGTGGAGGAAGGCAAGGACGTCATAGAAGAGGTCGAAGAAGGGCCGGTGCGCGATGCCGCGCTGATTGCGGCGGCGCAGAAAGTGGAGCATTACGAAATCGCCAGCTATGGCACGCTTTGCACCTTTGCCAAGCAGTTGGGCGAGGCCGAGGCCTTGACGCTGTTGAAAGAAACCCTCGCTGAAGAAAAGGCCACCGACGAGAAACTGAGCATGCTAGCGCTACAGCAGACCAATGCCGAAGCGGTCAAGGCGGGCAAGGGCAAGTAATGCACTTCGCCTGCAGCCTTCCGGGCCGATATCGGCTCTGCGTCCCTTGGGGCGCAGTGCAGCTATCCAAAACGCGTGCCGCGGGCGGGTATTCGGGATCGCAGCATGAAACTTGCTGAAGAAACTTCTTCCCGCGCCCGCCCGGCTCGGTGAACCCACGCTGTGGGATCGCCCCTGCCGACCCGAAGCGCGCCGTCGCCGGCCGCCAGTTTCCTCCCGGCACGAACCCGAGGCTGTCAGGGGATCCCGACAACGCGACGACTGACTCACCGCCCGTCGACGTCCGGTCCTGAATAGCGTAACTGTCCCGGCGCATCCCAAAAAAAAGCCCGCCTTGCAGCGGGTGCATGAGCGGGGATCGCAGGCGACAGAGAGCCGCGTCTTATTACGGCTTCTGCACGTCATCGGCCGCATTCACCTGGCCGAGTTCCGTGCCCGTCACCGGATCACTGCTCGGATCAGAGGCGGTCCGTGCCGCCATCGCTTGCAGCGCCAGCACTTCGTCCTCCGTCAGGTTGACGTTTGGCATGCCGTCACCGTCGACGGACCCCTGTTCCTCGCGATCGGAGATGTACTCGAAGTTGGCGTCGCTGTTCCACGGACCGCGCATGTCGCCTTCGCCCTGTGACATGTTGAAGTACACCGAGGAAAAACGCGGGTCGCCAGGCAGCTTGCCGGGCGGGAAGTTCGGCTCCATCGAGTACAGCGCCTTTTCGAATGAGCGCTGGTGCGACACCTCGCGGGTCATCAGGAAGCCCAGCGCGTCCTTCACGCCGGGATCGTCGGTGGCGTTGATCAACCGTTCATAGATGATCTTGGCGCGCGCCTCGGCGGCGATGTTCGACCGCAGGTCCGCCGACGGATCGCCGATGGTATCGATATAGCCGGCAGTCCACAATTGGCCGCCCGAATTGACCAGTGCGGGTCCGCCACCGTAGAGCACCTGCGTGACGTGCGAGTCGTTGCCCGGACCGTTCAGGCGCCGGTAGATCTCGGCCTCGGATTCCGTGGCCTCGGACAATACGCCCTTGGCGCCCTTGTTCAGCATCGCTACCAGCGTGCCAATCACTTCCAGATGGCTCAGCTCTTCGGTCGCAATGTCCAGCAGCATGTCCTTGCGTCCGGGATCGTCCTCGGCAAGCGCCTGGGTGAAATAGCGACAGGCCGCCGCGAGTTCGCCCTGCGGGCCGCCAAACTGCTCCAGCAGCAGATTGGCAAGGCCTGGGTTGGTCTCGCTGACGCGAACCGTATATTGCAGTCGTTTGTTGTGTGCAAACATAACGTTCTCCTGATACCCGGTGCTCCACCGGGGTGCGTGGTGCGCGGCGCGTTCGCCTACGTGCCGTGCGGGGTGTGATTCAACGTTTGGCCTGGCTTTCCGGGTCCTCGGCGCGAAAGAGAAACTGACGCATGAGGCCCGGCATGTTGTGCTCAATCCACTCGGCCATGACGCGCATTTCCTGCAGGATGCATTCGCAGACAGCAGCCGTCTCCGCATCGCCGACGAACTTGGCGGCCTCCACCAGCTGGCTGTACGCCGCGATCTCGAGGTTCTCGAACGCGTAACTAAACATCGCGCCCGCCAAGATCTCGTCGCTGGCGAAGGCGCCCGAAAACCCCCTGGACCGTCGCCATCATCTTGCCGGTCAGATCCTTGAACATCGGCGTGTCGCCACAGAGCCGTTCGATGCAACTGCGTATCAGGCGTTGCTGCTCGCGCGTTTCGACGATGTGACGCTCGATCCGCCGCTCGACCTCGGGATAGGTCTCGATGCGGCCGGCCAGACGGTCAGCATAGGTTCTGCCTGCTCTTCCATCGCGTGTGCGTCGCGCAGCCAGTCCAATAGATGCTCGGCCGCGCTACTGGTATCACTTTTTTTCCATTGCATTCTCCTGAGAGTGTCGTCCTGATATGCGGTGGACGGCGAACCGACGCCGCAACAAACGTTCCTGGCGGGCATCGCGCGCGAGGCGTCATGCCGGCTTGAACACCATCAGGTAGAAGATGGCCAGAAACGCAACGAAGGCGACCGCGCCCAGTGCCACCCACCAGGCAAACCAGCGCCAGAACGGCGCGCGCAGTGGCGTGCCTGATTGGTCTGCCGCCGCGGCGGCATCGCGCATCAGCAACTGCAAACGCACCACGGGCAGCCAGCATGCGATGGCGACGACATACAGCCCCAACGACCAACCGACCCAAGGTGTGGACAGCGGCATCTGCATGAGGTGAACCAGATACAGGCCCGTGAGAGGTTGCAGCACGGCCGTGGTTGCGGTGAAGAGCCAGTCGGCCACCACCACCAGACGCGCCACGACGGCGATCACGTGAACGTCCCGACGCAGCACCACGCACAGCAGGTAAAACGCCGAGCCGATGCCTGTGCCGAACAGCAGCGTCGACGAAAGCACATGAATGAGCTTGAAGGTCAGGTATTCCATTCGCGTTTCCTGGACGTGACGGGTTCATGCACATACAGCAGCGCCAACGTTGCCAGCATCGGTAAATTTTTCGACAAAGGGCCGAAGGGATGCATCCAGAACTCGGGCAGCCGCACGGTGATGATCGCGGTGTAGCCCGCGATGAGAGTTGCCTGGGCAATCCACAGCCACTGCCGGGCGCGCCCGTGCAGCACGAGCGTCATCACGCCGAACGCCAGATCGAGCGTTGCGGCGCAGTACAGCGCGATGGGCGCAAGGATGACCGGCACGCCGGTCCGATGCAGCAGATCCAAGCTGGCCGCCACCGGATACAGGCCGAAGGAGACCGCGGCCGTCCACAGCCACACCAGCGCGATGCTGAATCGCAGCAGCGGCAGCGTGACAGCCAGACGCGCGCTCGCGCGTTCGCCGTCCAGGGCTGCGCGCGCGACGAAGCCGTCCGGCGCGCGAGGCGGGCGGCCGATCAGCGCGGAAAAGGGCGACGGGTCGGCGGTGTTGCCGCGCTCCAGCATGGACAAGGCCGTGGGATCGATCAGGGTGCCGGGCAGCATCGACGCCGCGGCGGCCAGGCCCTTCGCCATGAACATGGGGATCGGAACGATGCGTTGACGGGTGCTGATGCCCAATGCCCGCCGCAGCGCGGCCAGATAGTCGCGCAGCGTGATCGGCGCCGGTCCGCAGAATGAGATCGTGATGGGCGCTTGCGGCGGGTTGCGCAACAGCGCCAGCACGCCGGCGATCACATCGTCCAGATGCACGGGCTGCACCGCCTGGCGTCCGCCTCCGGCCAGCGGCAGCGCCGGCAGCACGCTAAGGCGATTGAATAGCGCGGCGCTCGCGCCGCCCGGGCCGTAAACCAGGGACGGCTGAACTATTGCCGCCGGCATGTTTGACAGCCGCAAAGCATCGTCCGCGGCGCGCTTGCTCAGGTGAAAGCCACTGGTTGCTCTAGCATCCGACCCCAACGCCGAGAACTGGATCACGAACTTGACGGCTTGCCGCTGCGCGGCGCGGAACAGGGCCTGCGGCGCGCATGTGTGGACGGCGGCAAAATCCCCGGTCCGCCGCTCGCGGAATATGCCGACGGTATTGATGACCGCGTCCACATCTTCAAGCAGCGACATCCAGTCGTCCTCGGACTGGGCTCGCCCGAAGTCCATGGGTATGAAAGTTGCGTCGGTTCCCGCGTTGGGAGGCGGCGGGTGCCGCACCGGGCACAGCAGCGTGTGTCCCTCGGCCAGCAAGGCGGGGACGAGGCTGCCCCCGATAAAACCGCTTGCGCCCGTCAACAAGATTTTCACGCCGATCCTCCCTGGCGTACGCGCACGTTCGCGCCGCCGTAGCGCTGCGGGGCGCCGCAAGCTCCGTGCCCGTCTCCTTCGATAAGGAATGCTCATGAACCTATGGCTCACTGCGTTGCGGGAGGGCGCCGTCAGTGGATCCGCCGCCAGCGTGCTGTCAACGCTGGTATTGGCGCTCGCCGGCCGCAGGCAAACCGCAAGCTGGACGGCGCCCACCAATTCGACCAGCCACTGGATATGGGGACGGCCGGCGTTGCACGCCGATGCGCCCACCTGGCGGCATACGGCCCTTGGCTATGCCATTCACCATTCCGCGGCGGTTTTCTGGGGCGTGCTGCACGCGCGTAGCACGCTAGGGATGCCCGCCACCTACCGGCCGGGGCCGGCGATCGTGGCCGGCCTGGCCGGTGCGGCGGTGGCCTGCTTTGTGGACTACCGCGCGACGCCGCAGCGCTTGACGCCGGGTTTCGAGCATCGCCTGAGCACCATGGACCTTGTGCTTGTCTATGGGGCGTTCGGCCTGGGGATTGCGCTGGGATCGCTGGCGTGGCGCGCACGCGAACGCCGCCGGGCGGGGACGGCCGACGCCCACGCCGCCGCGGGAGGGGCCAGGAATGGGGATTGCTGGCCATTCCCACAGCGCGATCCTCGCGTTGCCGACCGGGAGCACTCAATGAAACTGAAACTGAAACCGCTACGTGACCAGGTCATGGTCATCACCGGCGCGAGCAGCGGCATTGGCGCCGCAACGGCCAGGATGGCCGCGGAGCGCGGCGCGAAAGTCGTGCTGGTCGGACGTCAGCAGAACGCACTCAACGACGTGTTGAACGACATCGTGCGCGCGGGCGGCTCGGCGGTCAGCGTGACGGCCGACGTCGGTGTGCAGGACGATCACAACCGTATTCTCGAGCGCGCCATCGACAGCTACGGACGCGTCGACACCTGGGTCAACAACGCGGGCGTCTCGATCTTCGGCACGCTTGAATCGGTGCCCCTCGAAGACCAGCGCAAGCTGTTCGATACGGACTACTGGGGCGTGGTGTACGGATCCATGGTGGCGGTGCGGCATATGAAATCGTCCGGCGGCGCACTGATCAACGTGGGCAGCGAGGTGTCGGATCGTGCCGTGCCGCTGCAAGGGGCTTATTCGGCCGCCAAGCATGCGGTCAAGGGTTTCACGGACGCGCTGCGCATGGAGTTGCGGGAGGAAGGTGCGCCGGTCTCGGTCACGCTCATCAAGCCCGCCTCGGTAGCCACCGGCTTCACGTCGCACGCGCGCAACTACATGGACGTCCAGCCGGCCCTGCCGCCGCCGGTCTATGCGCCGGAAGCCGTGGCCGACGCCATTCTGCATGCGGCTGTACATCCGACGCGGGATTTGTACGTGGGCAGCGCCTCACGCGCCATTTCGACGCTGGGCCAGAACATGCCGTCGCTTGCAGATCGCATGGCGGGCTGGCTGTTCCGCCAGCAGCGCGGCGAGGCGGTGGCCGACGGTGGTTCGGACTCGCTGTATGAAGGCGGCGGATCGCATGCCGCTGAACCTCAATCCGGCCGCAAGAGTGTGTACACGAAGATGGCCATGCACCAGCCCAGCACTTCGCTCGTGGCGGCCGCCGTGGTGATAGGCGGCGCGGCGTGCTGGCTGTTGCGCGGGCGCCGCTGAGTTTCGAAGCGCGCACGGGTCCGGCGTCGGCCCCCTGCGCCGCGACATGGATAAAAACGTGACGGCGACATCAGCTCGACGCGCCGGCCTTCAACCACGCCGAGCATCCTGCCGGCACCACAGACCCGCTTACATACATGGCGCCAGAGGCGAAGAGGCCCAGCTTCTGCGCAGTCGGGATGGCGGTCATGACCCAGACTAGCCCTTGCGGGTCCGACCAGACGACACGTGCGTCCGTGTCGGCGAGCGCCTGGAACATCGCGCCGGCCGAGGCGCCCGGCCGCAGCGCGATCACGGTGGTGTCGGCGTCCGAGCGCAGCGGAAACAGGTTGACCATCCCGCCGGCCAGGACGGCGACGGCGAACAGGCTGGCGATGGTCTTGCCCGCGCCGCCATTGGGCGGCGGACGACGATGATGGCGGGTCCGCCAGCCGTACAGCAGAGGCGCCACGCCAAAGACGACAAACCACGCAAGATCCCAGACCAGAAGATTCTCGGCGTCCATCTTGATGCGATGGATGCCGGTGATCCAGTGCGAGAGCAGCGCGTCGGTGATGTGCCAGACGCCGAAGCCGATCCAGAAGTGGCCCCAGCGCGGACGGATCGGCGCACTGGACGACACGGCCGACCGGGCGCGAAAGAGCTCGATGAGTCCGGCGGCGGCAATGACGTACATGATGGCATGAAAGACCCCGTCCATGGCGACCTGGGCGCTCAGGGATCCGAGCGCCCCGGTCTGCACACCCGAGAGCAGGTGGTGCCATTGCAGGATCTGGTGAAGCAGGATGCCATCGAAGAAGCCGCCCATGGAAAAGCCCAGCAGGAAGCTGGCGCGCCGCAGGCGGCGGGGGGCGGCGGGGTCATCGGGCGGGCGAACGAGTTCCATGAGGGTTCCTTGTAGGGCGCCGCAATGGAGGCGGCTTGGCCGCGCGCAGGGACTTGCGTCCAGCCGCCGCACCCTCCGCATGTCCCATTCCTGCGGGGGGCGGCGGGAAAGACCGGCAAGGCCATCGCGCGAGCCAAGCGCGCGCGACAACCTCCAAGGCGCAACCCCGCCAGGCGGCTCCGCTTCGCGCTCAGGCGGGGGTGGGAACCGGATGCACGCCGTCCTGGCCACTGCGTTGGCCGTGGCCCACCTGCAGATCCCACAGCGCGCGCAGCGGCCCCCGCGCCGACAGCAGCTCGTCCAACGGGCCGTCCTCCACGATGCGGCCTGCGTCCACGACCACGATCCGGTCATACCGGGTGAGGGACGACAAGCGGTGCGCCACGGCCACGACTGTGCGGCTGCGCATCAGTTCGGCCAGCGCTTCCTTGATGAGCTGTTCGGAATAGCTGTCTAGCGCGGACGTGGCTTCGTCCAGCAGCAGGATGGGGGCGTCCTTCAGGAACGCGCGGGCGATGCCGATGCGCTGCCGTTCGCCGCCGGACAGCAGCGCGCCGCGCTCGCCGACGATGCTGGCGTAGCCTTCCGGCAGACGCTGGATGAACGGATCGCAATGGGCTTGGCGCGCGGCCGCGACGACCTCTTCCTCGGTGGCCTCGGGGCGGCCATAGCGGATGTTCTCCATGATGGTGCGGCGAAACAGGCTCACGTCCTGCGGCACAACCGAGATCGCGTCCTTCAGACTTTCAAGCGTGACCTCGCGGATGTCCTGGCCGCCGATCAGGATCCGGCCCTGCTGCGGCTCGTCCGAGCGCTGCAACAGCGACAGCAGCGTCGACTTTCCCGCGCCGGACGCGCCGACCAGCCCCACCTTCATGCCTGGCCGGATGGACAGCGTGACGCCGCGCAGCGCATGGCAGCCGTCCGGGTAGGAGTACTGGACGCCCTCGAAGACGATGGCGCCGGCGGGATCGCGCAGGGGCTGGGCACGGGGCACATCCGGCACAGAATGCGGCTGGCCCACCATCCGCAGCATTTCGGCAATCACGCCAAATTGCTGCGCGGTGCCCACCAGCGCCAGCGCCAGGTCGCGCGAGCCGTGCAGGATACGGAATGTCAATGCGCTCACCACCACGACGTCGCCGGGACTGGCGCGGCCCAGCTCCCACGCCCGCAGCACCCAGAACAGCATGGCGCCCGCCACGAGCCACAGGCAGGCGTCATGGATAACGCGCGCCTTTTCAACATACATCCAGCTTCTGCGCTGCGCGCGCGCTTCCTCGCCCAGCGCCTTTTCAAGCCGGGCGCGCTCGCGGGCCTGCGCGGAAAATGCCTGCACGGCCCAGATGTTCGAGATCGCGTCCACGATTTCCCCGCCCACATGGGCGGCCTGCTCGCCGTACTGCTGGTGCAAGCTGCGCCCGCGCGCGCCGAATGAGATGATGACGGCGGCCAATACCAGGACGAAACCCAGCAGCGCGGCCGCCATGCGCCAGTCCACGGTGCTGAGCACCACGACCGCGCCCAGGAAGTCGACGCAGGGCGGCACGATGCTCCAGACCATGGATCCGTAGATCGCGCCGGCGGCGCCCGCGGTCGCCGAGATGCGGTTGGCCAGTGCGCCCGAGTGATGCTGGCGGAAATAGCGGGTGGAATGGTGGCTGAGGTGCTCGAAGACTTCGACCCTGAGCGTGGCGCAGGCGGCAACGATGTTGCGGCAGCCCAGCCATCCGCCGCAACGCCACAGCGCGGCCTCGACGGCGATCAGCGCCAGGAACAGGCCAAGCGCCCACCACACCTGCACGGACGCGGCGGCGCCGACAGCCATGGCGTCCACGATGAGCTTCATGGCGTACTGCACGGTCACCGAGCACACGCCGGCCAGGCCGACAATCAGCCCCAGCAGGCCAAACGCCCATGGCCGCTGGCGCACATAGCGCCAGAGAAAGGCCGTGGGATGCGAGGGCAGGGCGGGCAGGTCGCGCATGGTCAATCTCCGTTGGCGGCCAGGGGCGCGGCAAGCAGACCGGCGGGGCCGCTGCCGGCGCGGGCGGCCTGCGCGCGCAGTTCGATTTCCAGCGGCGCGTAGACGCTGCGCCGGCCGTCCGCGGCAGGCGCGCTCAGCAGGCCGGTCGGGCAGTGGCGGTCGTCTTCCCAGCCGGGATAATCCGTGACGGGATACAGGCAGATCCCCCCCACGTCGACGCCGCGCGCCTGGGCCAGCGCCACCTGGCCGGCGACATAGCGCACCCAGCGCGTGCGCGCCACGCCTTCGGCGCCGGTCTCAGCGATGAATAGCGGTTTGCCGTAGCGGTGCGCGCAACCCTGCAGCAGCTGCGCCAGCGGCGTGTAGCGGGGGTCGGTCCAGTGCAGCGGCGCACTGCGGTGCAGCCACTGGTTGTGCGGGTAGTAGTTCAGGCCGATGACGTCCACATAGCGCTCGTCGCCGCCCAGGCCGGTGTGCGCCCGTCCGCACAGCATGTCGAGCGCCTCGAATTGCGCCTCGCTGGCCGCGGTCGCTTCATGGATGTCGCCCCGACTCGCGGGCCGGATGGCGATTAGCGGTTCCGCGCAGACCAGCCGCGCGCACGGTTCGGCTTCCAGGATCGCGTCGCTGGCCTGGATCGCCGCGCGCGCGAGCTGCCGCTTCAATTCGGGCCCGCGCCCCAGCGCGCACGGTCCGAAATGCGCCATGTCGCCGCCGGCCCAGCTCCAGTACGAGATTTCGTTGATCGGGCAGTACCAGGACGGCATATCGGTCTCTCCGGCAATCAACCGTGCGGCGGCGGCGGCGTATCGGGCGAACGCCTCGGGAAAGGCCGGCGACCAGATGTCCAGCCATGGCGGCCAGCCGTAATGGCACAGATCCCAGATCACCTCCACCCTGCTGTCGCGTGCCGCGCGCAGCAGCGGTAGGAGCGGGGACCAGTCGTAAACGTTGGCGGCCGGGCAGACGAGGTGCCAACGCACCCCGTCCCGCGCCGTCCGCAGCCCCAGCGCCGCGATCGCGGCGTAGTCCTGCGCCGCCCACTTCGCATGGCCCGTGGACTCAAGCAGGTCAAGCTGCCGGCCGTCCGGAAATCGATGGCAGGAGCATTCGAACCCCGCCTGCAGAAAGCTCTGAAAGCCCATGCGTCGATTCATTCGTCCACAAGCTCGCTGCGCGGTTCTGCCTGCCGGCTTGCCACCTCCTCGTAGGTGGTCAGCGCCTGCGCCACGACCTGGTCCATGTTGTAGTAGCGGTAGGTCGCCAGGCGGCCGACAAAGTGCACCCCCTCGCAAGCGTCCGCTAAGGCCTGATACCGGCGGAACAGCGCGGTGTTCTCGGGCCGCGGCACGGGGTAGTAGGGATCGCCCTGCGCGCTAGGGTACTCGTAGGTCACTGCCGTTTTCGCATGGTGCTGACCCGTCAGGTGCTTGTATTCAGTGATGCGGGTGTACGGCACGTCCTCTGCCGGGTAGTTGACCACGCCAACGGGTTGGTGCCATTCCTCGTCCAGCGTTTCGTGCCGGAACTTCAGCGACCGGTAGGGCAGGGGGCCGAAGCAGTAGCCGAAGTACTCGTCGATGGGCCCGGTGTAGATCAGTTCGTCGTAGATGAATGCCGATTTGGCCTCCTCGAAGTCCATGCCGAGCGCGAGCGAGATGTTCGGGTGATCCAGCATGCGCTCGAACATGTGCGTATACCCCTTGAGCGGCATGCATTGGTGGCGGTCGGTGAAGTAGCGGTCGTCCCGCGACAGCCGCGTGGGCACGCGTGCGGCGACGGAGCGATCGAGCTGCGAGGGGTCCAGACCCCATTGCTTGCGCGTGTAGCCGCGGAAGAACTTTTCGTACAGGGCGCGGCCAACCTGCGAAACGACGTAGTCCTCGGCGCTGGAGACCATCGACACCGGCTCGGCCACCGCCTGCAGGTACTGCTCGGCTTCGGCGGCGGTAAAGCACCGCCCGTTCAGGCGCTCGAGTGTCGTCAAGTTGATCGGCATTGGCACCAGCATGCGGTCCGTGCGCGCCAGAACCCGGTGTTCGTAGGGACGCCATTCTGTGAACCGGGACAGGTATTGCAGCACCTTGTCCGAGTTCGTGTGGAAGATGTGGGGTCCGTAGCGATGTACGAGCAGTCCGGCCTCGTTGTAGAAGTCGTATGCATTGCCGGCGATGTGCGGGCGGCGGTCCACCACCATGACGCGTTTGCCGCTGCCGCGGGCGAGGCGCTCCGCTAGCACGCTGCCGGCATAGCCCGCGCCGACGATCAGGCAGTCATAGTGATGCGGCGTGAGCCTGGCCGGCCGCCCTAGAGCGGCCGGCCCGTCGGGCGCGTGCCGCGCGCCGCGTGGCGAGCTTGTCCAGGCGCGGTTCATCGCGTCGCAGATGCCTTCCCAGCTGCGATCCCACGACATGCCTTCCAGGGCGCGGTCCGCATGCTGGGCCAACGCGACTGGATCCGCCGCGGCCTCCAGGGCGCGGGATATTGCATCGACAAAAGCCCGCGCGTCGGCGGCGATGTGCACGACGGGACAATCGCCATAGGTGCGCACGACGTCCGCGATCGGGGTGGAGACGACGGGCTTGCCCGCCGCCAGGTATTCCGGCGTCTTGGTGGGGCTGATGTAGCGCGTCGATTCGTTCATCGCGAAAGGCATCAGGGCGACATCCCAGCCTGCCAGGTAGTCGGGAAGCTGGTCATAGCCGCGCGAACCCAGGTAATGGATGTTGGGCGCCTGCGGCAGCGTCGCGGGGTCGATCTTGACCACGGGCCCGATCAGGACGAACTGCCATTCGGGCCGCATGCTGGCGGCCTGCGCGAGCAAGTCAGTGTCGAAGCGCTCGTCCAGCACGCCATAGAAACCTAGGCGCGGCGAGGCGATGGCGAGCAGGCCGCCAGGAATCGTGGCGGACGTCCTGGCACGCGCGAAATGCTGCCGGTCCACGCTGCTGGGAAACGCATGCACATTCGGATGCAGCCTGCGCTTGGCCTCGTACAGGCTGTGGCCGCCCGTGAAAACCACGTCGGCGTGCGCCAGCAGCTGGCGCTCCAGCGTGACGAGTTCAGGCGGCGCGCCGCGAAAGGCGGACAGTTCATCCATGCAGTCGTAGACGACCAGCCCGGCCTCCAGGTCTTCGGTGCAGGGCAGGCTCATCGGCGTGTAGTACCACAGGACCGGTGTGACGAGTCCGTGTTCGCGCACCAGTTGCGCGAGCAGGCGCCGTTGGTCCTGAAGCGCGCTTTCTCGCGCCACGTGCGGCGTGATGACGGTGACGCCATCCTCGTGCGTGGACTCCAGCCATCCGTGACGGGCGGCGGCTTCCCAGACGGGCTCCTCGATGTAGAACACGGCATGGCTGCGCGCAAAGCGCGTCATCAGGTGCTGGGGCCGCTGGTGCACGAAGTTCCAGCGCAGATGGGAAAAACACAGAATTGCAGGGCGCTCGCGCGCCAGCCATCCGTTCGCCGTGTGTGCTTCCTGCGCGGTGGGAGGGCGGGCGTGCGGCGCGCCGCCAATTGGAGAATTGACGGTACGCATGGGAACTCCAAAAAACGGATGGGATGGGTCCGGTGATGGGCAGCGGCTCGCGCCGGGGATCACACCGAGAGCGTGTGCCAGCACGTCGCAAGCTGCGTGCCGAAGCGCGCGACGCGCCAACCTGCGGTGCGGCCGCCGTTGCGCGCGGGGCACGGCTGCCCTTGGAGATTTTTCGCCCGACGTTGCAAGTTCTGCGTTCGTGCACGTCGCCTGGGCAAAGGCTTTGGGAAATCGGCCTCCCGCGGCATGGCAGTTGCTGCGCCACGCCTGATCGCCTGCTGCGGTCACGTCAAAGGAGATTCCGATGAAAGCACTTTGCTGGCACGGCAAACACGACATCCGCTACGACACGGTTCCTGATCCCGTGCTGGAACACCCGCGCGACGCCATCATCAAGGTGAGCGCGTGCGCGATCTGCGGATCCGACCTGCATCTGTTCGATGGTTTCATGCCCGGCATGAAATCCGGCGACATCATGGGCCACGAGTTCATGGGCGAAGTCGTGGAAGTCGGCGCCCAGGCGCAAAACCTGAAAATCGGCGACCGGGTGGTGATCCCGTTCACCATTACGTGCGGCGAATGCGACCAGTGCAAGAAAGGCAACTTCTCGGTCTGCGAGCGCACGAACCGCAATGCGGCGCAGGCGGCCAAAATGTTCGGTCACACGACGGCCGGGCTGTTCGGCTACACGCACCTGACGGGCGGCTATGCCGGCGGCCAGGCAGAATACGTGCGCGTACCGTTCGCCGATTCCACGCACGTGCAGGTGCCCGACGAACTGTCGGATGAGCAGGTGCTATTTCTGGGGGACATCCTGCCCACCGGGTGGCAGGCTGCCAAGCAGTGCGACATCGAGTCGACCGACACCGTCGCCGTCTGGGGTGGTGGGCCCGTGGGCCAGATGGCGATCCAGAGCGCCATTCTGCTTGGCGCCCGCCAGGTGATCTGCATTGAATCGGTGCCCGAGAGGCTCCAGATGGCGCGCGATTGCGGCGCCGTCACGATCAACTTCCAGGACGAAGACGTCGTGGAACGGTTGAAGGAACTGACTAGTGGCAAGGGGCCGGAGAAATGCATCGACGCCGTTGGTATGGAATCGCACGCCAGCAGTTCGATGGAGCATCTTTACGACCGCGTGAAGCAGGCCGTCGGGGCGGAGACGGACCGGCCCCACGTCCTGCGCGAAATGATGTATGTCTGCCGGCCCGCCGGCATCCTGTCCGTGCCCGGCGTGTATGGCGGGATGATCGACAAGATTCCGTTTGGCGCGTCGATGAACAAGGGGCTGACGTGGCGCATGGGCCAGACCCACGTGCGGCGCTGGACGGACGAGCTGCTCGATCTCATCGTGCAGGGCAAGATCGATCCGTCCTTTGTCATCACGCACCGCGCCAAGCTGGAGGCCGGGCCGGACCTGTACAAGACGTTCCGCGACAAGGAGGATCGCTGCATCAAGGTGGTGTTGACGCCCTGATTCCGCACTCCGGTCGCCGCTGGGCGGCCGGGCTGCGCGACGGGCGTTAGCGCGAGTCCGGGTGCAGGGTGTCGCACAAGGCGTCCAGTTCCCGCGTGACTTCGTGCCAGGACCAGCGGACGAGATCCACGGCGGCGCGCTCGGCAGGCGTGAAGCCGCCGCCGCCCGCAGCTTCCTGGACGGCTTCATCCAGGTGCGCAAAGGGCTCACCGGTACGGCACATGGGCGCTTCGGCGCCCTTGTCGCGGATGGCCCGGGCCAGCCCGTCGATCTGCTGCCGCGCCGCCAGCGCGACCGCGTGCAGCGCGGGACCGAGCCGGCGGCAGACGTTGTCGGTCAACGCCACGCCACCCACGCGTTCCATCAGCGGGACGGTCAGCCAGAGTTCCTCGATGCGATCCTGCAGGCGATGGGTCTGTGTGTCCCACCCGAAGAAATGCACGGGCAGCACGCGCGACTGGCGCGCCATGTCCTGGGCGCGCCAATGCGCACGCTCCAGGGCGGGCTTGTCGCGGGGCCGCGGCCGCGCCCGGCCCTCGTTCAGCGCCGCGGCCCATTCGACCAGCAGATCCCCATACAGCTGCAGCGAGGCGGCGAGGTTGTAACGCATGCTGTACCGGGCCGACAGCGGCAGCACGGCGAACGCGGCCACGATGCCGGCAATCGACCCCGCCACGATGGCCATGGTCTTGTTCAGCGCGCCCGCCAGGATGTCGGCGTCCGGCGTGACGGTCAGGATAGTCGCAGTGACCAGGCTGTAGCTCAGGGCCGGCCAACGTATCGACAGGCACGCGGCGGCCCCGACGCCGGCCACGATGCTCCACGGCGCGGGGATATTGGCGGCCGCGACAAGCGGCACGAGCGCGATACCCAGCGCCACGCCGATCATCGCGCCCAGGATGCGCGCGGCAGCCTCGCCCACGGTGCCTTCGACGGTGGCGCGCACCACGAACAGGGCCGAGAACGCGCCCCACGCCACGTCCGGCATCTGCCGCCAGGTCATCCAGCCGTAAGCCAGCAGCACGGCCGTGACTGTCTGCAGCGGCAGGCGGACGCTGTCCTGTCCGATCGCATTGCGGCAAGCGGCCACACGTTTCCGGAAATGGGAAAAAAGAGAATTCATTAGCAACTTGATCTCTGCCGACACGACGGCGCACGGGCGGGGCCCGCGGCCGCCTGAAACGGGAGCGCCCAGATGGAAGCGACCGCACGCGGACTGCACGTGCGGTCGCTCAAGGCCAGCGGGGCAAGAACGCTCAGGACTCGGACTTCTTGGGCCGGCCGTACGGATCCTTGCCCGCGGGCGCCTGCGACCCGCCGGCGGGATAGCCGGAATTGGTGTCGGGATTCTGGTTGACGTCCCCGGACGGAGGCCCGTCCTCGGTCGGCTGGCCCGTGAAACCGGTCTCGGCGCGGTCCACGTGGGGCGAAGGCGGCGGGTTGGGAGCGGGGGCAGGTTTGGAGTTGGGCATAAGCGGCTTCCTGTCGGATGTAGGGATTGCGCCGGACGGCGGGTCATCAGCCGGGTGAACGATCTCGGCGCGCACGGCTGAATCGCAAACGGCGTGCCTGCGCCGGTGCAGGTCCGAAGGGGTGGAAGCTGGGGCGGGTATGACGGGAAGCGCGGTAAAAATTTCCCGGGCCTGGCCGGGTTTACACGTCGCCCGAGGCGCAGACGAAGGCCAGCTTGTTGCCTTCCGGATCGCGGCAGTAGGCCGCGTAGAAGTCGGCAGCGTAGTGCGGGCGCAGGACCGCGTCATAGAACTGGACCTGGCAGTCCCAATCGCGGGCGCCAAGTTGAATGTGGGTATACGTGGGTGGGGGGAAGGTCCGGAACGCCAGGGGGCGCCCCGGGGCATCCCGTCATTAGCCAAGATTGTGATACTTGCGCCCGATCTCCATGGTGGCGCGGTAAAAGCCTTCCTTGCTGCCGCAGTCGTAACGCACGCCCTCGTATTGGAAGCCGTAGACGTTGCGCGACGCGAGCAGGGCAGCGATGCCGTCGGTCAACTGGATTTCGCCGCCCACGCCGGCCTGCGTGCTTTCGAGCAGACCGAATATCTCGGGCTCCAGGATGTACCGCCCGACCACGGCCAGGTCCGTTGGCGCGTCTTCAGGCTTGGGCTTTTCCACGATGCCCGTCAGGCTCAGGACGCCGTGCGCCTTGCGGGCGCCGGACACGATGCCGTACTGGTTGGTATGGGCTTTGGGAACCTGCTGGACGGCCAGGACGCTGCCCTCGAATTCGCGGGCGACCTTCATCATCTCGCCGATGACGGGGGCGTCGGCGTCGATCAGGTCGTCCGCAAGCAGGACGGCGAAGGGCTCGTTGCCGACGATGGTCGCCGCGCACAGCACCGCGTGGCCCAGGCCCAGCGCGGCCGGTTGGCGCGTGTAGACGCATTTGATGCTGTCCGGGATCACGTTGCGCACGGTTTCCAGCAGCGCCTTCTTGTTTTTGGCTTCCAGGTCGTATTCGAGTTCCGGCACGCGGTCGAAATGGTCTTCGATGGCGCGCTTGTTGCGCCCCGTGACGAAGATCAGCTCGGTGATGCCGGCCGCGACGGCTTCCTCGACGGCGTACTGGATCAAGGGCCGGTCGACGATGGGCAGCATTTCCTTGGGCATGGCCTTGGTGGCCGGAAGAAAGCGGGTGCCCAGGCCCGCGACGGGGAATACAGCTTTTCGTATGGGTTGCATTGCTAATGCCCTCTGTACCCGGGCGGCGCCAGGGATGGGCTGCCTATGAATGGGGTTTCCAGCAAATTCCGTGCCGTCTGATAATGCTGTAACAGAATTGGGGACGGCATGGGACATGGGCATACACCATCGAGAGGGCGAGTAGCACGACGGCGGACGGCCTATCCGGCGAGGATCACAGCCACCAGCCTCCCTTTGTTGATGACCGGTCGTCAATGGCTCTCTCCTCAGCGGTATGCACCGCGCATAGCAAGTAGCTTATCTCGACGGTTCGGTAATCTCGTGGGATCAAGGTCGAGGATAGCTACCGCACTCGGAGGCCAGTTTTCAGGACTTCAGGCCGTGCCAAGTCGTTCGCTGCTCGGTAGGTTCGACCTTGGCGAACTGCGGACGGAGTGACCTATGGTCGACAAACGAAAAGCCCTGGAAACCAGGGCTTTCGGACGACAACTGCTCTATTTCTTCCAGTCGGTGTGCAAACGTGGGCTTTGAGGCACGCACTTCTTAGAACTGGAGGGGGTGGGGGCCGTCTCAGCGGGACGGCGGGGAGCGGCACGCTGCTGAGCTTCGGTTTGAAATTTGCTCACCGGTGGCTCCTTTGGAGAAGCGGTTTTCATAATCATCACCTGTATGTCCATGAGCATGTAAACATCATCACAGGCCTGAATCGGACTAACGAGCTTCCTCGAGCGCCTGCGTCCGAAAGGCACACTGCGCGGTCCACTATCAGACGGGATACGCGGGCGGGTACGCCGTGCCTTGCAGTTTGCTAGCTGGCTAGCCAGCCAAGATATGATCGCACTTCCATGGTCCCGTGTCGCGTATGATCTGGAAGCTTGATTGCTATGTGATGCGGGAGGGCGGCCACCTTTGTCGCGCACCGAAAATTTGGGTGCTGGCTCGCACCACCGTCTGCAGAAAATTACCCCGGGTGCCCACCGGCCATCCTTTCGCCGGCAAGCGCATCCTGGCATCAAGGCTTAACGGAACGCCGCTTGCCGACAATTCTGCGTTTGCACTTTACGAGATCCACATGAACCCCCGGTATCCCCCCGGCGACCAATACAGAGTTTTGGTCGACTCCGTCGTCGACTACGCCATCATTCTGCTAAATGTCGACGGTTGAAGAACACATCGCTCATGTAGGCAGCTGGCGTAAACGGCTGGCTGTTCTCGACTGCCCTGTTCAATCCACCGCTTGGCCAGTCTGCGTCTTGAAGATCGTGATTTCCTCCATCAGCCATTGCCGAAATGCCTGCACCTGGGGTTTGTGCAGTGCTTCCGGCGAACAAGCGAGATAGTAGTGCCATGGGCTTTTGACTGCCACGTCAAACAGCCGCACCAGCTCACCCGTAGCAATCTCCTGCATCGCCACCACATGCCGCACCAGCGCAATGCCGTTCCCTGCCACGGCCGAGCGGATCAGCATCGACAGATCTTGAAAGCGAACGCCTCCGGTGGGCTCAGCAAGCGTCAGGTTCGCAGCCTGAAACCATGGCAGCCAGGGTTCATCCGAGCGCAATAGTTGCGCTGGTTTGAGCTGCCGTGGGGTGCTCGGCAGACGCCCCTGGTTGTAGCCAGGGCTGGCAACCGGGTAGTACGAGTCGCCCATCAGGCGCTCCACCGCCAGGCCGGGGTATTGGCCCTGACCAAAACGGATGCCCACGTCAATACCGTCGCGCACCAAGTCTTGCAGCCGTCCGCTGGTCTGCAAAACCAGCTCTGTGCTCGGGTTCTGTTCAATGAATTTGCCAAGTCGCGGGGCAAGCCAGCGCGCAGCAAACGAAGGGATGGACGACACGGTGAGTCGCTTTTGCCGCGTATCCTCGCGTATCGCTTGGGTAGCCTGCGCGATGTCTTGCAATGCACTGCGTACCGCTTGCGCGAACTGCGCGCCCTGCTGGGTGATCGTCAAACGCTTTCCATAGCGCGTAAACAGGGCGACCCCCAGGTCTTGCTCCAACGCCCTGACCTGATGGCTGACCGCGCCATGGGTGACATGGATTTCATCGGCAGCGCGGGAAAAGTTCTGATGCCGCGCGGCGGCCTCAAAGGCGCGCAAGGCCAGTAGATTGGGCAACTGGTGTAGATCTGACATAAGCTATGTGAATTTATTTGGCAAGGATGTCAAAGATAAATCGTTTTGCGAGCGGCGGCCGTACCCATAGACTTCACCTACGTTTTATATCTGGAGTTCGCCCATGCCGCAGAACATGCCGACTCTTTTTGTTGACCACCAGTTCACCAGCCCCTACGCGCTGTCCGTGTACGTCACCTTGCTTGAGAAAGGCATTGCGTTCTCCACTGAACGTCTTGACCTGGCTGCACGGCAACATCAGCAAGCCGCGTATCGTCAGCAGTCTCTGACGGCGCGGGTCCCCATGTTGGTGCACGAGGGTTTCACTTTGTCGGAGTCCAGCGCCATTAGCGAGTATCTGGAAGACGTCTTTGCACCGCCCGCGTATGCGGCAGTCTACCCACAAAACGCACACCTTCGCGCCCGTGCCCGACAGGTCCAGGCTTGGCTGCGCAGCGATCTCATGCCCATTCGCATCGAGCGGGGGACGGACACGGTGTTCATCCAGCCTACGGCGACGCCCTTGAGCGCCGCCGCCCAGGATGCTGCTGACAAACTGCTCCAAGTGGCCGAGCAACTGCTGCCCGCGCAGGCCGCAAACCTTTTTGGCAACTGGTGCATTGCGGATACCGATCTGGCGCTGATGCTCCACCGCCTGATCATGAACGGTGATGCCGTCCCTGAACGCCTCAAAGCCTACGCCGCCCAGCAGTGGCAGCGCCCAAGCGTGCAGCAGTGGGTGCAACAGCAGCGCGTTTGATCGCCGTTCAGTCAAGATTGCCTGCTGCCGGCGCCCTGTGGCGCGGCCAGCGCAGCGGTCAGCCCGAGGTGGACAGGCAGGGGCAAGAGACCTTTGACGAGGTTGCTGATACAGGCCCGCCATCGCCTGCACAAGCGCTGCGCCAAGGACAGGCAGGACAGCCTGATTTTCTCAGCGGCTCCATGCCGGTTGGAACTTTTAACCTGGCCGAAGTTGCCCGTGACAGTGAATGCGAAGCACGGCGATTGAACAGATTGCCGTTGGTCCTATTTAATGCGAATTTCCATGGCGGAGGGGGCCATGTGTGGCCGCCACGGGCGGGTGGATTCCAATCCGATGTCCAGCGCAGCGGTTTTTTCTTCCAGTCGGTCCACGATGCCCGCCAGCTTGCTGGCGTCGTTGGTATAGATCTCAGTCTGATGACGGGCGCGTGATATCGCTACGTAGTAGACGTCTCGTTGTGTGGTCCGGCTGAAGCTCTCCGCGTTGATAAGCGCGCGGTCGCACGTCAACCCTTGGGCGCTGTGGCTAGTCGTGGCATATGCGCGATCGAGGTGCAGCGGCTCGGTTGCAGCATCCAACGTGAGTCGGCGCCCGCCGCTACCGATCGTGACGGTAGTGGGGGTCACCGCCAGCACCTCGAAGCGGCCACCATTGACCAGGTCAAGCTTGGCATTGTTGCGCGTTATGCGCACCCAGTCACCTGCAGACAGCTCGGCCTGGACTGGCTCATATACGGAAAGTTTGGCAGCGCGCTCAGGATTGAACTGGGTGCGTTCCTGAGTGATGACGTGCTCCACCACCAGGTGATTGGGCTTGTCAGGCGCCGTGCCGATGACACGGTACATCTCTGTTTGGCGCAGCTTGCCCGCCTTGTAGTCCCGCTCCGGTTGGAGAATGTCGCCGGCGACGTAATACTTCGCGACCCGACGTTCGGCTTGGGTGGTGTCTCGACGCGTGAGCAGGGTGAAATCGAAGCCGCGCTCAGCCAAGCCCAGCGCTTGGTGAGTAGCTTCATTTAGTGCGTTGCGAGAATCGTTTGTGCCAGTGACGATAAGTGTTTCGCGCCTTTCCTCCGCATTGAACGCGGCATATTTGCGAGCGATGGCGTGATAGCGTGAGGCGTCGTCATCAATGGAATAGACCGCCTTTAGCTTTCGGTCCAGCACGCCGAGCGACGCGGAAGCGCGGCCACTCGCGGCTAGTTCCACCGCAGCTTTCAATACTGGCGACTTCTGGCGGATTATATCTCCCATGAGCGATGTCTCCATGCCGGCCACCTGTAGCTGATGAAACGGTCGCCCCGCTTCAATCGCCTTGGTCTGGCCGGTATCGCCAAGCATGACAACTCGAGCGCCGTCGGCTTCGGCCATTTTCATAAGACGTTCCATGATCCGGGCGGGAACCACACCGGCCTCGTCGATCACCAGTACAGTCTTGTCGTCTAGCGTGAAACGCTCCCTCTGCCGCGCTTCCAGCACGGAGGCTACTGTGCGCGCCTCCATGTTCAGCTCCCGCAGCGCCTGAATCTGCTTGCCATAGGAAGCCACGGCCTGAACGCGGTAGCCCGCCGCTTCCGCGGCCTCCTTGACTTGCGCGAGCATGTGAGACTTCCCAGTTCCGGCCAAACCTTGCACCCCGACGAAGCGATGCGGTGTACTCAGAATCAAACTGGCGGCGGCCAATTGCCCGGGCATGAGTTTTTTGCCCGCCATCGCAGTCTGAACCGCTTCCACCTGCAGGATCGGGGCGACCTGGTCACGACCTTCGCGCTCGATCTGCAAGATGCGTTTTTCACGTTCGCGAGCAGACTGCGTGGTGTAGCGCGCCCCTGTTACGACAAACTCGCCGCGCGCGATAGATTTTTGGACCTGGCCCTCAGCGCGCTTTCTGCCCATACCGGCCTCCACTAACGCGTCGACCATCTCCTTGCGCGACTTTGCGGGCGTATCACGGTCTTTCGCGTGTCGGTACTTTAGCGTGCCAAGAATGAGATGCCCCTTGACTAGGGACCGCTTTACTGCGCCTTTGAGATCAGCCAGTTTGATGCCAGTGCCGTGTGACCGATGCAGCGCCGTCTTGAGCATCTCCTTGCCGTCCATGACAGATTCACGTTCCGTATGGTGTTTGATCGCCCAGCGTAGGCATTCGTCGGCGAGCAGGGCTGATGCCGCCAGCGAAAGTTCCTCCTTCCCCTGCGCGCTGGCGGATTCATGACCATCGGCTCCAGTCTCCGGCGTGACGTTCGACTCCTTGCTGAGAGTTAGCTTCGGGTTGCTGAGGTCAATGCCAAGCTCAACGATCTGGCGCTCCCAGTCCTTCTGCAGTTCGTCGCGGGTGATGTCGGGCGCTTTGTCCAGGCGCGTCTTGAGTGCGATGGTTTGCTTCAGCGCGCGGCTCGCCGTCCCACGAGTCTCGCCAAGTGCCGCCAATTCGGCATTGATATCGTGAGATCGCTTTGAAAAGCCTTCGATATGAGCGCGAGAGATGTGGGCGAGCTCAAACGATTTGCCCTCGTAACGGATCTGGTGGCCAGCTTTCTCCAGCCCACTCGCCAGCTCGGCGTGGTACACGGATTCCAACATCGACTTCAGGCGATAGATTTCGTCATTCGAAATGGCCGCCCAGGTTCCATCGGCGCGTTGAGTGACGTTCATCAGCAGCGCGTGCGTGTGTAATTGGGGATCCGAGTATGCACCTTCCGTAGGCCTGGCCGTCTCATGGCGAAATTTCGCGATGGCTGCATTGCCGGTGCGCTCGGTCGTCGTGATTCCATTCTCGGTCTGGCGAGCGCGCAGGAGTTCTTGCTCCAGGAACACAAGCGCTTTGGTCACAGCCTGGTCGTGGGCTTCAATGACCGACGAGTCTTTCCCCGCCAGTGCCTGAATGCTGATGCTTTTCGGCGGGGAGAACGTCATGTCCAATGCCGAGCGTGCCTTCGCGTCCAGTCGTACTGAGCGGGACAGCGTCACGTCCGAGCCAAAATCGCCACGCAATGCGCGCAGAAACTCGTCCTGCTGGATGCTGCCCGCGAGGCCGAGGGCCTCTGCAGCTTTCCCCTGCCACTGCGCCGCAGTGCCGTCGCGGCTGTAGTAGTCATCCTTCTGGTCTGCGTAGTAGTGCGACGCCTTGTTGGCGGCACTGCGGTGGATGGTCTTGAGCGAAATCATCGGATGTTCCATGCGAGCGGCCGCCGGCGCTGCCGGCGACCTGGTGTTTGTTTACGCTGCTAGCGTCGGATCCTCGGGTAGATCGACTTGCGACCAGGCTTGGGGGCCGCCGGCGGACCCGCTGGTCATGCTTCGAGCGCCGCCGCGCCTCGCTTCGACAAAGGGTGCATTGCGGATGGCGAAGGTCCGGGGCTCGAGCACAAACTTTGAGATCGGCCGGTTGCCGGCGAAGGCGACCCACCCGGTAAGTTCAGGCAGCGTTTGTACCTGCGCCGGGGTGACGACGCGTTCGGTAGAGCGGACCATGCGTTCGCTCGTGTTGGGCGTCTTGCCGGGATTACGGCTATCGGTGTATTCCGGACGCGCGACCTCGTGTTCGCCGAGCGACTTGGACATGACCTCAGCGGTTTCAAAATCGGTCTTGGATCCGCCAAGCACCACCAGCGAGCGGAAACTGGCCCGTAGCGTTTGGGACATCTTCTCCCCGAAGATGTCGTCCATCTGTGACACCGACTGCAGGCCGGCGAGTGCCCGGCCGCCGTTCTTGCGACCCTTCGTCAAGAAGTCCTCCAGGCTGGCCATCTTCTCCATCGAACCCAGCTCATCGATGACGAGCCACCACCGACGCGCCTGATCTTCTGGCAGCGACAGCAGGGCCGAGCAAAACACGTCAACGAAGGCGGAGATAAGCGGCTTCATCGCCTCCTTCATGTCTTCGCGCCAGGTGATGTACAGACTGCCGGTGCCGTGTTCCATCCAGTCACGGATGCTGAACTTTCCAGCAGGCATCGTGACGTGTTCCGCGAGATACTTGGATAGGACGAAGCGCGCGCTGGTCAGGGCTTTGCTAGCCTCAGCGGAGCCGGCAAACAGAGACTCAGCTAGAGTGCCGGACAGGAAGGTCCGCAGATCCTTGTCCGAGGCGATTGTCGTCCAACGAAAGAGCTCTTCGATGGACGGAGTGCCCAGCTCGTTGAGCTTACGGGCCGTCTCACGCAGCAGGAGGCGAGCATAGCCGTTCCACTCTTCCGCGTTCGCGTCTTTACCCAGAGGCACAATGGACAGCGCCAAGCGCTTCCAGTCGTACTCCGCCCGAACCTCGTTGAAGAATGACCACCCCTCGGTACGCTGGTCATAGGGGTTGAGCAAAACATCGCTCTCCCGCCCGAATTTGCTGTAAAGGTCTCCGTTCGGATCTACTACGACCATGCGGTCGCCGCGTCGCAAGGCGGAATAGACCAGGTTGCGCAATAGCACCGACTTGCCGCTGCCCGTCGCTCCGTTCAGCAGGATGTGGAGATTCTCGATGCCCGTCGGCATCGGGACGCCAGCCACATCGATTTGCTCGCGGCCATTCTCCGAGCAAAGCTTCCGCAGCTTCTTGACGGGCACCGCCTCGGTCCCGCGAATATGCTTCCTGTACCCCGCACCGTCGAAGCCGTCTTTGGTCGAGTACTTTTTGAGGGTGAGGGAAAGCGCGAGCGCCAAGACCAATGCAATGATGGGCGCGGCGATCAGGGAGGGGTAGTCCGGCGTGGATACCACCCAATGTGACAGGACCGTCCAGGTTACGAGAGAGAAGGGAAGGCCTGAAATGACCTTGGCCGTGAGCAGCCAGGCGCAGAGCGGGAAAACGAGCAAGGCGAACTTGATGATTCGCCGGCGTATGTCGGGTGCCATGAAAGTCCTTTCGGAATAGAAGGAAGGCGTCTGAGGACGCCTTCTTGATTGCGGCTTGGGGCTAGTGGAGAGCCAGTGTCACGAGTGCGGCGCCAATTCCGCTTCCAATGAGTGCGCACACCCCGCACAGCACTCCAGCCCGCCACGCGGTCGCGGGCAACGCACGGGTTGCGACGCGAGTCGCGATACGGGCTTCGGACGTCGACTTAGCGAGGGTCCGGCTTGCCTCAAGAAGCGAGCGGGCGGCTTGACCGCCGGCATTTGCCGCCGCCTCCAGGCCCGCTTGGCGCACGGTGGAGGGCAGCGCATGCATCGCCTGGGAGATTGCCTCTTGGCGTGCCGTCAGCTGTTCCATCAGTCCTACAAGTTGCGCGCTCTCCTGCAGCATGTCGCGGTACAGAAGCTCCATCCTGCTGCGGGGGATGACGGACGAAGTGGCCGGGCCCTCGGGAGGTGTGGCGGTCACGGAGCCTCCTACAGGAAGAGTGCGCCGAACGCCTTGTCCAGCTGGCGGTCGACCGGACGCGCCAGCGACTGCAGGGCGTGCATGTCGCTCAGATGGCTGACGAGCCTCTCGTCGTCGCGGTCAGCCTCGCGCAGCTCCTGGCGATAGTCGCGCGGATCGGCGAGGATCTCCTTGATCGTGGTCCGCTTGTTGGCCAGCAGATCGAACACTTCGTTCTCGAAGATTGCCGCTTCAGGATTGGCGCGGAGATCGCCGGATTGCTTTGCGTAGCCAAAGATGGCAGCGAACTCCTCTCGGACGTCGGAATCGACGCGATTGAAAAGCACGCGCACGCGGTCTGCAGGCACCCCCATCTGTGCGAGAACCTGGATGGTCTTGATCGTCTCCCGTTGTGCTTTGCCCGAGGGGACCACCGGCAGGACGTAGTAGTCGATCTCCAGGTGCGCCTGGTCATACTTCACCAGCTCGGCCAGGAAGTCCTCGATGTTGGAGGCGCCGACGTCCACGATGGCAGCTTCGGCCATCAGCAACTTGCGAAAGAGCCGGCCGAACTGGCCGCCGCGCATTTGTTCAACAGCGAGACCCAGGTCAGCTGCGCTTTCATTGGTCGACTCGACCGCGATGATCTCGGCGTCCGGAATGCGGGGTGCTAGCAGGTGGCTGGTCGTGACGGTTTTGCCGACAGAGCCGGAGTAGTTGACGGTTGCGATTTTCATGGGTAATGCCTATTTTCTTCGGCCGATTTCGGCCAGTTCGTTGAGGTCAATAGGATCTGAAGCATTGCGAAGTCGAACCAAGTCGGCTTTGCTTTGAATGCTGCTAATTGGCGTTTGAGGTGACGCAGCGACCGGAATTTCTGAAACAGCAGACGCGCTGCCGGAATTCGCAAAGTTCGATGGTCGTGACGGCTGTTGTTGGCGCCGGCGCCAACGATGTAACGCCTGCCGTAGCGACGCGGGCTTCAACTGGACGTCGGCGCGGCTAAGTACTTCGAGAATCTTGGAATGCGAAACGCCTTGCCGCCTCAAATCGTCGATGAGAGGCAGAAGCGCCCGAAGTCGCGCTTGCGGATCAGCAACACGAAGGTCGTTTAGCTGCTGAACGGTGGTGGTTTGAGCGCAGTTCTGCGATAAGTGTTTCTTTTCCATGGTGAGTAGCTTCACCGTTGCTGGTGCTAGGCAGGTTTGTCTAGCGTTCGAGGGCGCCCGAAGTTTTTTCCACGCCCAGCTTCTGTAACGTGTTCACTTCGAGCGCAAGGGTGTCGACCTGGCGCACCAGGCCGACCTTGCCGCATGGGTAGCTGATCTCCACTTCCTTGCCCACGTATCGCTGGGGGTCGGAAATGGCCAGCGTGCCGATCCTGTGTTCGATTGCGATCTCATCACCAACGATCTGACACGCGATATCGCCACGGATCGAGACGATCTGCCCGCGATAGGTCGCGCCAATCTCTGCGGGCTGCACGGGAAGCGAGCCGTCCCAAAGGGCGTCTGCAATGTCGAGCTTTAGATCTGAGGCTGCGCCGTAATCTCGCAGGATCTGGGCGGCTAGGTCGGCGGACATGACGGAATAGGACCACCCCTCGGCGTCGCGAGCATCGTCGACCACGTACTGCTTGACGAGCACCTCGCCCATCTGGTCGATCGCAAGCACGCTGATGCTGGATCGATAAGCCGGGTCATGTGGGCCCGGGTGCCACAACTCGGCGCGGGCCTGCACAGGCACGCTGTCCTGCAGCGCGGTGTGCCTCTCGAGATGCGGATAGTCGTAGAAGCGTTCCGCGTCGATGTCGCGGACGGATCTTCCATCCCAGCGCTCGATTCTCTCCGCCGCGTCGCGTTCCAGTTCGTCTCGATGCGGATCGGCTGACAGGTCGCGGGACTCGGTGGCCGGCCCGAGCGAGGGGGCATGGACGAATCGCTCGCCCGTGCTGATGATCGAGATTTCGACCGGCTTGCGTACGCCGTCGGCGGAAGGGGCTCGCGGGCCGTTTGAAGGAGGCGCGCGATCGGACTGGGTGGGGCGAAATAACGCCTGGAGTTTGACTTTCAGGTCGGAGATTTTCATGGGATTTCCTCGTGAGGTGAAGGTGCACAGCGGTCCAGGCTGAGCACCGGCGTTCGGTCGGGTTGACATGAGCGGTGGTGCCCCTCCTGCTGGATGACCGGGGTTGAAGGAGGGGGAGCCGCGCCCGTGGGCGGGCGCGGGGGAACCGTTGCGGTTCCCCGGGGGGTCGGAAGCGCGGACGCCGTTAGGCGGCCGGCCAGGGGGGCAGCAGCCCCCGCGCTTGTGGGGCCTGCCGTTCCCCACCCGGCGGGATGCCCCGCCGGGAAGGGGACGGACCCTCTCTGTGGCACGCAGACACCGGCGTGGCCTCGGGAATTGGCAATGGTGGCGCGGGATTGGCGGCGTTCGGAGACAGGTCGTGGCGCTCAGGGCGGGGCGAGGCCAGCGGCCCGCAACGCCCCGGGGGAACGCCTTTCCCCCGCCCGGCGGCGCACCGCGCCGGCGGGGAGGGGGACTGAAGCTAGGGGTTCAGGCCGGCGCCGAAGGCGTCGGGGCGAAGGGAGCGCAGCGACCGGAGGGTAGGCGGATCGGCCTTCGCGATGAGCCAGCGCCTCGCGCGCGACTCTCTCTAAAACCTATAAAACCTATATATACCTATTGGGTACCGTTTTCGGTACTGGCAAAAATCCGTTTTCGGTACTGGCGATAGAAGAAATTGGGACGGGCAAAATCACTTTTCGGGCTAGGCCCAAAATTGGGATTGGTCCCGATACCGGGCCAGGCTGTGGAAAACTTTTATTGGGACGGCACGAGCCCAGCTGCATGAAAAACACGCGCCTTGAAATGGGGAGGCGGTTCATTCGGGGCCTGCTCCACCCCGAGCTTCTTGCCCGTGGCCACGATGCCAGTCCAACTGTCCTTCCAACTCTTGCCGGCCGCTTCGCGGGACTCACGCTCCCGGAAAACCCAGAGCCGCCACGACTCGAACCAGTCCGGCGACATACCCAGCTCGCCAGGCCTGGACCGCATGTAGGCGCTGAAGGTGGCGGCCATGGCGTCGATTTTTTCGTGCGTCCAGAGCGGCCGATGCTCCTGCGTCCAACTTCGCCACCGCTCCGGCAGTGTCCAGGTCTCCGGGAGCCTGGTCGGGCCGGCGCCGGCAGCGCGCGCTTCGGGCAGGCGCCTTCGGCCCTTCTTCCTGGCCGCCTTCGCTGCCTGGCGTTTGGGCATATGCGTCCCCGATGTGCAATTCGGAAGCCAGACGTCGGTCGGGCAGGGATCGCCCACCTCGGTCATGTCGCTCGCTACGGGCGGCCCCTCGGGCATCTCGTCGACGTGCGGTGGAAGCGCGTTGCGGAAAGAGACGGGCAGATTTTCAACTCCGAATTCATCCAGATCGCCCGGCTGTGGTCGGTACACAGTCGGCGGGTCGTCACCGACCGGCGCGGCCCCCGGTGCATCGTCGGCGCCGTGCTGCAGAGCCAAGTCTTGCTGCGCCGCCTGCGACTCTCCGCCGGCAACGGTGCAGGAGGTCGCAAGGTCGACCAGGGGCACCGCATTCGGGCACAAGCGATAAATGATACTGCTGCGATTGTCGCCGGCACGACGCCCCGTATCCTGTATCGCTCCCAGATCGCGAAGCCGGCCAAGCGCCTCGATCACCGTTTTGCGATTCAGGTGCGTGACCTTGGCCAGGTAATCGATCGACGCGAAGACTGTCCATTGCTCGGCATCGTAGCGGACGAGTTGCGCCAGGTTCAGCAACACGAGCTTGGATGAGGATTTCTGGACGTCGGCCATTCTGGCCCATTTGGATGCTTCGACGCTCATGTTCGTCCCTTGCGTTGCTTCGAGGTTTTGCCGGGTAAATGATCTTGCGGGTAAAGCACGCCGATCACGAGTCAGCCTCCAGCGATTCAGCAATGGAGCGGCGTGCGCGCAGGGGCAGGCCGTGTGCTTCATAGAACTCGCGGCGGGCCATCAGCCAAGCCTTGTAGGGCCACGCACGGCGCTTGCCCCAAGGGTAGGCCGCGCGAATGGCCAGGTGGGTTTCTTCCGTCGTATTCCCAGCCAGCTGGCAGCGGTCGTAAACGCTTTTCATGATCTTGTAGGCAGCGAGCACGCGAGCCTCGCGTGCACCGCTCTTTGAGGGCGCTTGGTTCATTTGATTTTCTTTGAGTGGGTTCGATGACGGACCAACTACAACGCGACTTGGTCGACTTGCTGATGCCGCTCATGCCTGTGCGCGAACTGCTGAGCGATGAGGAACACTCGGGTTCCGAAAGGCGGGGCGTGGCGCGGCGTTAGTTCGGCTGCACTGTTCCGGCGCATAAAGCGCTTCGCTGGGCGGCCTAGGCGAGCCTTTGAAGCGACGGGCTGTGCATTGATGCGGCCGGCATTTCGTAGCCGTTCATACGCCTCTTGGATGTCCTCACCGCGCCGCCTTGCGATGAACCAACACCCACCCATCAGCAGGCGTGTTGAAGTGTTGGCGTATTAGGCGGTGGACGGCGCGCTCGTAACAGCGCGAACGCGCGGGCGTGGTGAGCAATGCAGGAAGAATGGCGAGCATGCTGATAACGCCAACAAAGTTCTCCACCAATGCTCCGCCTGATGCGCGTGCTTGCCAGGCGGCTGACAATACATGCAAAAACGGCATGAGTTCATCGGGCAATGCAACTGCGATCAGCGCGAGCATCCAGAAGACAATCACTGGCACGAAGGTCATCAACTTTAGGGCCACGGTTATCGTCCATTTCAGGAAGGAAGCCAGTTGGTGGAACGCCACGCCGCTGTCGCGAAGGACATGCCTCAGGATGGCGGCGTATTCTGCATCGCGGATCGTCCCGACCGAGACACCATTCACCATGACCGTCCATTCGAAAGGCCGCGGTTGCGTAATCCGCAGCCCAAGCTGTCGGTCATAGTTCGCGGTGACGAAGTACGAGACGATGCTGAAAGTGGCCACGCATGCTCCGAATCCGCGCATCGGCAGGCCGCTAGCTAGGCCAATGATGAACACGAGCAGCAAGCTGAGCACGGCCGGGCTGCTCCAGAATACGAGGGAGTTCTTGATCTGTTTCAACATGGTCTTCTCCACAGCGAGCGAAGGCTCACTTGGTCCAGGAGGGGGTAAGGGATGAAAAGGTGCTCGACGTGGCGGCTCCGAGGGGCGATCAATACGTCAGCACCGCGCTATGTTTGGGCGGAGATCCGGTCTTGCCGCTCGATGGTCTGGATCGCGTCCATCAATCCGTCTACGAGCCGGCGCATATCAGCAACGGTAAGTGGTGCAGATCCAGTCGGCCAGCCAAGATCTTCGGCCCGCTCCACGGACAGACTGGCCGTTTTACTAGCGCCGCCCTCATGCCGTAGCCGCAGGACACCCGGGATACCCGACGGCGCCATAAACGACAACTTCACGTCGATGTTCTTGGTCATAGTGTGCGCGCTGGATTGAAATACACCTGCGTCAACTTGTACTCGGCGAAGTACAACGCAATATCCAGCGTTGAGAACAAGTAGCGCCGAATAGTCTCGATGTCCATCTGGTTTCCAGCCGTGGACTGCTTGACCAGCAGTGCGACGCGTTCGAATGTGTCGCGGGCACTGTTGGCGTGCGTGGTCGTGACAGATCCAGGATGGCCGGTATTGAGCGCGTTCAGATAGTCCCAGGCCTCTGGGCCACGCAGCTCGGACAGGAAGATCCGATCGGGCGAGCTGCGCATCGCCGCCTCGATGCACTCTGTCGCCGAAACCCTGCCGGCGCCTTTGCCGTAGATCATGTGCACCCGATTGGGATGGTTGGGCAGAAAGAGCTCATGCACGTCTTCGATTGTGAGGAGACGCTCGGAGGTGGGGACGCAATCGATCAGGCTGCGTGCAAACGTCGTCTTTCCCGAGCCGGTCTTGCCCGCGACAATGATGTTGCGGCATTGAAGCACTGCCCGCCGAAGAAACTGCAGGATGTCTCCTTCCTTCTTGAGGTCGAGCAGTTCCCTGTCGCGGTCGGTCAGATCGTCGAAGCGATCCATGGGGCCGCTCACATCGTCCCAGTTGGCGAATGCTCCCTCTGCGGCCAGCTCGTCCAGGCTCATCACGACACTGGTGTGCTTGCGAATGTTGACCGAGATCGTGCCCTCGATCACTGCAGGCGGCTGGGCAATCTGAGCGCGTTGACCATCCGGCAGCAGCAGGGACATGATCGGCGTGAAGTTGACGTTGTTGTAGCTGGCCATGGCGTTCACCAGCGCTTCCAGAAAGCTGAGCGTCAGCTTCGGATCGTGACGTTCGTGCCATCGCCCCTGGGATCGGTAAAGGATCACGCCAGGCCGGGTGATAGTGATCTCACGGACGGCGTCATCCGCCATGTAGCTAGCGACAGGGCGCATCATCTGGCGCAACGCGGTGTCGCGGCCGCCAGAGTCGATGGGCGATGCGTTGGAGGAGTCTTTCATAGGGAGTCCAATCAATGAGCGCAGGCCTGCCGAATCCGAGTGGTCAGACAGGCCTGGCTTGGAGATGAGCTAAAGAGCTGTCCGCCCGGCTGCGATACGCCGGCGAGAGCTCCACTACTGGGCGACGGACCTGAGCGTGTAGACGGAACTGAAGTCGAGGTCGCGGGCCACATATATTCCCAGCCGACCAGCCTGGTTGCGATAGAGCGTCGGCGGGATGTTGATGGTGTTGTCCAACACCGTGGTCACGGCATTCGTTGCGGCGTCGCCCGTGGTGTTGAATTGCACCTGGCCGTTGTCGCTGCTGCCACGTGATGTCGCCCACGTGCCCACATCGCTGATCAAGCTGATCATGATGGCTCCACCGAATCGCTCAGCGAAGTGCGTGTCGATGAAGCCGTCCAGGCCCGCCTCGCCCAGCGGGCCAGTTCCCGGAGAGTCGAGATGAATGACGACACCTTTGGGCGTTTCGAGGCGCGACCACACAACGCCGACACGCGGCTGGCCTTGCGCCAATACGCCTTGCTGGTAGCCGATGAATCTCGTCCCCTTGTCGATCAGAACCACGCGGCCGCTGGTCGAGCGGATATCATGCGGCGCGTAGCAAGCGAGCATTCCGGCTTGCGCAGTGACGAGCTTGGTTTCCTGGATGCAATCGATCATTGAGCCCTGGGTGATCAGCATGTCCCGGTTGCCGATCAGGCCAGCGTGCGACGCTGATAGTTTCATGGGCGTGAGCTTGCCGGCCATCGGCCCACTATCCGCTTCGCGAGGCGCAGGTTGGGGCGACCCTTGCCGGTCGGCCGACTTGCTGCCGTCATCCTTGGATCCTCTCAGGCCGCTCGTCAGGCGCCGCTGCATGACTGGATCGACCACTACCGCATCGGCCAAATTGGACAAGGCCCCCTTCTGTTCCGTTGGGGGGGCCGCTCCGGGCACGGTCGGCGCCGCAAGTGATGGCTCCGGCGGGGCCGGTGGCGGAGGTGGCGGATCTGGCCTGAGCTTCAGACCAGGAAGCACATTCTCGATCTTGTCTTGCATCGCGGGTGCGGCTCCTTGGGCGGCAGGCGTATTGAATGCCCGCCAACCCATCGTGCCAATCACCATGATCGCCATGAAGGTCAGGAGCCACATAAAGGCTTTCGCGCCCTGTTGCATGGGCTTGGCAGTGCCCGACAGGTCCGGACGGCCGCGGCCTTGAAGCTCCGCCTGGTGTTCCTCGATTTCGGACACGGCGTCAATGGTTTGACCGGGTTTTTTCCGCCTTTTGAAGAACTTCATGGCGCAGTTTCCTCACGAATGACACGCTCAACTTGTGGCGAGACGGTGCCGGTGGCCAAGCTGCGTGCAACGGGCGGGCCGTCGTTGTGAACGGCCAAGACCTGGTTGCCCACGCGCAAGTGCCATCGCTTGGCGACCCGATGGAGCACCACGGTCTGCTCGTCCTCCATATGACGGTTTACGATCACTTCTTGTCCGTCGGCATCCACGAAATAGATCGCAGGCAGATCCTGGCCAGGAGCAAAGCGAAGCCAAGTCTGCGCACCGTCATCCCACGCGGCCGTCGGCGCCAGGCTTGTGTCGCCGCTCATCGAGTAGGCCTGCCAGTTGATCGCGACGTCGGCGGTGGCCAGATCGCGTTGCACACGGTCGCGCTCTTCTTGGGCGGCGGACTTTGCCTGCTCCAGTTCGGGATAGCGCAGCACCACACGAAATACGCCGCCGCTCTTGCGGGCCTTCTCATACTTCAGCAGGAACGAGTAGTTCCGTTTGGTGGTGATGTAGAGAAGGTTCGTGTCGGCTTGCTCAACGATGGGTTTGAGCAGGAGATGCTTGCCGATCTGCTGAAAATCATACGCAGCCGAATCGCCAAAGGCGTGGGTCACATAGTCCTCGTCGTCGTTGAGCTGGATCTGGGTCGCGACGCCAAGGGTGGTGTCGACCTGAATGACGTCGGCGGCGTCATAGTCCGTCCAGCGGATTCGCTGATCCTTGGGCGAAGTTGCAGGTCTGTCAAGCGACCAGGCGGGCGCTGCGGCCGCGCAAAGCGCGACCGACAGCACCGCCACGGCCAAGGGCCTGAAGCGGATGTTCATCGGGCGTGTCCCATCTCGAGGTTGCTTTCACGCTGGCGCGACTGCTGGTGCGAGTGTTGATGGTCCATTCCCATCTCTGCCTGCTTGTCGTGGTCTGCGTCGCGCACCAGGCCCACGCCACCCACTGCCTTGAAGGGGTAGCTGATGGCGAGCGCATCTTCCTTGCCGGTCATCTCGAAGGACCGGTTCAGCGTGTTGCGAGCGTGGACGATGAGGTCGCCCGTGTCGTTGTCACGCTGAATCAAGCAGTTGGGCGTGGTTCCCACGATCGGACCCTTGTACTCGCGCCCGTCTTCGGGTTGGCGGATCTGTCGGTCTTGCTCGCCGTACAACTCCACCGGCCGACGCGCTTCGCGAATTCGCTCCTCGAAGTGCTTGCCGATGCGGTCGGCGGCCATCACAGCCGTGGGCAGACGCAGGTTCGCATCCTTGTGAAGATGGTCCTTGCACAAGCGTGCGGCGCCGTACAGGTCGCTCTTCGCGTAGCGCTCGATGTCGCGCAGCAGGGCAGTGCGCTGTGCGTTGTCCATGCGGCCCACTTCTTCGAGGCGGCGGGCGAGTTCGTTGATTTGTGCTTTTTGCATGACGATTACCTCAGCGTTTCGACAGCGGTTGAGTAGGAGATGACCTGAAAGCCCAACGGGTTGTCACGGATCACGCTTTCCGACATGGGCGTATTGACGAACCGATAGGCGAGGGTGGCGATGAACTGCTCGGAATTCGGCGACCGATTGGGGCCGATCTCGCTTCGTGTAAAGCGAACCGTGGCGGTCTGGTTGGGGCCGGGGGTGATCGAGCGAACGCTGATCGCCAGGCGCGTGTATTCGCCATACTTTTTGTCGAGGGCTTCGCGACCCGTTCTCGGGTCGTCCTCGAACTTTGAGTGGTACTGTTTCTGCACGTCCGGCGAACTGAACAACCCACATCGGTCGTACATGTTCTGCAGGGTGCGCCAGTCGTAGCCTTCGCAGGACAACACGTACTGCGTGACGAAGTAGCGTGCGAGCCGAGGTCCATAGTCCTCCTGTGCGTCGCCGAGCTGGGACACGTTTTCGACCTCACCGGTCGCATCGTTGACCCGCACGACGTAGGGCGGTTGAGGCGTGTAGCTCATCAGCAGCGCGGTCAGCGCGCCGACCGCCATGAACGCCAGTACGAATGCGGCTGTCGTGACGCGCCACGCTTTCGATCTGGACGACAGGATTTCCGTCAGAAGGTCCCGGTCCAGGCTCCGGTTTCGGTCAAGTTCTTGCTGAAGCGAGAGCTTCGGGTCGTCAAAGGACATGGTGGTCCTCCGATTTCCGGGCGAGAAGATGGGGCCGCACGTTTCGTGCGGGCGCAAATGGGCGAGCCGCGGCGAGCGCGGCCGAATTGGCGTGCTTCATGGGTTCTCCGAAGAGATAAGGGGATTTAAATCAGAGAAGGCTGGCTAAGGCGCAGCACAAAGAGAAAGGCACAGCGATTGCTGTGCCTTGGAGACGTCAGGGATCCACCGGGCGGAACGGCCGGTGCGTTACGGCGTTATTGCCGCATATTGCGGGTCATGGCTTCAGACGACCGCTTAGCTTGTTTGCGGAGATGCTCTTTGCGCCAATCCCAATCGTTCTTCGAAGTCGGGGTGGACATCCCGAGCAAAAACAACTGAGACGGCCACTTGAAGCAAAGGTACCAAAGCGGCCTGAGAATCCAGGTCCAGGTCGCCTTCGCAAGGCTCATCCATTGGAACGCGGATATCGGTTGCGTCGCTGGAATGCTGCTCGTTGCCGACAACGGGACATCACTTCCCATCAGCGGATTCTGCGAAAGAGCTTTGCCAAGTGGCTTTAGGGGGTCCATCTAGATCCTCGTTCTAATAATTGGTAGAAGGGATGGCGTATCTAGCTATCTTAGCCAATCTTGCCGATGAAGGGAACAGAGATTCCTCCCCCAGAGCCGGCGCCCGTAATTGCGGTGGCCACGACCGATACCTGCTCCAACATAAATTTCGAGCACATCATAAAAAACACGATTGCGGTCAGCATGGAAAAAATATTGATTTGGTCGGCTTTCGATAGGTCGATCAACCCTTGCTGGAGTTGTCCGAACATGCCCATGATGAACATAAAAACCACCATGAAGAGGCCCGCATATATCGCGTAATAGACGGCCTGCCCCACCCAGTTGCTAAAGAAATGCTTCGTTGGCTCGAATAGAAGTGCCAATATACATATAGGCCCTAAGACCACTACCAGGCCCATTCCAACCTTCACCGTGATGAGCACGAGCATGCCAATGGCGCTCATTACTGCCGAGATGATCGTAATGATGACGGAGACAACCACAAAGACAAATGCCTGCGCGATCTTCTTGATACCGCCTGGTGCGCGCTCTTGCAACCGAGTGCCGATCTCAGCGCCGTTGTTCGCCGCATCGTCCATCATCTCGGATGGGGTTTTGACGGTGCCGGTGAACAGCTGAGCAACGGACGTGGGCAGATCCAGCATGACACTGACGATCTCTTTCTGATAGAGCCCCCCTGCGCCCGCGATCGACACAATGATGACTATGTTGACCACCCGCCGTAGGGCGGTGAGCACCGGAGTTTGAATAGCACCCGAGCAGATGAGCCAGCCGTACCAGAGCAGCGAAACCGAAAGGCAAACCGATACGAGCGGCAAGATTTTCACCGTGACCGAAGCGACCATGGGCGTGATGACATTTGTCAGCATCGTGGTTACCGACTGGTCAATCCAGTTCGCGATGCCACCGAGTCCGACCAAGCTAACCCCGGTGGCGGCCATCACCGTGCTCCTGGAAGAGGGGCTCGAATTGCGCTGATGCTAAAGGAGCTGTCCGCGAGCTTCTGGGCTTGCTGCTCCATCAGGGCTTGCTCGGCCTCGATCTGGCGGGTGAGCATGTCGGCCCGCGTCTGATCAGCCTGAATGTTCGCCTGCTCGACCAGCAGGCGGGCCTGTAGATCAGCGATCGCCTTTGGATCCTGTGTCTGATTGATCTTGGCCTGCAGCTGGTCCACCTGCTTGACCCGGGCGGTCATCGCCTTTTGTGTCTGCTCCATCATCGCCTGACTGCGAACCGCGAGCTTTTCGGCACGAGCGTCCAGGTTCTTCTTGTCCTGCTCGTAGTTGCCCGTCAACCGTTCTTCACGCTCGATGCGCTCCACCACGTCCGAGATTGCGCCCAGCCCGCCGTTGGAGGCGCGCAAAATTTCCCGGGCGTCCGCCGGCAACGCGTCGCGGATCGCCGGGTTGTTCAGAATGTCGCCCAAGTTCCGAGTGCCAGTGAGGGATTCCAGCTGGCGCTTTTGGCTTTCGAGCTGGCCCTTGAGGACTTCGATCTGCTCGGCGTACTTGGCCAGCGTCTCGACGTGCTTGATTGCCCGGTCGGCGATGCTGGCGGCATCCACCACGGGGATGCCGCTCGCGTGGGCAGTCGCAAGGGAGTTGGTAAGAAGGACAACAGTCAGGGCGGTGGTAATCCGGGCGCGCCAGGCGCGGCTCGGGCGACGGTTGACGTTATGCGTCTGGGACATTTTCAGCTCCTTGTCGCCTCTTGGGCGAGTTTGAGGTAGTGGGGCAGCCAGAGGGCTGGGTCTTCGCCATGCTTGGCGATCGCCCCTTCTGCGATTTCGGCCAGGTCCTCGGATCCGGCGAACACCAGCAGCGCCTCGGGACATGATGAGAGGTCAAGTTCGGCGGTGACGGCAGACTCGTTTTGTTTGACAACGAACTGGCGGCTGAAGGGCGGCAGGTCCTTGACCATCTTGAACACCGCGGGCGATAGCTTGAATCCCTCGACGTACTCCTCGGCGGTCGCCTTGGGATTCTCAAGAAACATCGCCGTTGCGGATTGCTGAATGAGCGAGCGTCCCACTGGGTTCTCCAGGATTGCAGCGGGCTCCTGGGTGGCGAAGACGAGCACGCCGTTCTTCTTGCGGACCGTGCGGCTGGCGTCCTGCATCGACGCCTGGAAGTACGGCACTTTCAGCGGGTGTTGCACCTCGTCAAAGATCAGGGCGATACGTCGGCCGTCCATCATCTGGTCAGTCCGGTAGAGCAGGTACGTGATTGCCGCATCCCGGATTGGCCCTTGTTCGAGAAACTCCGTCAGGTCAAAGCCAAAGAGGTCATTGACGGCCAGGTCAAGCTCGTCTTTCGGGTTATCGAACAGCCAGCCGTTTTCGCTTCCTGCGCACCAGCGCTTGAGACGGTCCTTCAGGCTGAGCTGCCCATCCGGGGCCGGCGCCGAAGGCAAGAACTGCAGCAGGGTGGAAAGGCCCCGGTCCGCCAAGTCGATGTGGGTGACCAGGTGGTCGATTGCCTCTGCGATCTGCTTTTGCTCGGAACTGCTGGGCGGCTCGTCGCCCCTGGCGCCCAACTGGCGGGTCATGCTCGCCATGAATGCGACGTTGGAGGCGTTGGGCGGCAGCTGCAGGTAGTTCCAACCGGTTCTAACGCCCAGGCGCAGCGGGAAATACTTACCGCCCATCGCCATGACCGTCACTTGCATCCCGCGATCCTTGTCAAAGACGACGCCCGTGTAATTAAACTTGCGTGCCTGAGTGATCAGATGACCCAGAAGAACGGTCTTGCCAGCGCCTGACTGCCCGATGATGGACGTGTTGCCAAGGCGGCGTTTGCCGGTATCGTCCACGTCCTCCAGCGAGGCGTGAAAGTTTAGGTAATAGGGCGTGCCGCCCGTCGTCTTCAGCATCGTCACCGCCGGCCCCCAAGGGTTGCCCGCAGGCTTTCCGAAGAGGTAGTTGTGCATCGATGAGAAGCTCAGGAAGTTCAACGAGGTAATTGGCGCCGGACGCGGGCGCCATTTCCAGTTTCCTGGTAGTTGTGCCGCCCACGCCGCCATGGAGGAGCGATCACATAGTTTTCCAATGATCTCCTCGTCGGCCAGCGCGCCGCTGATGCTCGCCGCGGCCCGAAGGGCTCCCTCGCTGTCATCGCCAAACACTTGAATCGTCGCGTGATGATCACCCATGACAAACCGACCCGCCTGCAATTCATCGCGAGCCTTGTGCAGGTCCGCGATCTGAGACGAGGAATAGTCTCCCGAATCTTCTAGCCACTTGATCTGGCGTGACAGCGCTTTGAGGCCATCGGCCTTCGACATCGCACCGAACGACTGCGACAGCACAAACTCGTGCGGCTGGTTGAGCAGGCAGTTCAGGTGGCCCGCTCTGGTGTTGTTGGAGTACTCGCGCAGTTCCAGCATCACGTAGCGGCGCGTCCAATCGGGCCCCCGCATCTCGGCGAGTTCGCCATGCGTGGAGAAGAATTGACGGCTGGTAGGCAGATAGTTGTACAGGCGCGCGTTCACCAGCGGGACGGGCTGCATCTTGCCGTTAAGCAGAAATCCGAGGAATTCAGCCGGCTCCGAGAACCGCGACTTTCGGCGTGTTGCCTCCTCCCCGCCCGTGTCGTACGGAGATTCCCGTTCCACAATGGACAGCAGCTCGGGTGAATAGCGCTTGAGCGACCCGCGGAGCTTGCGGTTGACGTCGTCCAACTGCTCGATAGCCTGGTTCTGCCACGCAAGCGCCGAGCGCGCGGTGCGTTTTTCGAACTTGGACAGAAAGCGCAAGGCAGGATCGATCTGCGCCCGCATGATCACGGTCAGGTACATCTCATTGATCATCGGCGGCTTGCCGGCGAAGACCTTGCGATACGCAGCGTCGTGATCGCGAGAGAACTGGTCCGGATACTCACTTTCGGGGTACTCGAAGACCCGGCGCCGGACCAGGTGCGACCACATCCCGAAACCGGTCGGGAAGCCGCGGAACACGTTGTTCAATTCCTCGATCCAGCGGTAGTGCTCTTCGTCGCTGTAGCCTTGGAAAGTGCGCCCATCGATTCGCCATACCGAGAGGTATTCCCAGTCGCGGGTTGCAATGATGTTCGGCGTGACGTGATGCGAGTAGGGGACAAATGTGCTGACCGGCGGTTCATACGCCGGCAGCGCCACGATGGATTGTTGTGTCATCGGTCGTGAACTCCAAGCCAACGGGCCCAGGGGCGCCGGCGGCTGTAGGGTGTGGGCGTAAGAGAGATCGCGCCCCAAAAACGCTTGTTCTTAGCTACGAACTTGGTTTTGACCCAAAGCTCCCAGATCCAGAAGGCCCGGTCATCATTGCGGCTGAGGATGGCCATCACGGGATACAGGACGGGAAAGAGCAGCCAGCCCCAGATGGGGATGAACGAGGCAGCGGTGGCGGTCAAGAAGACCAAGCCCGCAAATGCGCGGGTGGGAACCCCGCCGGGAACTGTCGCTACGCGGGTCGCCCCTTTGAACAAAGGAAAGCGGTTGGGCGGGACCTGTGATGCGACCGCGGCTGGCGCCGTTGGGGCAGGCGCTTTGGCCTTCTGCTTCGGTGCGGTGGCCATGGCTAGAAGACCAGAGCGATGATGCCGCCGGCGATGGCGCCGGCAAAGACCATACCCACCGCCCATTGATATGCAGTCTCCTTCCGAATTACATCGAAGGAGTAGAGGATGCCGATGATGCCTGCAGAAATGAGACCGATGACGGGGATGATGAGCCAAAGCCAGTCTTTCAAGGCTTGCACCGCCTTGGTGCCTTTCTCGAGCTGGGCCATAGCCAGCTCAGGTTGCAGCATGAGGAGCACGGCCAGGGTGGCATATGCCAGCGCGGTGAGCATGCGGCTGCTCTTGGACGACGTGTTGATGTGGGAGGAAGACGAAGCGACAAACATGTGGAACTCCATTGGGCGTGGCCCTCCGGCCGACGGGCGGGAAGGCGTTTGTTGAGGCAGATGAGAAAGGGCCAGTGTTTAGCGGCTAAACACCGTTGAGGGGTACGCGGCTACTGCGTAGGCTGGCGTGATGGCAAGGTCGGTACTGGACGCCCGAATACCGCGTCAGTCTGGGGCGAGAAGGCATCATTGCGCCGAGTGCCGAAGGCATCTCTGCGGGGCGCTTGGAATGCATCTGGCTTGGATGGCTTGGGCGGCACCGAGCTGTCTGCTTTCTTTTGGGCGTCGGTCATTGCGCCAGCATTCTTTACGATGGCCGGCACCGGCAGGCCTGCGCCAGCGATGACCTTGCCTACATAGCCGTTGCTGAAACCCGAGGTCAGGTTGCCCGTGTTGTAGCAGCTGAACGCCGCATACAGCGCGTTCTGTCCTGCTCCGTGGAGCTTGGCGGCACGTTTGTAGCAATCGACCAGAACCCGCTGAGCGGAGGCCAGGTTGACGCACGGATCAAAAATCGACTCCGGCGTTACGCCAAGCCACTTCCAGTTGCGCACGTTGATCTGGCCATAGCCGACGTCGAAGTCGACACCCTGCGCGATGAGATCACGCACCGCCTGCACTGCCTCGTCTTTTGACTTCGGGCGGATGCTGCGATGCGGCTTGGAATTGACTCCGATGGCCAGGGGATTAAAGCCAGACTCATGCCGCACCACGGCACTCAGCGTGCTGATATGCACGTCCGGGGCGCATTGCCGGGCGAGTGTGGGAAAGTCCATGGTCAGTTCCCGACCATGCCGAAGCCGGTCCCTTGGCCGTTCTGCTCGCGCTCCTTGCGTTCGGCAAGCTCCTTCTCGTACTTGGCGAGCTCTCGGTCATAGTCCTTCGCTTCGACCCAGTAGCCACGTTCTTCCGGGGTCCCCACATACCGAGGCAGGTCGTCGTCGAACGCGGTGTACTCGTGCGAGCTGTATGCGTTGCAATAGCCGGGGCGCTTGTTGTTGATGATTGGGTAGCCGTCGTCGGTAGTTCCCCGCCAGACGCCCAGGGCAGAGTTCAAAGAGACTGCATCGCAGCGCCCGGCACCTTGCGAAATTGCGCGAACGAGGTCGCTCATCTCTTTTGAGTCCCCCGACGCCGGGCACAGCGATAGGAAATCCTGTCGGGCATTCAGGGTGTCAGAAAGTTTCTTCTTCTGAATTCCGAAGTAGCGAGAAAGGGATGGTGCGCATTCGCTGGGACGCGAACCACTGGAGAGGCACAGAATCGCTTCGCACGCGAGGCGCGTGTCGCCCGTGAGTTCGTCCGCAGCGATGGCTGTTCCAAGAGCCGCCGCGTACGACGCGCCCATGACAAGGAGCGCCACCAGGCGCCGCAGGATATGCATGATTATCTCCTCAGATCAGTGGCAGATGTCGTAGCTGCCGACGTCGATGACATTGTTCTTCTCGCGCGTTTCCGTGGTGACGGTGCATCCGTTGACGGATGTGATGTTGACCACGCGCGTTGCGCCAACGCAGTAATCGCCATCCCCACCCGTGCTGCTGTCGCAGCTGCCGTACAGCTCCGCGGTGCGGTTGCCGTTTGAAAGCTGGCAGTGCCCGAAGGAGCCGCTCTCGCCGCCCTTGGTAACCGACTCCCCGGGCCCCATCAAGAGGCCGAACCAGATGGGTGACGTCGAGTTCCCGCTGCCGGACGTGGTGCCCGAAGCATAGGTGCAATTCAACGTGGCGGTAGGTCGATGGATGGTGACGCCGAAGCGAGTTCCGTAATTGACCTGCATGGCTTTCGCCAGGTTTGGGGGGAGAGTGGAAGTGTTGTTGGTTTCCCCCGATTCCGCACCGTTCGCCGCTGCGATCAACGAGTCCACCACACCGGACAGGCGAGATGCAGTGCACGCATCCTGCCAGGGTCCCCACGGCTCATACGCGACGTCGTAGGCGTTCGCCTGCAGGATATACGCTGTCCGATATCGGGTACGACTTCCGGTGAACCCGGCCGGGCAGGCGGCCGATTCGGGTTGGGATTCAGCCCGTCGGCAGCCGCCGTAGGTGGTATGCCAGGCATAGCCGGTCACGCATCCACCCGGCGGCAGCGGTGCACCCTGGGTGACCAGGATGTTCATGTGGGTGAGATCCGTTTTGAGCTGCACGTCTGCCTGCTTGCCAGTCGGATCCGCAGCGGCTGCGGCGTGGCTTGAGATCAGGAGCGCGGCCAGGGCGAGCGTGCGCCTGCCCCAGCACTTGAGAGTGTGGAAATTCATGCTTGCCTCAGAGGTAATGAGTGCGCCCAGATCGGACGCACAAAGCGGGCGGGCTGCTTAGTTCCTGCAGCCCTGGATGACAGCCGCGCGCGCGTTTGCGCCGGCCGGAGAGATAACGACACGGTCTCCGGCGATGGCCACGGTCTGACCTACGCGCACGTAGCTGGAGCCTGAGTTCTGAAAGCTTCCTGCAAAGGTCCCGTTCACGGCGACAGCGCCGGCGGCATTGACCGACCCGGACCCTTGGATGGACCCCCCCACCGAGCCCCCAACGTTGACGTCGCTACCCGTGACGGTGACGTCCAGGGATTGGACCGACGCATACCGCCACGGCGTCTGACCAGCCGGGCAGGAAAGCGCTGGGATCGCTGCATCGCTGGGCAGATTGCTGTAGACGCCTGTGATCACGTGCCCGAAGGGCGTGAACCAAACGCCGCCAGTGCAGACCGCCAGCATCTTATTGGCCGTGGAGGCATAAAGACCCTCCACCGCACACGCCGCGCCTGACGCGACTGACGTGTTCAGCAGCAGACCCTTGTTGCTCTGGATAGTCTCCCCAACGGTGAGCGTGTTGTGAAGCGTGACTGGCCGAGTTTCTCCATGCCGCACAAACTGGCCGAAGGGTGTGGCGTCCAGGCTTGCAGCGATGACTGCGTGCCCAGGTTGCGTGCCGAAATCGAACCAGGCACGCGGAATGTCCATCAGGGGGCCGCGTACATTTGTCGATCCGCGGGCGTCGTGGCCACCGTAGCCTTCAGCGGCCAGGACCACCTTGCTCAGGAGGGTTGGATCGAAGACGCCACGGCTGCCGACAGGTGATGTGCATTCGGAGTTTTGCCGGAGGCTTCTCGCTGCGCTGATGGGATGGCAAACATAGACAAAGGCGCTGGTACGGCAATCAGCGCCTGGGCAGGCGCCCTGTCGGACCAAAATGAACCGCGCTACGTCTCCCAGGCTCGGGTATCGCGGGATGGTCGCCGGCAGCAGCCCGAGCGCCGTGAGGTCGGACAGCCCGCCCCGCGCCACTTGGGCGCCTCCCACGCTGGTCCAGGCTAGAGCTGGAAATGTGGGGTACGAGCCATCGGGCAGACCAGCGAGGTTTTCGCCGCGCATCCACGCCTCGTGCTTTAACTGCAGATCGACTACCGCGCCCCGGATTTGCATCAGGAAACGTCCGGTCGCCTCTGCGGCGCTTTCGTCGGCCTTGCGCCTGACTTCCTTCGCCGCGAATACAGCCAGCAACATCACGAGCAGTAGGGCAACCGTGACCTCGACGAGGGTGAAGCCTACCTGTGTGCGCGCCCGGTGGGTCGGCGGTGATTGAAATGATTGCATTTGGTCGCCTCCGTTGAGAGCCCGTCCGGGCGTGCTGGTGGCACGCCCCTCACGCTGTCCCGGGGGAATCAACGTGTGGCGAAGACGAACGTATTGTTGTCACCGTTCACGCACAGGTCCTGAGCAGTCACCGCGTTGAAGGAGCCGGATTCGTTGTTCGCGCCCAGTGTCTTCGCAACCGTGCCATTGACGCTGATCATCTCGGAGACTCCGTTCATGATCGAAGCGAGAACCGGGCAGGCACGGTGGTTCACGTTGGTGACCGTCAAGGAGAACGCACTTCCGGCCGCACCGCCGCCAAGCGCGGTCGGGGCGATGGTGACAGTGCCGTTCGACCCGACTCCGGTGCCGCCCAGCCGGTGGGCCACTGTGCTGCCCGTGACCTTGAAGACAGTGGAGTCACGCATCGAGGGCGCCAGGTTCTGCGCGTTGTTGATGGATGCGTACGGTGTTGCGGTATCACCTTCACCCATGATCCTGGCGGTTGACATGAACCGCTGCAGCTCACCCGCTGCTGCGGGCACCCGGCCTTGAATGAAGTATCCCTTGATGGATGGATAGTTGACTACTACCAGGAAAATCACGATGGCAATTACGGCGCCGACCTCGATCAAGGACCAGCCGCCTTGGCGGCGCAAGTTATTGGAAGGCGCACGCTGTATGGCACGGCGATTTGCAATGTTCGGTTGTTGCATTGTGAGTTCCGATTAATTCCGTTGAGTTTGTATGAATCGCGCGGCGACGGTCTTTCGCTCATCAGGACATCGCGTCGATCATGATCGCGTTGCGCATGTCCATGATCACGCTCTGGTGCCAGAAGAAGAGGCCTGCCATGACGATGACAGCGCCAAGAAGGGCCACCCATCGAAGGGCTTTGGCACGGCCTTCTACTCGCTTGAGAATGGTTGTTTCCATTCGCGCTCGTGTCTTCTGCAGACCGGCGTCTAGGCCAAGTGTGTTCGTGAGGTCTTCGAGGTACCAATAGATCTCGCGATCTAGCAGCCCCACGTCAAAGATCTCTGCGCCTTTTTTCGCGTCGTCGAGCCGAAGCTGGATAGCCTGAAGCCGGCGGGTAAGCCAGCGGGACGCCCCAGGTAACTGCATTTCGATCGCGTGGCGGATCTGCATGACCTTGCCCGCACGGGGCTTGACGGCCGTCGCTGCAGTGCTCACCACAGCGATGGCTTGAACATCCCTGTAAAGCCGATACGGCCCCCACTTGTCGAGCCACCGGCGTAGCGGGTTGTCCATATAGGGAAATGAGAGGTAGACGGCAACGCCGAGGGCAATCGATACCAACCACAATCGGATGCCCTTGTCTCGTATCCACTGCGCCATGTCGAAGAACGCCTGGGTAGACGGAGTGAGTAGCTCAAACCGTATGTCTGGCATGGCATCCTGCAGCATCGGCGCGGTGAGGTAGGGGACTGCGAGCATCACCATGGCCCACACCAGCAGCAGCATTAGGGCGGCCACCGCCAACGTTCCGACGAGGATTGACCTGAGCTGGGCCGTCACCCGCACGACGGCGGCCATGTCGCGCAGCCCGCCAGCGAAGACCGCTTGCCCTTGGGTTTGCAGCGAGACGAATTCCGCTACCTCTCGCGGGGGAAGCGTCCGGTGAAGCGTCCTGCCAAGCTCGCCCGTTTCGACAATTCGGTGCGCCCAGTAAGCCGACAGGACACCGCGAGCGCTTTTGCCGTACCGCTGCGCGTCAGCCTCAAGAATGCTGAGGAACGTCCTGCGGCCCTGGGTGTCCTCCGTCATGTCCGCCAAGTACTCGTACCAGTCCGCGCGGGCACGCGCGAATCTGCTGGCGGCTTGGCCGATCCGCGTGAAGTAGAAGGGTATCTTCATCCCCTTTTCCTTTGGCGTAGAAGTGTTGCGTACGCCGTGAAGTGGGGCTCAATGTCCCTGGGGTCAATCATGCCTTGGCTCATCTTGTAGACGGCGCATTCCATCGTGGACTTGCCCTGCATATCGGGGTCGTCGTACCGCGCGGTGCGCTGGCTCGCGAAGATCTCTCTTAGCCGGATCTCGTCGCCGCTGGTAATGGCGCGAAGGGCGTCGGGGTCGCTGGCGGGCTCGAAAAGCTCAGCCACTGCCGTGCGTCCCGCGTAGCCGAAGAGCTCGGGAATCCCTTTCTTGCGACAGTGTTCGCACCCGAGCGAATTTCTGATCCGGAGTGCATTGCTGCCAAAGTCGTAAAGGGTTTCGATGTCCGCCAAATACTGCTGCCAGATGCTTCGGTCACGTTTGACGCCCATACGGTCTTCGGCTCCGTCGAGGAGCGCCGCCGCTGGAAGGGCGCAGCTGCATAGCTTGGGCATCAGGGCCTGGTGAACGAGCAACTTCAGTACGCCAGGGGTTCCGAGCGTGCTGCGTGGTATCCCGATCTCGCTGGAGGCAAAGCGCTGCGGGATGGCGAGCGCGCTTCCCACGTGCGTGGTGCAATAGAGATTGCTGCCCGAGAGCACGATGTCTTGAAACGCGGCGCCCGTCAGCACGTCGCGGATCTCACCCAGAAAGATGTCGCTGGCCGCGGCCCGCTTGAGGGCCATAAGCTTCGATTTCATGGTGTCGCGGTCGGAGCCATCCAGAGACCGAGAAACGCTCGCCTGAAGCACGCCCTCCATGATGAGTTCGACCGGATCCTCGATAGACATAATTTTGCGCGTGCTCGGCAAACGCACTATAAGTTGGGCGATGCTCACAGTCTTTCCGGAGCCAGGTATGCCGCCCATAGCGATAGCGCCACCCATGCTGCACATCGCACGCTCGAACTGCGCGATTTGAGAGGGGAGGTGGCCAAGGTCGGTCATGTCAACCTTTTGCACCTTGGAGTCCACGTCGAGCAGACGCAGCGTGATGGAAGGGCCCTTGTCCGCGATGAACGAGCCCCAGCGAAGCATGTAGCTGCGATCGTCCACGACCTCATAAAGACGCCCTTGTTGTTCGTTGGCCATGTCAAGGAATAGGCCGTTCCCACCACTGACATCCAGCCAGGTGACGCTGGCCATGTCGACGAGCTGCTGCGTGGGCATAGCCAGGTGCTTCGGCGTGGTGTACTGACCGTCGATGCTGGCGCTGATGTGCGATGTCGCCGCCGTCGTGTCGATATTTAGATGCAGGTCGCTTACGTCGTTGCGGACCGCCCAGGACGCGATGTCGTGGAACCCTTGACGCACGGCAGACCTTTCGTTCTGACCGCGGATGCGAGAGCTTCGCTGAATCACGTCTTGGCCCTGCATCCGCTCTCTGACGAGGGTAAGCAGAATGACGGGTTCGATCGTATAGGTCTGAACCGGCCCTTTTGCCGCTTCGACGGCGCGCTGCTCAACGGCGCGGTAAATATCCGAGTCGATTTCTCGCGGCTTGACGAACACCACATATCGAGGTCCCTCGAGCTCGGCCACGCACGCGGTGACCGCCGATGTCGAGCCACACCAATCTACCTTGAGCGTCCTGAACGCGGGATTCATTTGGGCAATGTCCGCGAACGAATCGATGTGCTGGTGAGCGTCACTGATGGCCATCGCAGGCGTCGCCGCGTGCATGTCCAGGACCGGCATCTCCTCTTGCTCGCGCAGGCTGACATGAACCGTGCGCTTGAGCCGCCGCAGCAACTGAATGAGGCTTGAGATCATGGTGTTCCCCGATTTAGGCAGTAGGTGACCACATCCTGTGACTGGTCAACGAAGCTTGCGCAAGGCTGCGAAACGGCCTGCAGGCGGAGGCCGAGATCGGCCCCGGCCATTGGCTCGGCGCGGCCTGCGCGGTAATGCGCCCGGCGGCCGGCCTGGTCGACCGTCACGGTCAACTGTTTGCCCACGCCCATGATGGCGACAAGCCGGGGCGGGGCAACGACGGGTGCGGCTTCGGAGTTGTGGCCGACGTCCTGGGCGGCAGACGGGCTGGGAGCGGCAAGCTGAGTGCTTCCGCCATTTGCGGATTGCGATTTGCGCTTTTCCTCATCGAGGGCGCGCTGGGCGTCCAGCTGCAGCAGTTCTTGAACCGTTTGGGGAACAGGCTGGCTCAGGCTGGCGACGTCGACTCCGGCGCCGACCACCCCGTTTTGTGCCAATGCCGAGAGAGGGACTGCGAGCGCGACGGTTGCGCCGGCGGCGGCAAACACGAGCCAGCTTCGCCGCTTGCGTTCAGGGCGATTCAACATAGATGGTTCCTTTGAGCGTTGTGACGAAGGCGCTCGTCGTGAGCCCTGGTGTAGTGTCCGGCGTAAAGCGCATCTGCAACTGCGTGACTTCTGTGGTACGCGGAAGCGCCAAGCCGTACAGGGAGCGCAGTGGCGCATTGATGACGAGCGCTCGCGTAGCCGGAAGCTTGATTTCCTTGGGCCGGACCACGGGTTGCTCCAACCCGTTCGCCAGCTTGATGTTTGGCACCGTGATCGGCACCTGTCCCGGGGGGGAGAGCGTCAAGTCCTGCAACGCCGGGCGCAGCGCCTGCCAAGATGGCTCCCAAAGCTGCCGCATTGCCCTAGCGTCGGGCAGGTCCGCAAGCATCAAGGGCTGATCCGCCATTGCCCCTGGGATAGTCCATGAGGCGTTCGCGGTTTCGAGATCGAGGTGGTCGATCTTCCAGGTCGAAGGCAAGGCCGCGTGCAGGGTGCGATTGTCCGCAAGCCGCGTGCGTTGGTACTTCGCTACGCAGTTGCGTGCCTGCGGTCGGCAGTCGACCTCGATGAGCTTCCAGCGGCCGGGTGCGGTGGGCACGGCTTCCACTTGCTGCAGCAATGGCGCCAGCCCTGGCTCGCCAAGGGTTCGCGCGGTCTTTGCCCATGCGGAAACTGCCTTTTTCCACAACGTTGCTGGGTCAACTTCGGGCTGCGCGGCCAGCATCTCCTGTGCAATTTGTGCTTGCCGCTCCTCCCAGTAACTCATGCCGATGTCCCAGGCCTCGTAGACCAGGAATAGGCCCAGGATGGTCCACCAGAAGGGCGAGACCATCGCGAGACTGAAGCCGGCGCGGCGTAGGGACGACTGCTGGTTGGTGTGAGCGGCGAGCTGTTGCAGGGAGAACGGTCGTAACTGCGGGCGGTGGTCCCCGTGCACCTGCGCCTCGCCGTAGCGCGCCAGTGCCTCATCAAGGGCGCGTTCTGCCGCCTGGAGATCTGCGAACACCGCGTCTCCGCCCGCCTGGACCACACCGGCAACTATGACGGCAATCCATACTGATTTGTCGGGTAGATTGAGCGCGACTATGTGGGTGCCGTGACGGTGTAGCTGTGCAAACGCGGACGCCGCCGAGAATAGGCTGGCGCGCGTCTTTGCGCGACGCTCCTTGCCTTTGGCGATGAGAAGCCCCACGGAAGGGCTGCGAGCATCGCTGTGAACGAAGTGCGTGGCCTTCACCTTGCGTGCCAGGCGCAGCGCTTCCTTTTGCAGATCCTCACCGAGGATCGTCTGCCACCGAATGCCGAAGACAAGCTGATTCGAGGTGCCAGGGATGGCGACGAGCCGATAACTCAGCCGCCGCGGGGTCTTCTCACGTCGTGCCACGTCAGAATCCTTCTTCAGGAATGGCCGTTACCAGCACGACCGTGAGCATCTGCTTCTCTTGCGAGGCGTCAGACCCGCCAGCAAGCATCGGCGCCTTGTCATCCAGGCGCCGCCTGGTGGAGGTGTCTGCAGACTGCTGGTAGCCGCCGATCACCACCTGCTCACCCGGCCGGACCATCACTTGCTGCACCCGGCCCTGGCCGCCGATGTCGGTCTGCTGGACGAACGATTGATCATCGCGGGAGCCGACCGGCTCCTTTTTCATTTCAATGAGCCGGGTGTCGTCGTAGGCGATCGTCAAGAGCACCTGGCCGTCGTCCTGCGCATCGGGCACAACGGTGAGGAAAGTGCCGACAGTCTTGTTGTCTTGCGTGACGGTGACGGTAGGGGCCGAGTTGTCCGACGTACTCTGCGTCTGCTGCAGGTCCTTGATGTAGTCGAAGGAGCGGCGTGTGTCGTACTTGCCCGGGCGGCGGTTTTGCATCAAGAGCGGGATGCTCTTGTGGTCGATGATCGAGCCCAACTGCGAGAGCGCTGACAGTGCAAGGTTGGTACCTGCGAACGGGCCGCTTCCCACGGTGGCGCCAATGCTACCGGCGGCCTTGGCCGCGTCCAGCATCGGTGCGACACCGATTGCGGAGGCCGTGTTTTGGCGGCCCAGGCTGTTGAACAGGATGCTCCAATCGACGCTTCCCTGATTGATGCGGTCGCTCTGCACCGTGATTTCTTCAAAGACCAGGCGAACGCGGCGGGTCATCTGGCGATTCTCGGCGTCGAGGAATTCCCCAATCCGGTCCTGGGCTTCCTTGGTGTCCGTCACCACGATCGTGTTCGACGCGCCGTCCGCCGCCTTGATCACGCCGGCACGGCTGAGGAACTGGCTGACCTTGCTGACGACTGCGGCCAGCTCGCGCGCTTCGTCCTTCGCGCCGGCGGTAGTTCTGTCCGCCAGCATCGAATTGGTCGACTTGATGTCCCGCTGCAGGTTCTCTTCAGCCGCTTGGGTGGGCGTGCGTACGACGTAGCTTTTGGTTTCCGTTCGGTAGAAGCGGAGCGCGCCAATCTTGTCGTCGTAACGCCAGTAGACGCCCAAGCGGAGTGCGATGGCATCCAGGACGGACGCGAGTGGGGCTTGCCCGGCCGGAAGGGGCGCCATCTTTGTGCGGGCCACACCATTGGGCAGCGCCGGGCCCGCGATGCGATCTACGGCTGCGCCAGGGATGAGTGCGGGGACGAGCGTGTCAGCGGTGCTTGCACCCAGGTTGACTGGATTGACCGAGCCAAGGTCGCCGGCCAGGCGAGGCAAGAAGTATTCGGCGGGCAGCAGGGCGTCCGCCGTGACCTGCGTCAGGATGCCTGTGGCGATCTGGATCCGGTCGGCCAGCGTCTTGAGGTCTGCGGAATTGTTCTCAAACAGCAGCGTCGTATTGACGTTTGCCCGGAGTGCCGGCGGTAGAGTCACCTCGCGTGCCAGTGGCTGCGGTCGCCCTGCGATCCACGGCAGTTCAACGACCTGGCCCTTCGCACGGTCGATGTCGCCGGCTTTGAGCTTGAAGTGGTCCAACGCGATGGTGCCGTCGGCTTGGCGCAGCGCTGCGCGGGATTCGACGCGGTCGGTGGCCTGCAGGGCCGAGCAGCCGGCGAGCACAGCCAGCACGACCGCCGTCAGTACGGTGCGGTAAGCATTCATTGGTTTTCCTGGTCAGCGCCACGGCTAGGATTGCGGGGCGGGGGAGCGATTGCAGCTGCGTGTGAACGGCACCATGCGCAGAACGCGGTTGCCGTAGAAGCAGGGGCGGATAGGCGATTCGCTCATCGCGACCGCCTGGGACAGCGCCTGGGTGGCCTCTTGGAAGGAGGCTTCCTCGAACTCAGCCGGAGCCTGAATCGGTATGTCGAAATTCAGTTCCCACTGATCAGGCCCGAAAGTCCAGTTGGCATCGGCTGCCCAGCGCACGAGCGCTTGCCGGACTGTCCCGTCTTGTGGACTGACCCGCCAAATTTGCTTAGGCGGTTCCACGACTTGCGGTTCTGCTACGGGCTCGGTCGGAGCAACTTCAACCGTGACCACGGCGCCAGCGGTCGGAGCGACTTGCGGACTTGCGCTCACATCGGTGGGAGGCGCGGTGGCTTCACTTGCCGCTCCCGGCGTCGGCGCCGACGCAGAGGTGATGGCGCCAGGCGTGGCTTCAGCAGCAGCGGCCGGAAGCGGCGCGCTGGCTGCGGGCGCAGTGCTTTCGACCCTGGGCGGCGCTTCGGGCACGGGAATCGGGGGAATGTCTGCCGAAGCCAGGGCGGTCGGCGATTTACCCGGTAGAACGGTGCGCGGATCCGCATGGTTGATGAGGATGCGTCCGGAGTCCGGAGGAGTTGGGGGGGAGGGCGGTACGAATCCGCAGGCCGAAAGAAGGCAGGCCGCCGAGACGACGGCCGCCAAAGGGGATGCTTGCATGGGGGATCCTAAGAGTTACTTGAAGGTCCGGGGCATCACGCCCTGCCGCTCAAGTTCGTGGTGGACGGCGCGCAGCTCTGCCGGAGGACTTTGTCGTCTGGTGAGCAGCAGCAATTCCAGGAGGATGGGCAACAGCGAGCCATCGGACTGCTCGGTCGGCGCGCTGTCGAGGAGCGTCAGGCGCAGTTGCGCGACGTGCTCTGCGACCTGGTCGTCGATTTCAAGTCGATCACGGAGGTACGCCGACAGTGTCATTCCCCGATCTGCCGCTGCCTGTTCATATCGTCGTCGGGCGGAATCCGACAATCGGAACGAAATGGGGCGTTCAAGCAGGGAGCGCATGAAAGCGCGCCTCCTCCACAACGATGTGGCCGATGGCCTCGGCGTATGCCTGCCTGAAGGCATGTCTCCGGATCTTGCGCTCGAGGGCCGAGTCCCGTTTGCCTTCGCAATGCGCCATGAATTGTTGATCGCGATACTGGGCGGGGGCTACACCAGGAGCGGCTTCGAACCAGGTGCGAGCGGCATGTCGGGCAGCGCGTGCTGTGGATGGGTACTCAAAAATTGCGGCCGACGTGAAGGTGGCAGAGTGGGCTTCCATACAAGTGTCCTGTGTACGGTGACGAGCGCAGGCTCGCCTGCCTTTGTATGGGCGGCCGCCATGCGCCTTGTTTGGGGGAGAACGCCCCGATGCTTGGGTAGTAGCGAGCGCTCGGGAGGGAAGTGCCATGCGCGATTGCGGGCACGCTGGTGAGGCTAGGCGCCAAGCCGCGGTTGAACGGGACTGCACTGCACTTTCGTGTGCGGTGCCCTCGCGCCGTCTCGGCGGAGAAGCGCCTTGATCGAGAGGATCTTTCAACCGACCACCGCAAACGCCCGCGAATTGGTGCGCCACCGACGAAGTTTCTTTAAACTCTTTCGGCTGTAAGTTATTAAAAAATAAAGAGAATCGACGCTTGGGCTATGGGATTGTGATTCCGGTTGTCGTGGGTTCGAGTCCCATCAGCCACCCCAAAGAATACGAATAGAATCAGGCGCTTAGGTTAACTCCGAAGCGCCTTTTTCTTTGCATCGATGGTGGCAAGAACGCCAATTGGTGGCATCAGGCGCTTTTGATCATAACGACCCCGCGCCGGTCGTACGTACACCCCGCGCGTACTGGCTGGGTTGGCATGAGTCTCTGGGTTCTCGCCCCTAGCCGTCGAGCGTATGCCCTGTACACCCGGTCAGCGTGCGGCGAATTCCTTGTTCGGCATGCCGTGCGGCGCGGTGAGTGCGATGGCGCCGCCGGTCACGTCGCTGAAGTACTTGATGTTGGCCATGACCTATCTCCTTGTTCATTCGTCAGCTCGCTCATAGAACGGGCTGACAGATAGAACTTCCGGTCTGCATCGCCCCTGACGGTTCCAGGACGCAATACAGACACGCGGCCAAAGAAAAGGGCCGACGGTTGGTCGGCCCTGCTTCCTTCGTGACTCGCGCTGCCTGGTGGAGCGCGAGCCGAGTGTTATCTAGCTGCTAAGAGGCATGCCTAGCAGTTGAGAGCGTCCCATCAAGATAGTTTTGTGCTTAAGGCAATCAAGAGCATCTTCAAGCTTCGTCAGCGCAATCCCGTAGGTAGGGGAGGCGCCAAGCCCAGCCTGGATGCAGCGCAGGCGGTCAACCACAATGGCCAGCAGCGCTTCATTCGTTACACCGTTCTCCCCCACCTCGCGAACCTGACCATTCTGGAACAGAATGGTCGTCTGCTCGGCGGTCGAATCCTTCCCATCTTCGACCGCGCAAGCCGGGTTGGTATCCGGGTTAAAGCCACTGATTACATAAAGATGGTTAAGGCCGGCAGCGCAAGGCTCGTCGGCTGCGACGATCGTCAGCTTGTCTTTTGCCTTATTGGCGATGTGGTCGTTGATAAGCCGGGTCATCGATTGCTCCAATGCAATAGTAGGTTGTATGGCTTTACTCAATCGTCAGCTCGCTCTAAGAGCGTGGATTACTTTACCAATTTATGACAGGCCTGCAACTCGTAATAGCGTTTAGATCAAGATTCATGAAAATGTAGGGCCACAGTGGCGTGACATTCAGATGAATCTCGGGCAACGCATTGCCTGACGACACCTCGTAATTCCCTGGAATTCGAGGAATTAGTCATCAGCTACAGGCCCTGCGTTGCCCTGGCTGCCGTAGCAGGCAGCGCTTAACGCAGTGTGAACCGCCCCGGGTGTCGCGGAGGCTCCAAGTCTGGAGACAATTTGAGCCATGAGCAAGAACAACGCGAACAAGTTTTCCCCGGAAGTGCGCGAGCGCGCAGTGCGCCTGGTGCAGGATCATCGCAACGAGTATCCATCGCTGTGGGTGGCGTCGAGTCGATCGCGCCCAAGATTGGTTGCTCGGCGCAGACGCTGCTGACCTGGGTCAAGCGCCATGAAGTCGACAGCGGGCAGCGCGAAGGCGTCACGACCAGCGAGCGCGAACGGATCAAGGTGCTGGAGCGGGAGAACCGCGAACTTCGCCGAGCCAACGACATCCTGCGCACGGCCAGCGCTTTTTTGCGCAGGCGGAGCTCGACCGCAAGCTGAAGTCGTAAACACCTACATCGACCGACACCGGGAGGTCTACGGGGTCGAGCCGATCTGCAAGGTGTTGCAGGTTGCCCCGTCGGCCTATCGGCGCCACGCCGCGCGGCTGCGCGAATCGTCGCGGCGCAGCGACCGTGCTCTGCGTGACGAACATCTGACGCCGCCTGTTCACCGGATCTGGCAGGAGAACCGTCTCGTGTACGGTGCGGACAAGGTCTGGCGGCAACTGAACCGCGAAGGCGTGACGGTGGCCCGTTGCACTGTCGAGCGTTTGATGCGTGCCCAGGACCTGCAAGGCGTGCGGCGTACGTGGCCTTCGTCATAGATGTTCACGCCCGGCGCATCGTCGGCTGGCGCAGCAAGTCCATGACGACAGACTTCGTGCTCGATGCGTTGGAGCAGGCGTTATACGCCCGCCATCCCGGCAAGGGCGGTTCTCTGACCCATCACTCCGATAGGGAATCGCAAGGCGGATTGAACCGGTCGTCGCAATACCCTTAACCGAAGAGGTGTTGCATGAGTTGAACTACAGCACGCTTTATCGGTTGACAGGGCGAGACGCGATGCACTCGCCAGGTGCGCCGTCGCTTGGACATGAAACTGAGCATCGATTTTGGGAGCAAATCGCCACCGGCATCACGAGCGAGAGAGCCGGAGAGTTGGTTGGCGTATACCCAGCGGTGGGCGCGCGTTGGTTCCACTATCGTGGCGGCATGCCACTTTTCATGTCGAAGCCCACACTCTGTAGGTATTTGTCATTTGCAGAGCGAGAAGAGATAGCATTGCTTTCGATCCACGGCGTTGGTGTGCGCGAGATCGCCCGCCGCATCGGACGCAGCCCATCAACCGTTTCGCGCGACTCGTTGTGGGCGCCTAGAGTATCGAGCCTGCGGTCGCGCAGTGGAAGGCAACGTGTACGACGCCGATGGCCGTGTGATCGGCGGGCGTAGGCAGGCCCCCGTTCAAGGGGCGCAATAAGCCACGTCGAGGTGACCGAAAATGGGTAAACGGTTGGTCACCGGAACAGATTGCCAATCGGTTGCCGATCGACTTCCCGAATGACAAGTCGATGCGCATCTCTCACGACGCCAATTACACAGCTCTCTACATTCAAGGACGTGGCGCGTTGCGAGTTCCCAGACCCAGGGCTCAAGCCAGGGCATGGGCGCACGTCAACGAGGACGTAATGATCTCCACCCAACTCAGCAGAACCGCCGACGAGGTCGTTTTAATTTAACCAAACAGCCTCCGCGATAGCCGGGGCGGTTTAGTCTTCGACATGGTGTCCACTACCGGGGACAACTGCTGCGCTCAATATTGGATGGCCGGGGGCTTAAGGTGAGCGAGCCTGCTGCGAGCTTTCTCTTTGCCCACTCTTGAAAAGGCAATTCGATATAGCGGTATGACAAGTCGGCGCACAGCGCTACCAAGCAGGCAACGGACAGCAGCGCAATGGCTTGATTGGTCGGCGTGTTAGCTAGCCCAAGTGTCCTCTGCATCGTCTCGCGCACGAAGAGGATTATCGGAAGATGGCATAGGTATATGGAATAGGATCTCTCGCCAATCCAGATCAGCGGAGAAAAAGCGCGGGATTGCGAGAAGGGTCTTTCGCCAAGAGATCCGAGCAGGCAGAGCAATGCTCCAAGTGCAATTGTCGGAATGACTAGTGGCTCATGGAGTTTGACCGGAGCAATGACGCATATAAGAATCCCTATGGCCACCAGGATTAGAGATACCATGGTATTTATTGGCAGCTTTGGTAGTTCGCCGGGGTGCCGACTCAGCACGCAATAAGTCACCGCGCCGAGAGAGAATGCCTGAATTCTGAATGCCCATGGGTACGAGAAGCTGGGAGCGGGCAGGAAAGACATTAACACCGCTGCGATAATCAACAGCCCGATTGCCCTTCGCTTTCCTGCAAAGAAGATCAGCGCAGTCAGGATGGCATATAGTTGCCATTCCAGCGAAAGGGACCAAGTCACACCGTTGAAGTCAGCGCTTCCGCATACATCCCGACCCGCCTTGACGCACTCTACCCACCACAGGTTGGATAGCCCCAATATGGACATAGCTCCGCCGGCGGCTACTTTTATTGGATCCGCTCCGCTATAGGAAACGGTATACGCAGCGACAGCGACTGATATGGCGACCCAAAAGATGACAGCGGGCAGAAGCCGGGCAACTCTTCGAATCCAGAACTCTTTGAACGCATCGCGTCGCGAACTACTGGCATTCAGGTCCCGCAGAAAAGTTTGGCAGATCAAGAAGCCGGAGATGGCAAAGAATATGTCCACGCCAGGCCAAAACGCAGCATGCTCGAATAGTCTAGCGTGGATGTCTGGGGTAGGGATGCGAGCACGCGTATGCTGGACGAGCACCAACAAAATAGCGAATGCTCGAAGACACTGAATGTCATTGTTCTTGGCGGATGCCATGGCGTGCGGTCGTTTACGGGGTCGAGGAATTTTAACAGTCCCTCTAAGGCTGGGAGACAGGCGATTCTCCCGGCATCAGCCACGGCACGAAGGCAATGGGGATTGTTTTCTTGGGGGGCTTCTCAAGAGCACCGTCAGGCCGATTGGTATCGATTTGGAGCGGATCAGCCAGATCGAGCGCGAATTGTGCCTGCAACTGTGCGAGGACGAACGCAGCCAGCGGCTGTCGCACCCCGTACTGCGTCGCCCAGTGACGGTGGTCCTTTTCGTTGCCTATCACCCCATATCACCATCCGTCTCACCGACTAGTCCGAGGCCTTCTTCATGGCATCTTCAAGCCTGGCCTTGTCGGCGTCGCTCAGAACTGGCCGGTTGACGATCAGGTTCAAGCTGTCGATGGATCCCGTGAACGGGAAAGGCACCGCATACGCCGCGTCATCCACGGGCGTGCCAGTGTCGGAGCCGATATCCATGTTCTCGTCCCAGGCCAGGATGAGCGGGACCGTGTACTCCATCTTCTGCTTCGCCACGACCGCGCCGTCGACCTTCAATTCACCCATGCCGCCTTTGCCGATGCCGCTGAAGTCGTTGAAGGCGAGCGTCGCCGCGCCGAGTCCGTCATAGTTGAAGTCGAAAACAAGCGTATGTTTGCCGGGCGCCAGCGCGTCGGGCGCCTCCCAGGCTACTTTCTGGAGACCGAACAGGTTCCAGACGAAGGTGGGCTTGCCTTTGCGGAGAAACAAGCCGTAGCCGGTGAAGCGGCCGCCCTGCGTGATGATCATGCCTTCGCCGCCGCCCTCGGGCACCGTCACCTCGGCGGTGATGGTGTAGGAGGCGTTCAGGATGGAGGGGGCGACGCCATTCGAGATGCCGGTCATCCTGCCGGGAAATGTGAAATCCGAGCGCCCGGCGGTGCTGGACGGACGTGGCGTGACCAGACGACTTACCACCGAGGCGTCGAGCGGCATCACGTTGTACTTCTTGGCTTCCCGCCACCAAATCGCTTCCAGCTCCTTGACCTTCTCGGGATGGCGCGCGGCCACGTCGTGGTTCTGGGTCCAGTCGGTATTGATGTTGTAAAGCGCCCAATCCGCCTTGGCCGGGTTGACGTCCTGCGGACCTGCCGTTACCCATGACGGACGGGTGACCTTGTCCACCAGCATCCAGCCCTCGTGGTAGATGGCGTAATTGCCAAACATCTCGAAGTATTGAGTCAGGTGCCGACCAGGGACCTTGGCGTTGGCCGCGTCGAAGGTGTACATCAGGCTTGAACCTTCCATTGGGCTTTGCGCGATGCCGTCCACCACCGAGGGTTCGCGAATGGACGCGGCCTCCAGTATCGTCGGGGCGATGTCGATGACATGGGCGAACTGGTTGCGTATGCCGCCCTTGTCCGTGATGACCTTGGGCCAGGCGATCGCCATGCCTTGCCGGGTGCCGCCAAAATAGGACGATATCTGCTTGGTCCACTTGAACGGGGTGTCGAAAGCCCAGGACCACGGAACGGCCATGTGGTTATAGGTGTGTTCCGAGCCCCAGATGTCGTAGAAATGCTTCAGTTGCGCGCTGACAGGCACTTCGACGCCGTTGAACATCGCCACTTCGTTCGGCGTTCCCAGTAGCGTGCCTTCGGCCGACGAACCATTGTCGCCAGAAATGTAGATGATGAGCGTGTTGTCCAATTCGCCGGCGTCTTCGACGGCCTGGATGACCCGCCCGATCTCGGCGTCGGTGTAGGCGAGGTATGCGGCGTAGACATTGGCCTGCCGGATGAACATCTTCTTTTCGTCATCGGTCAACTGCTCCCAGTTCTTCAATAGGTCCGACGGCCAAGGGGTAAGCTCCGCTGTCTGCGGGATGACACCGAGCTTTTTCTGATTGGCGAAGATGGTGTCCCGCAGCTTGTTCCAGCCGTCGTCGAAGAGGTGCATGTCTTCGATCTTCTTGATCCATTCCGGCGTTGGATGGTGCGGCGCGTGGGTGCCGCCCGGCGCGTAGTAGACCAGCCACGGCTGATCGGGCGCCAGCGCGTTCAGTTGGGACATGTAGTCGATGGCTTCGTCAGCCATGGCGGTGATCAGGTTGTAGCCCTTCCGGGTTTCGAATGGGTATATCTGCGTCGTGTTGCGGAACAGGTTGCCCGGCGTCCACTGGCTCGTGTCGCCGCCCATGAAGCCGTAGAAGTAGTCGAAGCCCATGCCCGTGGGCCACTGATCGAAGGGCCCCGCCATGCTGACTTGGTAGCCCGGCGTGTTGTGGTTCTTTCCAAACCAGGACGTGTTGTACCCGTTGCCCTTGAGGATCGTGCCGACGGTGGCTTTGTCCTTGGTGATGACGCTGTCATAACCGGGGTATCCGGTCGCCTGTTCCGATATCACGCCAAAGCCGGACGAATGGTGGTTGCGCCCGGTTATCAGCGCGGCCCGGGTGGGCGAACAGAGGGCGGTGGAATGCATGTTGGTGTAGCGCAAGCCCATCGCGGCGATCTTGTCGAGCGCTGGCGTCGGGATGACGCCGCCAAAGGTGGCCGGCGCGCCGAAGCCCACGTCGTCGGTGATGATCAAAAGCACGTTCGGGGCCCCGTTGGGCGGAGCGATGCGAGGCTGCCAGAACGGGGTCGACTGCATCGCGTTGCGTTCTATCTTGCCGCCAAAGGGGACTTCGGGCGCAGGTAGCTGGAGTCCGTCGATCGCTCGCGTGGCAGCGGGAGAGCCGAGCGGCGCGTTGGACTGCTGAGCGGCGGCAATTCCCGCTGTGGCAAGAACAGTCATCAACGCCGTAGCGATCTGGCGCCATGGACACTGCATGAGCTTTCCACGATTGATAGTCATGACAGGCTCTCCAGTCTGCGGCAAAGGCGATGGGGCGTGCGATCACGAGGCGATCCGCCCGAACGTCCCGAACATCGGCACTCCATTTCTACCGGGTGTGCCGTCCCGTGTCGTTACAGCGCAACTGCGTCGAACCACCCTAACATTCGAATCGTGGTGCAAATTGACAAAAGTCATGAAAAAGGCCGGTATCGACCATCATCCCGTAGCCGTCTTGAAAGACGGGTATGGCAATTGCTGACCTCACGCGTCATCGCCCCAAGGAGACGCCATGATTTCGGAACGATTGCGCAGATTGCGCCGCATCGCGGCGTTTGCCGCGGAACGCTCGGGGGATTATGTGGAGCTGGTCGGCATCGAGTTGTCGCTGTACCGTGCCGCGCTGGTCGCAACCGTGATCAGCAGCATTGCGCTTGTGTTCTGCGCGCTGGGCACCTTGGGATTCGTGTCGGTGGCCGCCATCGTGAGCTTCTGGGATACCGAGCATCGCAAGCTGGCCGCCTGGCTGGTGGCGGGCGCGTGGCTGCTCATCACGTTGATTTCGCTGGCCATTTCGACCCGCAGCGCGCCCAAGGGGTCGCCATTTGCGGAGCTGAGCCACCAGGTGCGCCTGGATACCGCCGCCGCCCGGAGCCATTATGTCCAAGACCACCACGCTGGCTGACAAAGAGGCCCTGCTGGCCAAGATGGAGGGCGACCGCCAGGCGCTCGCCATTGCCTTGCCGCGCGGCGTGCCGGCGGGGAGGTCGGGCGGACCGGGCGGGGCGTGGGTGAGGACGGCCGCATTGGCCGCGGGCGGGGCGCTGGGATGGCCGCGCTTCCTGCGCCAGCCGCTCAGAGCCATGGCGGCCATTGCGATGCGCGACCGGGTTGCCGAATTGATGCGCCGCCTGCAGGTGCGGCGAGTGAGCGACCCTTTGCCCGACCCCGACCTCGCGCACCTGGCCACGATGGTCGCGCAGGTCCGCGCCGCGGCCGCGCAGTCCGCGGACTTGGCGGAGCTTGAGCGGTTGCGGGCGCAGCTTGACGAGCAGGTGCATCGGCTGCGCACCTTGCGGGGTGGCGGGACGAACCCCTGAGGCGAGCCCCAGGGGCAGGGGCGATTACTTCTTCAGGCCGGCCAGGGCGTCGCGCAGCATGAGCTTCGGATTTTCATTGCACTGCTTGACCAGTAGCGGCGTGCGGGAGCTGATGCCCTCCACGTCCAGTACGGCCTCTTCCGGCTTGCCTTTGTGGTTAAGCGCTTCTGCATAGCTCACTACAACGGGGCGAAAGGACTCTTGCACGCCCAGGAAATCCTGGCATTGCCACATGGCGAGAGGCTTTTTCGCGTCCGCTGCCTGGCCCGTGACCGAGAAGGTCAACGATCCAAGCAGACCAATCATCACTAGGTGCTTCTTCATGTTCGAGCTCCTGGGTTGGCTTGCAGACGAAATGGCTTATTGAGAAATGGCTTATTGAGAAATGGCTTATTGAGAAATGGCTTATTGATAAATCGTGAGCTTGAACTCACTTTTTTACGGTACTGAATAGGAACGGGCGCCGTCAACGCAGCCGGCGAATAAATGCGAAGAATGGCGCATGAGTACCGGTCCGGTTGAATGGCCTCCGGGGTGTAGGGGCGATTCGACCGCGGCAATGACCGGAAAAAGAAGAGAGCGCCCGCAGGCGCTCCCGGTTGTTCGCAGTTCGGGTGCCGTCAAGTCAGGCAGAACTGAGGCGCGCCGCTCGCATCGACCCGCCGGATCCCCTTGAGAATCCATTTCGCGTGCCGTTCGGCGTCATGCTGCGCGGAAAACAGCTTGCCGCTCGGGATCGGCCACACAGATTGCCCTTCGGTCTGGTCGCCGTCGCGCCGGGTCTTGACGTCCAGGCGGTATTGGCCGCTCGGCAACTCAATGACATCGCAGTGGACTTTGAATCCATCTACGCAAATACCTGATTCAGTATTCATCGTGCGCTCCAAAGCATGGGGGTCACAGGAATCGCCCTGCGGGCAGCATTTTCCGGAAACCGCGGGGCCGTGGTGCAACAAAGTGCAAAAGTTTTCGACCAGTGCTGGCACGCCCAAAGTGGGAGGCCAGAACGAGGAGGCCCTGGCCGGGTACTCTCGCGGCAGGCAGTGGCTACCTGCGCGCGCTCATGAAGGGGGACGAGGGGGCGCGGCTCACGACGGCGCGGGATTTGACTCCGGCCTTCCAGCCCGCTTTCCACATTTCCACACGGCTGCGCCATTCCGTGACGGATTCGCCGGTTTGCGCAGGCATGGCTGCGGTGCGAAGGTAGGGGCAATCCAAAAGGGTCAACCCCTGGCGCGCGGCGTCTGCTCCCAGCTTCTGGATATCCACTTGCATGGCAACTCTCCCAAAAGATGCGAGCGCTTAGTTTGCCCAGCGCACTTCGCGTATGCAACGAAGTGCGTGTAACGCTGCGTTTCTTTGTTACATCGACGTAAAACTTGCGGTAACGAGCCACGACAGCGGCTAGCCACCCAGAAGCGGCACGCGTGCCAGGAGCGGGCATGACGCTTGCTGCATGGTAGGCGCTCGCCGGGCGGCACCAAGCCGTCATTCGGCGAGACGAGTTTCTTACTGGAGGACTGCATGAAGAACAATCTTTTGAAGCTGGGGCTTGGCGCCGCGATGGTCTTGAGCATGGGGTCGGTTGCGCTGGCGCAGACGCCGGCAACCTCTGGCGGCCAGGTGCCCGCCGCGACCAACAAGCTGGACAGCGAAGCCCGCGGCTTTCTGACCGATGCCGCGGAGTCCGGTCATATGGAGATCGCCGGCAGCAAGATGGCGCTGGAGAAGTCAAAAAATGCCGAGGTAAAGCAATTTGCGCAGAAGATGATCGATGATCACACCAAGGTCGGCCAGCAGCTTGAAGCCCTGGCCAAGAGCAAGGGCTATGAGCCGCCCAAGGATCCTTCCCTGATGCAGACGGCCAAGCTCAAGGCCTTGGGACTGCGCGATGAAGGGTTCGACAAGGCGTATGCCGACGAGATCGGGGTGGACGCGCACGAGTCCGCGGTGAAGCTGTTCGAAAAGGCCTCCAAGGAGGTGAAGGATCCTGAGGTCAAGCAGTTCGCGATCGAAACGCTTCCCAGCCTGCAGCAGCATCTTCAGGCCGCCAAGGCCCTGCAGCAAAGCGTGTCCGCGAAGACGAAATAATCATTCCCCGGCGCCGCGCGCCAGGAGGACACCATGAAACCGGCCGATGATTCCCAACCCCCCGTGCGGCCGGCGCGCCGCGGCGCCAGGACGGGCCGCGGGCCCTGGCTGATGCTGGCGATCTGGATCGCCGTCGTGGCCGTCCTGTTCCTGGTGGGCCTGATGCTGCGCAACATGTAGCCGAAGCCGCGGCCCAAGGCGGAGAAGCGGGTGGGCCTCGGCCGGCTGTCTATTCGCAGAGCCTATTGGCAGAGCCGCGACGCCACGGTCGCGACGATGGTGCCGTCAGGCAACTGGTAGTGACCATCGCCGCGCCAAAGCACCCGCTGGCCATCGGGCAGGCAGCAATAGGAATTTGTCGTGTCGTCGCCTTCGGATTGCGAGCGGCAATAGCGGTCGATCCGGTAAGTCGTGCCATCGTCGGCAGCGGCCACCACTTCCATGACGCGCTTGTAGGCATGGTTGGGCATGTTCGCCTCCTGTGTTGATCGCGCAAGGGTATTGGGACATGGCGATCCTGCACGGTCAATACGCATCGCAGCATGTCGCGGGCGCACGGGACGTGCGCGCGCGAGGGGGCTTGCGACGATGAAGGGCTAAGCCACGTCAGGCCAGATTGTGATACTTGCGCCCGATCTCCATGGTGGCGCGGTAAAAGCCTTCCTTGCTGCCGCAGTCGTAGCGCACGCCCTCGTACTCGAAGCCGTAGACCTTGCGCGACGCGAGCAGGGCGGCGATGCCGTCGGTCAACTGGATTTCGCCGCCCACGCCGGCCTGCGTGCTTTCGAGCAGACCGAATATCTCGGGCTCCAGGATGTACCGTCCGACCACGGCCAGGTCCGTTGGCGCGTCTTCGGGCTTGGGCTTTTCCACGATGCCCGTCAAGCTCAGGACGCCGTGCGCCTTGCGGGCGCCGGACACGATGCCGTATTGGTTGGTATGGGCCTTGGGAACCTGCTGGACGGCCAGGACGCTGCCCTCGAATTCGCGGGCGACCTTCATCATCTCGCCGATGACGGGGGCGTCGGCGTCGATCAGGTCGTCCGCCAGCAGGACGGCGAAGGGCTCGTTGCCGACGATGGTCGCCGCGCACAGCACGGCGTGGCCCAGGCCCAGCGCGGCCGGCTGGCGCGTGTAGACGCATTTGATGCTGTCCGGGATCACGTTGCGCACGGTTTCCAGCAGCGCGTTCTTATTTTTGGCTTCCAGGTCGTATTCCAGTTCCGGCACGCGGTCGAAATGGTCTTCGATGGCGCGCTTGTTGCGCCCCGTGACAAAGATCAGCTCGGTGATGCCGGCCGCGACGGCTTCCTCGACGGCATACTGGATCAAGGGCCGGTCGACGATGGGCAGCATTTCCTTGGGCATGGCCTTGGTGGCCGGAAGAAAGCGGGTGCCCAGGCCCGCAACGGGGAATACAGCTTTTCGTATAGGTTGCATTGCTAATGCCCTCTGTACCCGGGCGGCGCCAGGGATGGGCCGCCTATGGACGGGTTTCCAGCAAATTCCGTGCCCGGCTCAACATTGGTAAAGTCCCTCCTTTGACCCCGGCACGCCGTTTGCTGACGACAACCTGGGCTTGATCCAATATGCAGGTGGGGACATTGCATGACTTCTTTACCGGATTTTCCGTCCGAGGACCGCTATCGCCTGCTGGTGGGGGCGGTGCGGGACTACGCCATCTATCTACTGGACGCCGAAGGCCGCGTCAGTAGCTGGAATCCCGGCGCCGAGCGCTTCAAGGGGTACACCGCGGACGAGATCATCGGGCAGCATTTTTCCGTTTTCTACACGGAGAGCGACCGGATCGCGCAGGTGCCCCGGCATGCGCTGGAGACCGCCCGGCTTGAAGGGCGTTTCGAGGCGGAAGGCTGGCGCGTGCGCAAGGACGGCAGCACCTTCTGGTGCAGCGTGGTGATCGACCCCGTCCACGATGATCGCGGCGCGCTTGTCGGCTATGCCAAGATCACCCGCGACATCACCGAGCAGAAAGAGCGCCACGAGCAGCTCCAGGAAGCCCGCGACTCGATGCACCACGCCCGGCGCATGGAAGCGATCGGCCGCCTGACAGGCGGCGTGGCCCATGATTTCAATAATTTCCTGACGGCGATCCGGTTCTCCGCCGAGTTCGTGAAACGCTATCCCGACCTGCCGGCATCGCTGATGCGCTACGTCGGCATCATCATCGACACGACGGAAAAGGCGGCCCAGCTCACCCGGCAACTGCTGGCCTATGCCAAGAAGCAGCCGCTGCAGCCGCACGCGTTCGACGTGCGGGACAGCCTGGCGTCGCTGCGCCCACTGTTCGAGACGTCGGTGGGCTCGTCCGTGGCGATCAGCTACGAGTTCGGGCCGGGCAATTGCACGATTTTCGCCGACCCGGCCCAGCTCGAGTCGGCCCTGCTCAATCTGGTCATCAACGCGCGGGATGCGATGCCTTCCGGCGGCCAGATCCGGATATCGGCCCAGGTCGTGCGCGACCCGGCGCTGCAGGAAGGCAGGAAGAACCTCGCGGGGCCGTATGTGGCGCTGTCGGTGCAGGACTCGGGCGCCGGCATCGAGCCGGGCGTGCTGGCGCACGTATTCGAGCCCTTTTTCACGACCAAGGGCCAGCATGAGAATTCGGGTCTGGGACTGAGCCAGGTGCAGGGCTTTGTGCAGCAATCCGGGGGCGACGTCACGGTGGACAGCGTGCGGGGGCAGGGCGCGACGTTCACGCTGTTCCTGCCGGCCGCCAGACCGGCCGCCGAGGCGCCCGACACGTCGGCCTCAGACTCCACGGCAAATGCTCCGGTGCGCCGCGAGGTGCTGCTCGTCGAAGACAACCGCATGGTGGGCGAAGTGGTCTCGGCGTGGCTGGAGGAGCTTGGGCAGGAACTGACCTGGACAGTCGACGCCGAACAGGCCCTGCGCGAGCTGGAAAAGCGCGACGGCGGCTTCGACCTGGCCATCCTGGACCTGGTGCTGCCCGGCATGAATGGCATGGATCTGGCGCGCCGGATACGGGAACGCTGGCCCGCCATCCGCATCGTGCTGGCCAGCGGCTACAGCGACGCAATGGCGGGACCGCGCGCATTGGGCTTTCCGGTGATGCAGAAGCCGTATTCGGTGGAGGCCCTGATGCAGGTGCTGACCGAGGACGCGCACACGCTTCCCTGAGCGCCGCCTGCGCGCGCTGGCCGCGATGCTGGGCTGACGCGCGCGGCGTGCAGGCTCACCGGCATGTCCCGCGACGCGCGCCACCTTGCCGCCGGCGCGCCATCGTCCTTTCAGACAATTGTTGCATCGATGCGTCGCTGCCACCTTGGCCGTCGCATTTGCCGGCAAAAACGTTTGAACGATAAAAACTTGCGTTAAGCGCCGTCCCTACTTAAGCTGTGTTTGCGCGCGGACCCAGCATGATCCGTGCCCGCGCCCGCAGGCGGACCGCTGCCTTGCCCGCTTACGACCACGTAGCACTTTTTCTGCCAGTTTCCCTTGTCAACGACATAAAGGATGCCTGTGCGAAAGTCGATGGTCTCGATGGTCTCGATGGTTCTATGCAGCGCCCGGCGGCCAATGCCGGGCCAGAACCGGCGTCGCCCTGCCAGGCAGGCGCTCCCCCGAACGGATTTCTCCCGGTCGGCGTCTCCTCCCGTCCTCGACTCAATGTCCCCCCGGCGCTTCGTCGCGCCGGGATACCCAAACATCAACGCCAGTCCGGCGCGCCAGTCGCGCCTTTGATCAGTGCTAGTTGGGCCCTTTCCGCCGGCGCGGGGCAAAGGGCAGCGCGAGACCTCGAGTCCGACCGCCTGGGAGTAGTGGATGACGCAAAGTAGCTGCAATGTCCGTCGTGTCCTGTTGCATGCCGTGGGCGCCTGGACGCTGGCTTTGGCGGGGTGTGGGGATCGGAACGACGCGTCGGCCGTCACGATTCCGCCGATGAAAGTCGTGGTGGTCACCGTCGGGCGCCAGCCCGTGGACTTGAATGTGGACCTGCCCGGGCGGATCGAGCCCATCCGCACCGCCGAAGTCCGGGCGCGCGTGGACGGCATCGTCGAAAAGCTGCTCTACACCGAGGGTAGCGACGTCCAGGCCGGCGACCCCTTGTTCCAGATCGATCCCGCCGACTACCAGGCGCAGCTTGCGCAGGCCAATGCCATGCTGCAGCGCGCGCAGGCGGTGCAGACCAACGCCCGCTCGGTCACGGAGCGGTTCCGCCCGCTGGTCAAGCGCCAGGCGGTCAGCGCGCAGGAGTACGAAGCCGCGCTGGCGGCGCTGGGCCAGGCCCAGGCCAATGTGGCGGACGCGCAAGCGGCCGTCACGCTGGCGCAGTTGCGGCTGGACCGGTGCACGGTCAGGGCGCCCATCGCGGGGCGCGTCGGACGCGCGCTGGTCACCGAAGGCGCGCTGGTGAGCGCATCGGCGGCCACTCTGCTCGCGCAGGTCAACCAGTTGTCGCCGATCAGCGCCACCTTCACCAAGTCCAACACCGCCATCATGGACCTGACGGACTACGCCCGGTCCGGCGCGCTGGCCACCGCGCAGGGCAATACCTTCCAGGTGCGCCTGACGCTCGCCAATGGCCGCGAGTTTGGCGAAACCGGGGTGGTGGACTTTGCGGACCTGAGCGTGGACCGGACCACCGGCGCGCAGACCATACGCGCCCGTTTCGACAATGCCAACCGGGAACTGCTGCCCGGGCAGTTCGTCACGGGCCAGATCCTTGTCGGCGTGCGCCAGGACGGCATCCTGATCCCGGCGCGGGCGGCGCGGCTGAGCGGTGACACGGCCACCGTCTTCGTCGTCGGCCCCGACGGCACGGCCCAGCCCCGGCAGATCGAGGTCGGCGAGCAGATCGCGGGCAGTTGGCTGGTGCGCCGCGGCCTGGAGCCGGGAGAGCGGATCGTGGTGGACGGCTGGCACAGGATCAGGCCCGGCCAGCAGGTCGAGGCCGTCGAGCAGCAAAACGCAAAACCCTAGCGGAGTCGGCGATGGGCTCATTCTTCGTGGCGCGGCCGGTGTTTGCCTGGGTGGTGGGGCTGTTCGTCCTGCTGTTCGGCGTGATCTCGCTGGTGCTGTTGCCGGTCGAGCAGTATCCGAACATTGCGCCGCCGTCGATCACGATCCAGTCGACCTTCCGGGGGGCGGACACGACCACCATCGACCGCACGGTCACGTCGATCATCGAAGAGGAAATGAACGGGGTCGACAACTTCCTCTATATGGCGTCGGTCAGCCGCGCCAACGGGACCTCGCAGATCACGGTGACGCTCAAGCCCGGCACCGACCTGGACGTGGCGCGCAGCCAGGTGCAGGACCGGTTGAGCCGGGTCGAGCCGCGCTTGCCGCAGGAAGTTCGCCAACTGGGCGTGGCGGTCACCAAGGCGTCATCCGGCTTTCTGATGCTGCTGGCGCTGCAGTCGGAGACCGGCGACGTCAGCGCGGTCCAGATGGGCAACTTTGCCTCGAACAACATCCTCAATGAACTGCGCCGCATCCCTGGCGTGGGCGACGTGCAGCTTTTCGGCTCGTCGTACGCCATGCGGATCTGGCTGGACGAGCGCAGGCTGGCCAGCTTCCAGATGTCGGCCAGCGACGCGATGCGCGCGGTGCAGGAACAGAACGCGCAGACCATCGGCGGGTCGCTGGGCGACCTGCCGCTGGCCCTGGGGGCGGATTTCAACGCCCAGATCGTCGCGCAGAGCCGGTTCTCGACCCCCGAGCAGTTCCGGCAGGTGATCCTGCGCGTCAACAACGACGGCTCGCTCGTGCGGCTGGGCGACGTGGCGCGGGTGGAATTGGGCAAGGAAAGCTACAACTTCCGGCTCAGCGTCAACGGCAAGGAGGCCGCGGGCATCGCCATCCAGCTTGCCAACGACGCCAACGCGCTGGACGTCGCGCGCCAGGTGCGCCAGCGCATGACGGAACTGGAGACCGTGTTCCCGGCCGGGGTCGGCTGGACGGTGCCGTTTGACACGACCCCCTTCATCACGACGTCCATCAGCTCCGTGCTGGTCACCATGGTCGAGGCGCTGCTGCTGGTGACGGCGATGGTGTTCCTGTTCCTGCAGAGCTGGCGCAGCACGCTGATCCCGACCCTGATCGTGCCGATCGCGCTGGTGGGCACCTGCGCCGGCCTGTTTCTTTTCGGCGCGTCCATCAACCTGCTGTCGCTCTTTGGCATGGTGGTGGCGATCGGGGTGCTGAACGACGACGCCATCGTCGTGTCGGAAAACGTCGCCCGCATCATGCAGGACGAAAAACTGTCGGCGCCCGAGGCGACGCGCAAGGCGGTCGGGCAGGTGTGGGGGCCGATCATCGCCAGCACGCTGGTCCTGGTGGCGGTGTTCGTGCCGATGGCGATGTTTCCGGGTTCCAGCGGCGCCATCTACCGCCAGTTCTCCATCACGCTGTCGGTGGCCATTGTCGTGTCCACCGTGCTGGCGTTGTCGCTGGGCGCCGCACTGTGCGCCACGCTGCTCAAGCTCAAGGACGACGCGCCGCCCAAGGGACGCGTGTCCAAGGCGAAGCAATGGGTATTCGACAAATTCAATGCGGGCTTTGACGCGATGACGCGCCAGTACGTGCGGGCGGTCGAGTACATGCTGCTGCGGCCGCTGCGCTGGATGCTTATCTTTTTGGGCGTCTGCGGGCTGACGGTCTTTCTGTTCTCGCGCCTGCCGGGCGGCTACCTGCCGCTGGAGGACCAGGGGTATTTCTTCGTGTCGTACACCGGCGCGCCCGGCACCACGGCCGACCAGACGGAAGTGGCGGTGCAGCAGGCCGAAAGCATGCTGCGCGAGCAACGCGCCGTGCGCAACGTGGCGTCGGTGGTGGGCTTTAACTTCTTCGGGCAGGGGCAGACGGCCGCGCTGTCGTTCGTGGACCTGTATCCGTGGAGCGAGCGCACCGATCGCAGCGAGGCGGTCGACGCGCTGGTGGGGCGCAGCAACCTGGCCTTCCGGTCGATTCCGCAGGCCATGATTTTTGCGCTGAACCCGCCGCCCATTCCGTCGATGGGCAATGCGTCGGGGTTCTCGATGAAGGTGCAGGACCGCACGGCGCAGGGCGGCGCGGGCCTGGCCGCCACCGGTGCTGCGATGATCGCGGCCGCCGCGGCCAGCCCCGTGCTGACCGGCGTGCGGCTGGACGGCATGCCGCCGGGGCCGCGCCTGTACGTGGAGATCGACCGCGTGCACGCCCGCGCGCTGGGCCTGCAGGTGGCGCAGGTCAACCAGGCGCTGACCCTCGCTTTTGGCTCCAACTATGTCAACGATTTCCTGCTCGACGGCTCGGTGCAGCGCGTCTTCATCCAGGCCGAGGCGGACCAGCGGATGCAGCCGCAGGACATCTCGGCGCTGCAGCTTCCCAACAACCGGGGCGAAATGGTGCCGTTTTCGGCGTTCTCGCGCATGCGCTGGATCGACGGCCCGCAACAGCTCGAACGCTACAACGGTTTTCCCTCCATCACCATTTCGGGCGAAGCCGCCGCCGGCCGCTCCAGCGGCGTGGCGCTGGCCGAGATGGAGGCCATTGCCGAGCGCGTGCTGCCGCAGGGCATCACCTACGAATGGACCGGGACGGCGTTCGAAGAGCAGCAGGCGGGCAACCAGGTGGCGCTGCTGCTGGGGCTGTCGCTGGTGGTGGTGTTCCTGCTGCTGTCGGCGCTGTACGAGAGCTGGTCCGTGCCCGTGTCCGTGCTGCTCATCCTGCCCTTCGGGATCCTGGGCGCGGCCGCGTTCACGCTGGGGCGCGGCATGTCGGCGGACATCTATTTCAATATCGGGCTGGTCACCATCATCGGCCTGGCCGCCAAGAACGGCATCCTGATCGTGGAGTTCGCCCTCAAGGAAGAACTGGAGGGCCGCGACCGGAAGGAGGCGGTGGTCGACGCCGCCCGCCAGCGCCTGCGTCCCATCATCATGACCAGCGTCACGTTCGTGCTGGGCATGCTGCCGCTGGTGCTGGCCACCGGCGCGGGCGCGGCCAGCCGGCAGGCGGTGGGCACCAGCGTGATGGGCAGCATGCTGACCGCGACGTTGTTCGGCGGGTTCTTCACGCCGCTGTTCTACATGGTCGCCAGGCGCTGGTCGGGACGCCGCGCGGACGCGCCCAAGGTCCCGCCGGCGGGGCCGGCCAAGACCGGAGAACAGGGAGAGAACCCATGAAGCCGGCCCGCATCGCCGCGGCGGCCGTGCTGGGCCTGGGGCTGTCGGCCTGCAACATGGCGCCGGAGCATCGCCGGCCGGAGGTCGCGACGCTGCCCACGTTCCCGGGCGAGGTGCCGGCGGACGCCGTGGCCGCCCAGGACGTGACCTGGCAGCAGTTCTTCGGCGATGACCAGCTCAAGCGCCTGATCGCCCGGTCCCTGGAGCTGAACCAGGACCTGGCCGCCGCCACGGCGCGGATCGAGCAGGCGCGCGCCTTCTACCGCATCGAGCGCGCCAACCAGTTGCCGCAGCTCGACGCGGGGGCGGCGGCCTCGCGCAACCAGGCGCCGCTCACCATCCTGGATCCGGCGCTGGCGGGCAGCCGGCAGACGGTGCAGTTCAATCAGTTCAGCGCGCAGGTGATGGTCTCGTCGTTTGAACTGGACTTCTGGGGGCGGGTGCGCAACCTGACCGCGTCGGCGCTGCAGCAGTACCTGGCAACCGTGGAGGGCAGGCGCGCGTTCCGCCTGACGCTGATCGCGAACGTGGCTTCCACGTATTACGACGCCCTGGCGGGCGAAGAGGGCATCGCGCTGGCCCAGCGCACCGTCGAGACGCGCAGCTACGCGCTGGGCGTCGCGAAGGACAGGCTGGACGCCGGCGTCACCTCGCGCGTCGACTTCGAACAATCCGCCATTCTGCTCACCCAGGCGCAGACCCAGCTTGCGGAGTGGCAGCGCGCCACCGCGGCGCACTGGAACCGCCTGTGGGTGCTGGTCGGCGAAAACCTGCAGCACGAGATGACGGCCAGCCGGCCTATCGAGGCGGCGGGGCAGTTCGACGCCCTGGATCCGGGCCTGCCGTCGACCCTGCTGATCGTCCGGCCCGACATCCGCCAGGCCGAGAACCGGCTGCGCAGCGCCAACGCGAACATCGGCGCCGCGCGCGCGGCACTGTTCCCGCGCATCGCGCTGACCGGTTCGTTCGGCTATGCGTCCACCGAGCTGTCCGACCTGTTCAGCTCGCCCAGCCAGATATGGAACATCGGCGCGGGGATCGGATGGCCGATCTTCGACTACGGACAGCGGCGGGCGGCCGTGGACCTGGCGACGGCCCAACGCGACGAGCTGGTCGCCACCTACCGCAAGACCGTGCAGACCGCGTTCAGCGAAGTGGCGACGGCGCTGGAAAACCGCAAGCGGTTCCAGGAGCAGGTGGTCGCGCAGGAGACGGCGATCCAGGCCCAGCGCCGGCTGGCCGAGACCGCCGAGTTGCGCTACATGAACGGGATCTCGATCTACCTGGAGGTCGTTGACGCCCGCCGTGGACTGTTCACGGCCGAGCAGCAGATGCTGTCGCTGCGGGCCTCACAGCTTCAGAACGGGGTGTCGCTGTATGTGGCGCTGGGGGGCGGCGACGACGAGCCGGAGGTGTTCATGGCGGCCGGCGCTCCGGCGGCCGGCGCTGCTGCGGGCGAGGCTGCGGCGGGCGGCATGCCCACGGCGGTCCCCCCCGCGCCCGCCACCCCACCGCCTGGCGCCGGAGCCCAGCCATGAACGCCGGCCAGCCTTCCGGTCCCCGCCCGTTGTGGCGGCGGCTCAGAAAGGCGGCGCTCATCGCCGTGGCCGTGGCATTGCTGGTGGTCGTCACGCTCATGGGCGTGCGCCTTTATGACCTGCAGCAGGGCCCGCCGCTGGCGGCCTGGCACACCTACGTGCCGCAGGAGCTGGACGCCGAACGGCTGGACCAGAGCACCTGGGCCGACTACCTGGCCCACGAGGACAAGCTGTTCGCGCTGGTCAGGCAGAACGTCGGCGACAAGCTGCTGCCCGAGGACAAGGTGGACAGCAACCGCTATTTTTCGGGCGCGAAGGTGTATCCCGAGCATTTCGCCCATGACTGGAACCGGTCGTTCGTCCTGCTGCCTGCCGGCGAGCCCCTGGGCGTGGCCGTCCTGCTGCATGGGCTGACCGATTCGCCCTACAGCCTTCGCCACATCGCCGCCCATTACCAGTCCGTCGGCTACGTGGCGATCGCGATCCGGATGCCGGGCCACGGCACGGTGCCTGGCGGGCTGACGGACGCGCATTGGGAAGACTGGGCGGCGGCCACGCGGCTGGCCGTGCGCGAGGCGCGCCACCGCGTCCCCGCACCGCGCCCGCTGCACCTGGTGGGGTTTTCGAATGGCGGGGCGCTGGCGTTGATGCACACGCTGGATGCGCTAGATAACCCCGACATCGCCAAGCCCGATCGCCTGGTGCTGATCTCGCCGATGGTGGGCATCACGTCGTTTGCGCGCTTCGCGGGGGTGGCCGGGCTGCCCGCCGTGCTGCCGGCGTTCGCCAAGGCCGCCTGGCTCAGCATCGTTCCCGAATTCAACCCCTTCAAGTACAACTCCTTTCCGGTCCACGCGGCCCGCCAATCCTTCGAGCTGACGCAGACCCTGCAGGACCGGCTGGTCGCGCAGCAGCGATCCGGCGGCCTGGAGCGCCTGCCGCCCATCATCACGTTCCATTCGGTGCTGGATTTCACGGTCAGCACGCGCGCGCTCATCAACGCCCTGTATGCCCGCCTGCCCGCCAATGGCAGCGACCTGGTGCTCTTCGACCTGAACCGCGCGACCAAGCTCGGCCCCTTGTTCCGGCGCGGCGTGGCGTGGTCGCTGGCCGGCACGCTGCCCGGCGAACAGCGCAATTACCGCCTGACCTTCGTGACCAACGCCAGTCCCACGTCCAGCGCGATGATCGAACGCGTGATCGAGCCGAACGCCACGCAGGTCGTGGAGCGCGCCATCGGCATGGACTACCCGCGCGAGGTCTATTCGCTGTCGCACGTGGCGCTGCCTTTTCCGACCGACGATGCGCTGTACGGCACCCACCCGGGGAACATCGAGGAATTCGGCATCAGCCTGGGCGCCATGTCCATGCGCGGCGAGGTCGGCGCCTTCGTGATCGGCATGGATACGCTGACCCGGCTGACGTCCAATCCGTTCTATGCCTATCTGGTCGGGCGCGTTGATGGGGTGATTCCAAGATGACGTCTTTTGCACTGTCAGGCATTTTCGCGATCCTGCTGCTGGGCCTGCTTTACCTGGCCAGTCCGGTCTTCGTTCCGCTGACGTTCGCGCTGTTCCTCATTTGCCTGGTCGCGCCGCTGCGGCAGTACCTGGGGCGCAAAATGCCCGCGCCGCTGGCCGCCATCCTGGTGCTGATCGTGGCGCTGGTCGTGTCGATGGTGTTCCTGTCGCTGGCGGCCTGGGGCTTCAGCCTGGTCGCGCAATGGGTCATGGCCAATGCCGCCCGCTTCCAGAACCTGTTCACGCTGGAGACCGAGACGCTGCATCCGCACGGCGCCATGGCGATCCAGATGTTCCAGGACAGCTTCAACGTGTCGTGGCTGGTGCGCGCGATCCAGGAAGTGGCGCTGCGGATCAACAGCATGCTGGGCATGATCTTCCTGGCGTTCGTCTTCATTGCGCTGGGCCTGTTTGAACTGGACGAGGCGCCGGGCCGGCTGACGCGCCTGATGGGCGAAGCCCGCGCGCGGCGCTGGATCTCGGTCGCCCGCGAGGTCGCCAGCAAGCTGCGCTGGTACATGGTGATCCGCACGGTGGCCAGCGTGCTCACCGGCGTGACGGTCTGGCTGTTCGCCATCTATGCCGGCCTGGAGCTGGCGACCGCCTGGGGCGGGCTCGCGTTCCTGCTGAACTACATCCCGTTCCTGGGGCCGTTGGTGGCGACGGTGTTTCCCGCGTTCTTTGCCTTCGTCCAGTATGGATCGCTGCAGACGAGCATTGCCGTGCTGGTGGTGCTGAACTGCATTCAGATCGTCTACGGCTGCTATCTGGAACCCCGGCTTGCCGGCAGCGCGTTTTCGCTGTCGCCGCTGATGGTGATGGTTGCGGTGTTTTTCTGGGGGCTGGTGTGGGGCATTCCCGGCACCTTCATCGGCGTTCCGCTGCTCATCGTCATGACGACGGTGTATGGCGCGACCGCAAATTTCAAACGGGGGGCGGCCAACACCTGATCGCGCGGTACCTGCGTCACAGCCTTCCGTCCCGGGGCAGAAAAAAGGGACGTCGGCCAATCTGCTCACGTCTTTGCTCATTACTGGAGGTGCATGATGGAAAGCAGTACTCCCAAGAAGCTAGGATTGCTCGCCTTGACGGGCATGGTGGTGGGGTCGATGATCGGCGCCGGGATCTTCTCGCTGCCCAGGACCTTTGGCGGCGCGACGGGTGTGGTCGGCGCCGTGATCGCATGGATCATCGCGGGCGCGGGGATGTATACGCTGGCGCGGGTGTTCCAGTCGCTGGCCGAGCGCAAGCCCGACCTGGACGCCGGTGTGTTCGCCTACGCCAAGGCGGGGTTCGGCGACTATCTCGGCTTTCTCTCGGCGTTTGGCTACTGGATCGGCAGCTGCATCGGCAACGTGTCGTACTGGGTGCTGATCAAGTCCACGCTGGGCGCCTTTTTCCCGGTGTTCGGGGATGGCAACACGGTGATCGCGATCGCGGTCGCCTCCGTCGGCATCTGGCTGTTCCACTTCATGATCCTGCGCGGCGTGCAGCAGGCGGCATTCATCAACGCCGTGGTGACGGTAGCCAAGATCATCCCGATCGTGGTGTTCATCATCGTTCTGTTCGTGGCGTTCAAGGTCGATCTCTTCCGCATCAACTTCTGGGGCGAGATGAGCGGCTACAGCCTGTTCGAGCAGGTGCGGCGAACGATGCTGGTGACAGTATTCGTGTTCCTGGGCATCGAAGGGGCGAGCGTCTACTCCCGGTTCGCATCCAAGCGGTCGGACGTGGGCGTGGCCACGCTGATCGGCTTTGTCACCGCGCTACTGCTGATGGTGCTGGTCACGCTGCTGCCGTATGCGGCCATGCAGCAGAGCGACATCGCCGCGCTGCGCCAGCCGTCGATGGCCGGGGTGCTGGAGTCCGTGGTGGGGCCGTGGGGCGCGGTGTTCGTGAGCGTGGGCCTCCTTATCTCGGTGCTGGGCGCGTACCTCGCCTGGTCGCTGATCTGCGCCGAAGTGATGCACGCCGCCGCCAAGAACGAAGACATGCCGCGCGCGTTCGCCCGCGAGAACAAGAACGGCGTGCCCGTCGTGGCGCTGTGGGTGACCAACATCATCGTGCAGCTCTTCGTCATCAGCACGTACTGGTCGCGCGACGCCTTCGCGCTGATGCTGAGCCTGACCAGCGCCATGTCCCTGGTGCCTTACCTGCTGGTCGCGGGATTCGGCTACCTGCTCGCCAAGCGGGGCGAAACCTATATCGACGGCAAGGACCGCAAGCGCGACCTGATCGTGGCCGGCATCGCAGCCATCTACACCATCTTCATGATTCTTGCCGGCGGATTGAAGTTCCTGCTGCTGTCGGCACTGTTGTACGCGCCCGGATCGGTCCTGTACTTCTGGGCCCGGCGCGAGCAGGGCAGGTCATTCTTCACCGGTTGGGAGTTGACCGTTTTCATCGTGGCATCCATCGGAGCCGCGGCCGCCATCGTTGGCCTGGTCTCCGGCTGGATCACCATTTAACGTCTGGGAGCTAGTCATGGCTGATACCGAAGAATTTGGAGTCCATTCAGAAGTCGGGCAACTGCGCACGGTGATGGTCTGCGCGCCGGGACGTGCCCATGAAAGACTGACGCCGTCCAATTGCGACGCGCTGCTGTTTGATGACGTCATGTGGGTCGACAACGCGAAGCGCGACCATTTCGACTTCATGACCAAGATGCGGGACCGGGGCGTGGACGTCCTGGAAATGCACAATCTGCTGGCGGAAACCGTCGCGGTCCCCGAGGCGAAGAAATGGATCCTGGACAACCAGGTGGTCGCCAACCAGGTGGGTCTGGGGCTGCTCGACGAGATCCGCAGCTACCTGGACGGCCTGCCGCCGCGCAAGCTGGCCGAGACGCTGATCGGCGGCTTGTCGACCGAGGAGTTTCCGGAGTCGATCGGCGGCGAGCAGCTTGCGCTGATCAAGGAGGCGGCGGGCGTCACGGAATACCTGCTGCCGCCGCTGCCCAACACGCTGTACACGCGCGACACGACCTGCTGGATCTACGGCGGCGTGACCCTCAATCCGCTGTACTGGCCCGCGCGGCACGAAGAGACGATCCTGACCTCGTCGATCTACAAGTTCCATCCGCGCTTTGCCGGCAAGGTCAACGTCTGGTGGGGAGACCCCACGGCCGACCATGGGCTGGCCACGCTGGAAGGCGGGGACGTCATGCCCATCGGCAACCGCACGGTGATGATCGGCATGAGCGAGCGGACCTCGCGCCAGGCCATCAGCCAGCTCGCCGCCACCCTGTTCGAGAAAGAAGCGGCGGACCGGGTGATCGTGGCCGCCATGCCCAAGCTGCGCGCCGCCATGCACCTGGACACGGTGCTGACCTTCGCGGACCGCGATTGCGTGCTGATGTACCCGGACATCGTCGACAGCGTCCAGGCGTTCTCGTACCGGCCGGGCAGCAAGCCCGGCACGCTGGAGCTGCACAAGGACAAGGGCTCGCTGGTGGACGTGATCGGCGGCGCGCTCGGCGTCAAGAAAATGCGCGTCGTCCAGACGGGCGGCAACGCCTATGTCCGCGAGCGCACGCAGTGGGACAGCGGCGCCAACCTGGTCTGCATCTCGCCGGGGGTGGTGCTGGCCTATGACCGCAACGTGTACACCAATACGCTGCTGCGCAAGGCGGGCATCGAAGTCGTCACTTTCGTCGGCGCCGAACTGGGCCGGGGTCGCGGGGGCGGGCACTGCATGACGTGCCCCATCTCGCGCGATCCCGCCTGACGCAGGCGGGCGCGCGACAGGCCGCGCGGCCGCGGCCCTACCCAGGGCGGCGGCCGCGCGCACGCGCAAAAACCGGATCGCTTTCGGGAGAACAACGTGAGCGGGGAAACTGCCAAACTTTCTCGCATGGCGCTGGCCGCCATGGTGGTCGGCTCGATGGTGGGGGCGGGGATTTTTTCGCTGCCCAGCATCTTTGCCCGCAATACCGGTCCGGTAGGCGGCCTGGTGGCCTGGGCGATTGCAGGCACCGGCATGCTGACGCTGGCGATGGTCTTCCAGTTCCTGGCGCGACGCCGGCCGGACCTGGACGCCGGCATCTTTGCCTATGCCAAGGCCGGCTTCGGGCTGTATATCGGGTTCCTGGCGGCGCTGGGCTACTGGACGGCGGCCTGCCTGGGCAACGTCAGCTACTTTGTCATCTTCAAGGCGACGCTGGGCGCGGTGCTGCCGGTTTTCGGCGACGGCGACACGATCCCCGCCGTGCTGGTGTCCTCGGTGCTGCTGTGGTCCACGCATTTCCTGATCCTGCGCGGCATCCGGCAGGCTGCGGGCATGAACACCGTGGTCACCATCGCCAAGATCGTGCCGATCGCGATCTTCATCGTGTTCGCGGCCATGGCCGTCGACCTGGACGTCCTGCGCGCCAACATCGCCGAGGGCCTGGATGGGGAAGGCAAGGGCAGCCTGTTCGAACAGGTGCGCAACACCATGCTGGTCACGGTGTTCGTGTTTCTGGGCGTGGAAGGCGCCAGCGTGTATTCGCGCTACGCCAAGCGCCGGGAGGACGTGGCGGTCGCCACCATCGTCGGCTTCCTGCTGGTGCTTGCGCTGCTGGTGCTGGTCACCATGCTGTCGTATGGCGTCTTGCCGCGCGCGGAAATCGCATCGCTGCGCAATCCATCGATGGCCGGCGTGCTGAGGGCGGCGGTCGGTCCCTGGAGCAGCCTGCTGGTCAGCGTGGGGCTGATGGTGTCGGTGGCGGGGGCTTACCTGGCCTGGATCCTGCTGGCGGCCGAAGTCCTGCGCGCCGCGGCCGGCGCGGGCATCATGCCGTCGTTCCTGGGCCGCGAGAACCGCCACGGCGTTCCCGCCGCCGCGCTGTGGCTCAGCAACGGCATCGTGCAGCTCTTTCTGATCGTCACGCTCTTCACCGAGGACACCTTCGTGCTCCTGAAGAACATGGCCAGTTCCATGAGCCTGATCCCGTATTTCTTCGTGGCGGCGTTCGGGCTGATGCTGGCGCTGCGCGGCGACACCTATGACGGCTGGACCCGGCGCCGCAAGGTGGAACTGGCGTTGGCGGTGGTGGCCACGGTCTATGCGGCCGGACTGGTGTACTCGGGGGGCTTCCGGTATTTCATTCTTTCCTGCGTCATCTACGCGCCGGGCACGATCCTCTTCCTGATTTCGCGGCGCGAGCAGCGCGGGAACATTTTTGCCCCTTACGAATGGCCGATCCTGCTGCTCGTGCTGGTCTCGTGCGGCATCGGGGTGTGGGCGATCAGCACGGGCAACACCGCGTTCTAGGCTGACGCGAGGACAGGGGAACACACGGCGATGAGCGGCGAACTGGCGATAGTCCTCGGCATCCTGGGCGCGGCGGTCGTGCTGTTCGTCATCGGGCGGCCGCGGTCCGATGCCGTCGCGCTGCTGGTCATGGTCTTGCTTCCCTTCAGCGGCACGGTGACCTATCGCGAGGCGCTGGCCGGGTTTTCCAATCCCAACATCATCCTGATCGCGTGCCTGTTCGTCGTCGGGGAAGGGTTGGTGCGCACGGGCGTCGCGCAGGCGGTGGGCGACCTGCTGCTGCGGCATGGCGGCAAGAGCGAAGGCTGGCTGGTCCTGCTGGTGATGGGCGCGGTCGGATCGATGGGCGCGGTCATGAGTTCCACCGCCGTGGTCGCGATTTTCATCCCCATCGTGCTGCGGATCGCGCGCAAATCGGGCATGGCCAGCCGGCGCATCCTGATGCCGATGGGCACGGCGGCCGCCATCAGCGGCATGTTGACGCTGGTGGCCACCACGCCCAACCTCGTCCTGAACAGCGCGCTGGGCTATGCGGGCTATGAGGGCTTCGGGTTCTTCGATTTCACGCCGATCGGGGTGGTGGTGCTGGCGGGCGGCCTGGCCTACATGCTGTTTGCCCGGCGGCTGATCGACGCGGGGCAGGGCCCGCGCGCCGCGAACCGGCCCAGCCTGGGCGATTGGGCGACGAAGTATTCCCTGCAGAACCGGGCCTATCGCCTCCTGGTGGAAGAGCACTCCGACCTCGTCGGGCGGCGCCTTGGCGTCTGCGCGGACGAGCTGGGCAAGGCGGCCCGCGTCATCGCCATCGAACGGAGTTCGCGCTTTGCGCGGTCGGTGATGCGCGCCACGGCGGATGACGTGGTGGAACCCGGCGACGTCCTGCTGCTGGACATGGACGCCGAGGGGTTCGACATCGACGGCTTCTGCGGCCGCCATGTGCTCAAGCGGCTGGCGATGTCCGGCGTGTATTTCACGGACCAGGCGCGCGACGTGGGGATGGTGGAGGTCATCGTCCCGTCCGAATCGCGGCTGGTCGGCGCCCGCGCCCGCGATTCCGTCGTCCTGGCGCGGCACGGGCTGTTCATCGTGGGCCTGTGGCGCGGCGCAAAGGCCCTGAGCGACGTGCAGGATACCAAGATGCGGGTGGGCGATACACTGCTGGTGGTCGGGCCGTGGGCCGGCATTTTTTCCCTGCAGGCCGAGGAACACGACCTGGTGAGCCTGGCGATGCCGGTCGAAGCCGATTCGCTGGTGCCCGTGCCCAATCGCGCCCTGCATGCGCTGCTGTCGCTGGCCACGGTCATTTTCCTGATGTTGACGGACTGGGTGCCCAACGTGATGGCGGGCCTGATCGGCGGCCTCATGATGGGACTTTTCGGCTGCGTGACGCTGGACGTGGCGTACCGCTCGATTAATTGGCGGGCGCTGATCCTGATCGTGGGGATGCTGCCGTTCGCGCTGGCGCTCAAGCGCAGCGGCGGCGTGGATCTGGCCGCGCAGTTCCTGCTGCACTATTCGGGGGACTGGGGCATCTACGGGCAGCTCGCCCTGGTGTTCGTGGCGACGGTCACGCTGGGCATGGTCGTCTCCGGCACGGCCACGGCCGTGCTGATGGGGCCCGTCGCCATCAGCATCGCCGAAAGCCTGCATGCGTCGCCCTATGCCTTCGCGATGACCGTGGCCATCGCGTCGTCCGCGGCGTTCATGTCGCCGGTGTCGACGCCGTCCAATGCGCTGGTCAGCGTGGCGGGCGGCTTCGGCTTTGCCGACTACCTGAAGGTCGGAACGCCGTTGACCGTGTTTTCGTTGGTGGTCAGCGTGACGCTGATCCCGATCCTGTTCCCGTCCTGAGGGCGGAATCCCTACCAAGAGGCGCGCTTATGGCTGTCAGGACTGGCATTGCAATCGCCGCGGCATCGCTGCTGTTTGGCGTTCCGGCCGTGTTTTCCCACGAAATGCCGGCCGCGCCGGACCCCGCGCAAACGCCTGCCAGCGCGCAACCCGCGCCGGATGCCCGCATCCTGTTCCAGAACGTGCGCATCTTCGATGGCGTGTCCGCCGAGCTGAGTCCGGCGAGCCACGTGCTGGTCAAGGGGAACGTGATCGAGAAAGTGTCGCGGGACGCGCTTTCCGCGCCGGGCGCGCGCGTCGTCGACGGCGGCGGCCGCACGTTGATGCCGGGGCTTATAGACATGCACTGGCACAGCATGTTCGTGGGCGTGCCGCTGGCGGTGGCGCTGACTCAGGATGCCGCTTACCTGAACATCGTCGCGGGCGTGGAGGCGCGCAAGGCGCTGATGCGCGGCTTTACCACCGTGCGCGACCTGGGCGGGTCGGCCTTCAGCCTGAAGCAGGCGGTGGACCAGGGCGTGATTCCCGGCCCGCGCATCTATCCCTCCGGGGCGATGATCACCGTGACCAGCGGGCATGGTGATTTCCGGTCCATGGCTGACCTGCCGCGCAAGCTGGGCGCGCCGGGGGCGCGCCATGATCTTGCCGGCGACAGCACCATCGCCGACAGTCCCGACGAAGTGCGCCTGCGCACGCGCGAGCAGCTCATGCAGGGCGCTACGCAGATCAAGCTGACGGGCGGTGGGGGCGTGTCGTCGCCGCACAGCCCGCTGGACGTGGTGACCTTCACCGAGGCCGAGCTGAAGGCGGCGGTGGACGCCGCCACGGACTGGGGCACCTACGTAGCCGTGCACGCCTACACGCCGACGGCGATCCAGCGGGCAGTCAAGGCGGGCGTGCTGAGCATCGAGCACGGCAGCCTGATGGACGATGACACGGCGCAGGCGATGGCCAAGGCGGGCGTTTGGCTGAGCACGCAGCCGTTTCCCGATGAACTGGCCAACGCGTTTCCGCAGGGCTCGGATCAGTGGCTGAAGGCGCAGGAGGTCTTTGCCGGCACCGACCGCACCTACCAGCTCGCGATCAAGCACAAGCTGAAGACGGCGTTCGGCACCGACATCCTGTTTTCAAGCCGGCTAGCCGAGCAGCAGGGAATGATTCTGGCGAGCCTGACGCGGTGGTACACGCCCGCGCAGGCGCTGATCATGGCGACGGGCACGAATGCGCAACTGTTGAAGTTGTCGGGCAAGCGCAATCCCTATCGCGGCGACCTGGGCGTGGTGCGGGAAGGGGCGCTGGCCGACCTGATCCTGGTCGATGGCGATCCGCTGCAGGACATCAAGCTGATCGGGGATCCGGACAGGAACTTCCTGGTGATCATGAAGGACGGCGTGATCTACAAGGACACCGTGCCCGTCCGGTGAGATCGCCGCCGGGCTACCGGGATGGACGGCAGCGTCACGGACGCGCCCGTCCGGTCGCAGGGGTCTGCTTCTTGGCGCGCGGTTTGGCCGCGGGCTTCTGGTCTTGGGGCGGCGTGTCGAACTCTTGTTTATTGCGCTCGCCGCGAGGGGTGTTTTCGGGGTGGGGTTTGGGAAATGCCCAGGGCTTCGTTTTCTGATCCATTGCATGTACTCCTTGCACAGGCGGAACAGTAGCATTAGCCGTGGCCCTGGGTAAGTGAGGGTTGACGTCAATATTCATTACATCGTGATATGCGGGCGGAAATTTCCGGCGCGCGTCATCCTAGCGCGCCATGCAAAATCGTTGTCCTGGCGGATCGGACGGGACTACGATCGGTGTGTGCACATAGAAGGAGACATCTATGGACACCGCCAACGAATGGTATGCCGCCGTCAAGGAATGGCAGCGCGCGCGCGACGAGCTCACCGCGGCGATCGCCGCGATCAAGTGGCCCAATCCCACACCGGGCTGCCTGGAAAACTACGACCGCGCCTACGCGCACGAGACCCAGGCCCGCGACCGGATGAACGACGCCTACGAGCGCTCGCGACGATAGCGGCCCCGCAGCGAGCGCGGCGCGCAAACCGCCCTGGTTCCATGAATCGCGGATTCGGTGGCTCTTTCAGTGGTGCCACGATGGCGGTATGTTGTCGCTTTTCCCCGACCTGTCGCGCCGCCATCATGTATCTGCCCGCCGCCTTTCGCGAAGATTCCCTGGATGTCCAGCACGAGTTCATCCGCGCCCATCCGCTGGGGGTGCTCATCACCAGCGGTGACGGGGGGCTGATGGCCAACCACATCCCCTGTCTGCTTTATCCGGAAGGACCGCGGGGCGTCCTGCGCCTGCACGTGGCGCGCGCCAATCCGCAGCTGGCCGAGCTGGCCGCCGGCGGCGAATGCCTGGTGGCGTTCCATGGCGCGCAGGCCTACATCACGCCCTCCTGGTACGCCACCAAGGCGGAAACGCACAAGGTCGTGCCGACCTGGAATTTCGTGGCCGTCCACGTGTGGGGCACGCCGGTGATCCAGGACGACCCGGCCTGGCTGCGCGCCCAGCTCGATGCCTTGACGGCACAACAGGAAAAGGCCCGCGTCCAGCCCTGGACCGTGGACGAGGCGCCCGCCGACTTCATCGCCGCGCAGATGCGCGCCATTGTCGGCGTCGAGATCCCCATCTCGCGCATCGAAGGCAAATGGAAGGTCAGCCAGAACCGTTCGGCGGCCGATCGCCATGGCGTGGCCGAGGGCCTGGTCAGCGAACGCGGCGATGCGGTCATGGCCGGCCTGGTGGCGCGGCGCGGCGGGGGCGGCTGACCCTGGCCGGGTCAACCCGCGCCTGGCGCGGCGTGTGCCCGTTCCCCGCGCGCGCCGCGTCCGGCCGCAAAACAGACGATGGCGGCCGCCTGCAGCACCGCTGCCGCCGCCAGGAACCCGAAGAGCGCCAGTCCCGACGCCTGCAACACGGTTCGCAGCGCCCCGAACGCCGCCGGCGCGAAGGCGTAGGCGCCCTGCGACAGCGCGACGATGAGCGGCACCACGCGCGCCGCGTCCTCGCGGGCGAATTCCGTCTGGGCAATCAGCGGCGGCAGGGACGTGGCGTTGCCGATGCCCGACCCGAACAGCACCACGCCGGCCCACACCGCCCAGGCATGGTCCGCGGCCAGCATCAGCACCAGCGATCCGCCTATCTGCACGGCATAGGCCGCGCAGGCCACTTTGCGGCGGTCCGCCGCCGGCGGCATCAGCCAGCCCACGGCGGCGCGTCCCGCGATGGCGCTTGCGGTCGCGAGCCCCATTGCCAGTCCCGCCGTCTGTGCGCCCAGCAGCGGCGCCAGCATCGACAGCAGATGCGCGATCAGCCCGATCTGGGCAAACAGGCCCAGCGCCATGCCGGCAGCTAGCGTCAGGAAGGCCCGGTCGCGCCACAGGTTGCCGACGCGCGCGGGCGCCGCTGCGGCGGCAGGCTTTGCCTTGTCGGGCGAGTCGCCGTCGGGCTCCTGCCCAAGCTGCTGCGGCGTCACCGAGAAGACGCTGCGCGACAGGACGGCGATGACGGCGACCATCGCCAGGCCGACCCAGAGCGCGGCCTGCGCGAAGCCGGCCTGCGCGATCAGGAACACCCACAGCGGCGAAAACACGATGCCGCCCACGCTGGCGCCGTTATAGGCCATGCCCAGGGCGGCAGGGCGCCGGCGCACGAACCACGGCGCGATCAGCGCATTGACGGCTGCGGCGCCCAGCGTGACCCAGCCCATGCCGCTGAGCGCCGCGGCGGCGAACAGTTGCCATGGGGCCTGCGCCACGGCCCAGCCCGCCACGCCCAGCGCCAGCAGCACCGCGCCGCCCGCGGTCGTGCGCGCCACGCCGACGCGGCGGTGCAGGCGCGGCAGGTTGGCCACGACCACCGTGCCCGCCAGGAAGTGCAGCGTGACGGCCCCCGACACCAGGGCGACGCTCCAGCCGGTGCGTTGGACCACGGCGTGCAGGAACACGGGCGGTCCGTAAAAGCCCACGCCCCAGCCGAAGATGGCGAGCACGAAGGTGGCGTAGAGGACTTTCCAGCCGAAGAAGGGGGCAGAGGAGGGCATGAGCAGCGGGGGGCAAGTTTTGATGAGTCGAAGTATGCTTACGCCTGACACACAACACTTTGGTCCACCCCGAATCATGGAATCCGGATTCGCCGACATCAACCTGTCCGCCGTGGCGGGCGCCATCGCCGACCCGGCGCGCGCGCGCATGCTGTGCGTGCTGCTGGACGGGCGTGCGCGCACCGCCACGGAGCTGGCCGCGGCCGCCGACATCGGCGCGTCCACGGCCAGCAGCCATTTCCAGCGCCTGCGCGAGCAGGGCCTGGTCGAGATGGCGGTGCAGGGCAAGCACCGGTACTTCCGGCTGGCGAGCGCCGAGGTCGGCCGCGCGCTGGAGGCCCTGCTGGTGGTGGCGGGCGCCGATCGCGCGCCGTTCAAGCCCTCCACGCCATCCCTGTTGCGCGACGCCCGCACCTGCTACGACCACATGGCGGGCACGCTGGCCGTGCGCATCCATGACGCCATGCTCGCCCGCTGCTGGCTTTTGCCCGACGGCCGCGACTATGCGCTCACTCCGCTGGGCGAAGCCTCGCTGGCGCAGGTGGGCGTGGACGTCGCGCAGGCGCGCCTGCGGCGCCGGCGCTTTGCGTGCGCGTGTCTGGACTGGAGCGAGCGGCGCTCGCATCTGGGCGGCGCCCTCGGGGCGGCGCTGCTCGACGCGCTGCTGGCGCGCGGCTGGGTCAGCAAGGACCTGGACTCGCGCGCGTTGCGCGTCACGTCCAAGGGCGAGCGGCAGTTCCCGGCTTTTTTCGGCCCTGCGGACGCACAGCCCGCGGCGCGGAGGGACACGCATGCGGCAGCCTGACCGTTTCCCCGCCGCCATGTGCCCGAACATGCCGCCGATCGCCGCCGATATGCCGCCGATATGCCGCCCCAGCGGGCGGCGCACCCGCCCACAACCCTTTGAGCCGCGGATGCGGCTTTTTTTACGTCTTCCCGTCCCTCGCGGACAGCTTTACTACCCTGTACAGGAGGTGGCCTTGCCTACGCTGGCCTTGCACGCTTTCCGTCACGTCTCGCAGATCGTGACGGAACTGCGCATCGACGTTAACCATTGCCCGCAGGAAGTGGACAAGGAACTCGATGCCATCCACAACCGCATGAATCGTCCCATGGACCGCCTGCATGGACTGCCGGAGGTCAAGACCGACATCCCTGGCATTGTGCTTCGCTATCGCGAGGCTGACGGCGAGTATTACGTGTATGTGGTGGACGCGCGGCGGGGCCGGCTGGCGGGCTACACCGTTTTCAACCGCCTGATCGAAGTGGGCCGGCGCGCCGATCCCTATGTGCGCGCCCCGCATTCCAAGTACGCCGCCCCGTACCAGGGCATGGGCCTGGCCACCGCGGTGTACCGGTGGGCGCTGGACGCGGGCCTGTGCATCCTGAGCGGGGCTCGCCAGTCGATCGGCGCGCACCGCCTGTGGATGGGGCTGGCGCGCGACTACGCGCTGGGCTTCGTGGACCTGCGCCGCAAGCAGTTGACCTACCTGGGGCGCGAGGTAAGTCCCGGCGTGCGGGAGGATCTGCACACCCGCATGATCCTGCTGGGCAAGGGCTGGACGCTGGACGCTTACATGCGCGCGACAGGGATGATTGCGTCCCAGGATGCGCTTTCGCAACACACCCTAGGGTAATCCCCGGATTTCCGGGCCGGGCGTCGCGTGACGCGAGCCCGGTGCTGGCTCGAAAGCCGCGCCAACACTGAATATCGCGCCGCCGCCCAGCGGCGCTTCTCAATATATGAGAAACGGGGACGCTACTAATTGGGCGCAATAGTGTTTCCAGTTTCTGCTGGAGTTACAAAACTTATCCGGATTGTCATGAAATCGCGGAGTATGCTCGACGGTAGATAGAGGACTACCGAAGTGCATCAAAACAACTTGATCTACAAGGGATACCGCCTTACGGCCAAGGTTTCCCGGGGCGACGGCACTATCGAGCTTCAGGCCCAAGCCAGCGGCCCCGTCTTTACCGCCTCGGTGATGGTCGTCCAGGCAGGCGCCATCCTCGAAGGCGGCGACGAATACCCGGTTCCGCAATTCGCCGAGGGCGGTTTCGTCTACAGCCCGCGCGAGGCCGTCCATGCAGCCATCCTGCACGGACGGGAGATCGTGGACGGCCTGACGAACGTGCCGTCCTGACGGACGCGCCGCCTGGCGCTTTTTGCCTTTAGCCTATTCGCCTATTCGCCTGTTCGCCTGTTCGCCTATTGGCCTGTTCGCCGTTACGCGGAAAAGACTTCCCGCCAGTCGCGGGTCTTGGCCAGCGTCTGCACGGTGGCGGACTGTTCCAGAATCGTCACGGCCTTCTTGAATTCCTCGGCCGACGCGCCGTCTTCCAGTATCACCATGCGCGAGTTGCGCGCATCGGCCATCTTCACGTCGGACATCTTGCCGTGGGTCTGGTAGACCTGCGTCCAATCCATTTTCTTGCCGGCCTTCAGGGCGATGGGCTCGATGTACGTCAGCGCCGTGCTGCCCGCGGCGCGCACCGCGTACGCGAAATCGGCGGTGTGGCCGCTGCTGCCCTTGGCGCGCGCGCCCTTGACCATGCGGTTGACGCCCACCCCTTCCGCCAGCGCGCGGCCCACCTGGGCGCGAAAGCGCAACTGGCTGAAGCGGGGCATCCATTTCGCGCACTGGAACGACAGGGCCATCGCCAGCTTCACGGCGTCCCACAGGGCTTCCTGCAGTTGTTCGTTGGGCCCCGACGCGACGATGGCGCCGGACCGGTCGAATTGCGCCAGGGTGACGCCCGGCGTCTCGTTCAGGATATCGATGCGCTTGGCCGCCACCTCGATGCCGAAGCTGGACGCGTGCATCGCCGTCTCACCGGCGTCGGTCAGGTAGAACGAGGACTCGTCGGGATGCGCGATGAAGAACGCGGCATGTTGGCCATCCAGGCCCAGCGTCATGGGAGACACGGCGCGGATGGCGTGTTCGCCCGCCGGCAGGACAGTCCAGCCGGAGGCTTCCAGGAAATTGCTCATAGGATCAGTTCGATTTGGCGGCCTTTGAGGGGATGCGCAAAGCCGCCGGCCAGCGTCAGGTTCGCTCGCGGCAGGAAATACTGCATCAGGGCGCCGATGGTGTCCAGGGCGGGCACGACGGGTTCGGCATAGCCTTCGCCTTCTTCGACCCAGATGTGTTCATGGCTGCGGTCGGCGAGCGGCTTGCGGTAATGCGGCCGGTCCGAGCCCACCAGGCTGGTGTGGAAGGAGTCGTCGGTGTCCACGCCGTATACGCGGTGCGGACCCACGAACAGGCTGGCACAGAACGCTTCCGTCAGGAAAATGGTGGCTTGGCCATGCACCGCCGTGCGCGCGCCCCGGTAGATGGTGCGGAAGATCACATCCTCGCGCACGTCGCCCTTGACCTTGCAGGGGCTGCTGAATTCCATCCATTGGACGTTGCCCGCGCCGGGCTTCGGCGTCCAGAGGATCGGCTTGGCGGTTTCCTTGGGTTCGGCAAGGATCTCTTGCACCTCATCAACGGTGATCAGCGGTTCGAACTTGTTGGCCATGGAAACAGAGTTAGGGTCTTGGGACTGCGCGGTGACGTCTTGCGCCATGCATGCGCTGCGCCCCGCCGCGCCGCGGGACAGACACGCGCGCGCAGCATTGCGAGGGGGCGTAATCTTACAAGATGAAGACCGGGCGGGTCGGCTTGCTGTATGGATATACAGTCAATGTCGCGGTCCGGGAAAACACATGCTGGGGCGGATGCCAGACTTCATGCAGGACTTCATGCAGCACTTCACCCCGGACCTCACAGAGACGACGCGCCGAAGGTGTCGCATTGCTTCAGGCTGCCGCTTTCCAGGCCGCGCTTGAACCAGCGCACGCGCTGCGCGGACGTGCCGTGGGTGAAGGCGTCCGGCACCACGTAACCCTGGGTCTGCTTCTGCAGGCGGTCGTCGCCGATGGCGGTCGCGGCCGCCAGGGCTTCTTCCACATCGCCGCCTTCAAGGATATTGCGCGCCGCATCGGCGCGCTGCGCCCACAGGCCGGCAAAGCAGTCCGCCTGCAGCTCCATGCGCACGGACAGCGCATTGGCCTGCGCCGGATTGCGGCGGCGCAGATTGTCCACCTGATCCGAAATGCCCAGCAGGTGCTGCACGTGGTGTCCCACTTCATGGGCGATCACGTAAGCCTGCGCGAAATCGCCCGGCGCCTTGAAACGGCTCTGCAGTTCGTCAAAGAACGACAGGTCGATGTATACCTTGCTGTCGCCAGGGCAGTAGAAGGGGCCCATGGCGGACTGGCCGGTGCCGCAGGCCGTGGGCGTGGCGCCGCGGAACAGCACCAGCTTGGGCTCGACATACTGGCGGTTCAGTTCATTCTGGAAAATGGCCGTCCAGACGTCTTCGGTTTCGCCCAGAACCTTGGACACGAAGACGGCTTGCGGATCATTGGCCGGGGGGCGCGAGGCGGGCGCTTCCTGCTGCGTGGGCGGGCCTTCGGCCATCTGCAGGACCACGCTGGGGTCCACGCCGAAATACATGGCGACCAGGGCAAGTACTATCGTGCCTATGCCGATGGTGCCGCGTCCGCCGATTCGGGGGCCACTGGAACGGCGGTCTTCCACATTTTCGCTCTGGCGCGATCGATCGAGGCGCATACTGGTTCTCCGGGCGGTTCGGCGTTACCGCCATTTTGCATCGCCGCGCTATTTTGAGCGGCCTTCAAGGATGTTAGGATAAACCCATGGCTTTGTACTTCTCCGTCCACCCTGCAAATCCCCAGCCGCGGCTGCTCAAGCAAGCCGCCCAATGGCTCAACGACGGGGGCCTGGTGGCCGTGCCCACCGACTCCAGTTACGCCGTCGTGGCGCGGCTGGACGACAAGGCCGCCGCCGACGGGCTGCGCCGCCTGCGCGGGCTGGACGAACGCCACCATCTCACCTTGCTGTGCCGCGACCTGGCTGAAATCGGCCATTTCGCGCGCGTCGACAACAAGCAATACCGCCTGCTGAAAGCCGCGACGCCCGGCCCCTGGACGTTCATCCTGGAAGCCACCAAGGAAGTGCCGCGGCGCGTTTCGCATCCGTCTCGCAAGACCATCGGCATCCGCGTGCCGGACCACGCCGTCCTGCTGGGCCTGCTGGAGCAGGCGGGGTCGCCCCTGCTGTCCACCACGCTGATCCCCAAGGACGAAACCGACGCGCTCAACGACGCCGAGGAAATCCGCGCGCGCTACGACCACGACCTGGCCGCCATCATCGACGCGGGCGCCTGCCCGCAATCGCCCACCACCGTCATCGACCTGACCGGCGACGACCCGGTCGTGGTGCGCGTGGGTCGCGGCGATCCCGCCACCCTGGGTCTAGTCTGATCCCGTCCATCGCCTCGCCATGCGAGACACGCCGCGCCGGCGTGCGGCTCATCTACAATCCGGTTCGCCATGAATGACATCATCCAAACCATTGCGGTCTACGCGATACCGGTCATCTTCGCCATCACCCTGCACGAGGCCGCGCACGGCTACGTGGCGCGCATGCTGGGCGATCCGACCGCCTACGAGGCCGGACGGGTCAGCCTGAACCCGGCGCGCCATATCGACCCCGTCGGCACCTTGCTGGTGCCGGTCGCCATCCTGCTGGCGTCCAAGCTCATGGGCAGCCCCGGCCTGCTCTTCGGCTGGGCCAAGCCGGTTCCGGTGGACTTCGGCCGCCTGCGCCGCCCGAAGAAGGACATGGCCTGGGTCGCGCTGGCCGGCCCGGCCGCCAACCTGTTCATGGCCATCCTGTGGGCGCTGTCCCTGCGGCTGTTCATGGAAAGCGGCCTGCACGAAAGCTTCTGGTTCGAGATGGCCGTGGCGGGCGTGAACGTCAACCTTGTGTTGATGGCGCTGAACTTGCTGCCCATCCTGCCGCTGGACGGGGGACGCGTTTTGTTCAGCCTGTTGCCCAACCGGCTGGCCTGGCAATACTCCAAAATCGAGCCCTACGGACTGGTAATCGTCATCGTCCTGCTCGTCACCGATGTGCTCTGGTTATTGATGCAGCCGGTGCTCGGGTTGGGAACGACAATCGTTCAGTGGTTTCTGTAAGATTCCAGCCAATATCCGTTAAACTCAGCTGTTTCACTGAATTTGGCCCCGGGGCAATCCCGCTGCGGGGTTTTGGAGCCCTTCATCTATGGCATCCCCTGCTACCGCCGCAGGCGTTAATTTCCAGGGCAGCATGGTGGCCCTGGTCACCCCAATGCAACCCGATGGCAGCCTGGACTACGCTGCCTACCGGTCGCTGATCGACTGGCACGTCCAGGAAGGTACCGATGCGCTGGTGGTGGTGGGCACCACCGGGGAGTCGCCCACGGTCTCCATGGAAGAACACGCGGAACTGATCCGCGTTGCCGTCGAACATGCCGCCGGCCGCATTCCGGTCATTGCTGGCGTGGGCGCCAACTCCACCGACGAAGCCATCCACCTGACCCGCCACGCCAAGGCCGTGGGCGCGCAGGCCGGGCTGTCCGTCGTCCCGTACTACAACAAGCCTTCGCAGGAAGGCCTGTACCGCCACTTCCGCACCATCGCGGAAGCCGTCGACCTGCCCACCATTCTGTACAACGTGCCGGGCCGCACCGTTGCCGACATGAGCAACGAAACCGTCCTGCGCCTGGCGCAGGTGCCGGGCATCATCGGCATCAAGGACGCCACCGGCGACATCGCCCGCGGCGGCCTGCTGCTGCGCGAGGCGCCCGCCAGCTTCCAGGTCTTCAGCGGGGACGATCCCACCGCCGCGGCCCTGATCCTGCTGGGCGCGCGCGGCAACATTTCGGTCACGGCCAACGTGGCCCCCAGGCTCATGCGCGATCTCTGTGCCGCCGCCCTGGCTGGCAACGTGCCCAAGGTTCGTGAACTTAATGCGTTCCTGGCGCGTCTGAACAAGGCTTTGTTCGTTGAAGCCAACCCCATCCCCGTCAAGTGGGCGTTGGCCGAAATGGGCCGCAGCGCGCTCGGCTACCGGCTGCCGCTGGTTGAACTGGGCTCGCAGCATCACGCAACGGTGCGCGCTGCGCTCCAGGAAACGGGACTGCTCTAATATCGTGAGGAAACGTATGAACAAACGTCATGCCGGTTTGTCGGCATTGATGTCTCTGGTGTTGCTGGCCGGATGCTCCGAGGTCAACCAATTCCTGGGCAATGAAGAATCGGTCGATTACAAGAGCGCAGTCAATCAACGCGGAGAGCCCCTTAGCATCCCGCCCGACCTGACCCAGGCCAACAGCGATCCGCGCTATCGAGCGCCCGCTTCCGGGTCGACCACCTTCTCCGAGTTCCAGCAGCAGGGCGTGGCCCAGGCCAGCGCTCCTAAGACGAGCAACGTGCTGCCCAACCGCCAGGACATGCGCGTCGAGCGCGACGGCGACCTGCGCTGGCTGGTCGTGGAACGTCCGCCCGAGCAGGTGTTCCCCCGTCTGGTCGACTTCTGGACCGAAAACGGATTCACCGTCGCCACCAACAATCCCGGCGCCGGCCTGATCGAAACGGACTGGGCCGAAAACCGCGCCAAGATCCCCGAAAGCTGGCTGCGCCAAGCGCTGGGCGCCGTCCTGGAAACCGCCTGGGATAGCGGCGAGCGCGAGAAATTCCGCACCCGCGTCGAACGCGTCAACGGCCACACCGAAATCTACGTCAGCCATCGCCAGATGCTCGAAAAGCGCGTGGGCTACGACGGCGCGCAGGTGCAGTGGCAGAACGGCAAGGAAGATCCCGGCCTGAACGCCGCCATGCTGGCGCGCATGATGGTTTACCTGGGAACCGACGTCGACAACGCGCGCAAGCTGGTGCAGCAGGCCGAAGCCTCGCCGCAAAAGCCCGCCGTGCAGCAGGTTGTCCGTGCCCAGGGCGCAACGCTCATCATCAGCGAATCCTTCGACCGTGCGTGGCGCCGCGTCGGCGTGGCGCTGGATGGCGGCGGCTTTGCCGTCGAAGACCGCGACCGTTCGGCCGGCGACTACTTCGTCCGCTATGTCGACACCGACACCGGCGAAAAGATGGAACAACCGGGCTTCTTCAGCCGCATGTTCTCCGGCGACAAGCAGGCCCAGGCGCCGCAGTACCGCATCCACCTCGCGGGCAGCGGCGACCAGACCACGGTCACGGTGCTGGACGCGAATGGCGCGCCCGACAACACCGCCACGGCGCAGCGTCTGCTGAGCGTCCTGAAGGACAAGATGTAATCACCCGCGCCGCAAGACGCAAAAAAACCCTGGCATTTTCGGATGCCAGGGTTTTTTTTTGCGTCTTCAGTGCGGGGGTTCGTGCCTGAATGATTACGACGCCGGGGTGGTCGAGCCGCCCGGGGTGGTGGAACCGGAACCCGGCGTGGTGCCCGGGGTCGGGGCGGGCGCCGCCGGCGGCGTGCTGCTCGGGGCGGGCGTGGTCGTGGCGGGAGCGGGGCTGGTCGCCGGCGCCGCGGCATCTTCCTTCTTGTTGCAAGCGCTGAGCGAAACGGCCAGCACCGAGGCAATAATCAAGGTTTTGCTCATCATTATTTGGACTCCTGTAGATGACGACTCTTGAAACCCCGTTAGGGGAAACCAGAAGTCAGGCTACAGGAAGGCTCGGCCGCATCGCGTATGAAAGTTAAATAGGTCGCATCCCAAAGGCAACAAACCTTTCAGCTTCGTGTTATGTCTTTCCTGATGTGACCCGGATTACAGACCTGATTTCTTTCTGTGCGACACGGATACGCTGGCGTTTCCAGTTACTACGCAGCGCGGTAATGGATCCATCCCGAATCCAGCCAGTCCGCCAGGCAGGAACGCGCTTCGTCAGACAGGCGAGCGCAGGCGGGGTGGCCGCAGTCCAGGGTACGCATATCCGCCAACATCCGCAACGCCGCGTCCGCGGGCGCCATGGCGGTTTCTCCGTTGATAAAGAGCTGTTTGCCGCGATACAGCATGCGGCTGCGGCGATCCAGCACCAGACGGCCGGTGGCGGGCCAATCCTCTTCCAGGTCCACGTCCACGTCCTCGGGCGCGTCGAACACGCTGAGGTTGCTGGGCTCGGTCAGCCAGCAGCCCAGGAAGCGAGAGGCCAGGGCATCGTCAAAGCGCAGCTTTTCCACGGTTTCCAGGGTGGCGGCGACCAGCGCGTCGGGCAGCGCCGCGGGCGTGTCCACCGCCGGCTGGGCCGGGTCGCGATAGACGGCCGACAGCTTCGGGCCGGGCAGGGGCGGTTCGCCATACGGGCCGCCCAAAAGGCCCACGCGGGCCATGACCTGGTCGGCGGCCGCTTCCAGCAGGCCGCGCGCCAGGGTCGCCTGGGTGGGCGCGCGAAAACCGATGGATATCGTCATGCAGCCGTCGCCCATGGCGACGCCGTCGTGGGCGGCCTGCGGCGGAAGATACAGCATGTCGCCCGGCGCCAGCACCGCCTTTTCCTCGGGCTGGAAGTTGCTCAGGATCTTGAGCGGCAGGTCCGGCTCGAGCGACAGGTCCTTCTGACGCCCGTAACGCCATTCGCGCTCGCCGGCAGCCTGCAGCAGGAACACGTCATAGCTGTCGAAATGCGGGCCCACGCCGCCGCCGTGGCTCGCGATGCTGATCATCACGTCGTCCAGGCGGGCATCCGGAATGAAGCGGAACAGGGCCATCAGCTCGGCGGCCGCGTCGCTGTGCAGGTCCACGCTCTGCACCAGCAGCGTCCAGTCGCCCTCGTTGTCCTTGGGCAGGCGCGCGAAGGGGCCGTTTTCCATCTGCCATTCGCCGTTCTCGCGCCAGATGAGCCGCGATTCCACGTCGTCGCGCCGCGCCAGCTTCTTGACCGCCGCGATGGTGACCGGCGGCTTGAAGGCGGGGATGGCCTGGCGGATCAGCAGCGGCTTCTTCTGCCAATAGCGGCGCATGAAGTCGTTGGGGCTCTGGTTGCCCAGGAGCGGCAGGGGGTGATCGAGGTTCATTGGAGGTGCTTCTTCAAGCGGTAAAGGGCATCCAGCGCTTCGCGCGGGGTGAGGCTGTCGGGGTCGATGGCGGAGAGTTCTTCGCGCAGGGCGTCCAGCGCCTCGATGGCGTCGGAGCGCTCGGCCTGCGCATAGGCCTGGGCGTCCGCCTCGGCGGCGGCCGAGAACAGGCCGAGCTGCGGGGTGGGCGCGCCCTGGGCTTCCAGGCGTTCGAGCTCGCGCGTCGCCTGGCGGATGACCGCCGCGGGCACGCCCGCGCGCTGGGCCACCTGGATCCCGTAGCTGCGGCTGGCGGGGCCTTCGCGCACTTCGTGCAGGAAGACGATGCCGCCGGCCGATTCGGCGGCGGCCAGGTGGACATTGGCCGCCGTGGGCTGCTCGGCCGGCAGGCGCGTCAATTCAAAGTAGTGCGTGGCAAAGAGCGTCAGCGCGCGGTTGTGCGCCAGCAGGCGGCAGGCGATGGCCCAGGCGAGCGCCAGGCCGTCGTAGGTGGACGTGCCACGGCCGATCTCGTCCATGAGCACCAGGCTGTTGGGCGTGCTGGCAGACAGGATGGCGGCAGCCTCCGTCATTTCCATCATGAAGGTCGAGCGTCCCCCCGCCAGGTCGTCGGCGGCGCCGATCCGGGTGAAGATGCGGTCGATCTTGCCGATCCGGGCGCGCGAGGCGGGCACAAAGCTGCCGATGCGCGCCAGCAGCACGATCAGCGCCACCTGCCGCATATACGTCGATTTACCGCCCATGTTCGGGCCGGTGATCAGCAGCATGCGCCGCGCCGGGTCCAGGCGGCAGCCATTGGGCGTGAAGCGTTCGATGGCGCGCTCGACCACCGGATGGCGACCGGCCTCGATGTCGATGTCGGCCTGCTCGGACAGCTCGGGCGCGATCCAGTCATGGCGCTGCGCGTGCTCGGCCAGGGCGGCCAGCGTGTCCAGTTCGGCCAGCGCGGCGGCGCAGTCCGACAGCGGCCGCACGTGCTCGGCCAGGACATCGAGCAATTGCTCGAACAGCCATTTTTCCCGCGCCAGGGACCGATCCTGCGCGGACAACACCTTGTCCTCCCAGGTCTTGAGCTCGGGCGTGATGTAGCGTTCGGCGTTCTTGAGCGTCTGGCGGCGCCGGTAGTCCTCGGGCACCTTGGCGGTCTGGCCCTTGGTGACCTCGATGTAGAAGCCATGCACGCGGTTGAACTCCACGCGCAGGTTGCTGATGCCCGTGCGCTCGCGCTCGCGCGCTTCCAGTTGCACCAGGAAGTCGCCGCCGTCGGCCGCCAGCGCGCGCAGCTCGTCCAGTTCCGCGTCGAATCCCGTGGCCAGCACGCCGCCGTCGCGGATGGCCACGGCGGGCTCGGGCGCGATGGCGCGCATCAGCAGCGCGGCCAGCGCGGGATCCACGGACAGGTGGGCGACCAACTCGCCGATGCGCGGCGAGGCCGACATGGGTTCAACCAGGTCCGCCAGCGCCGGCAACGCCTGCAGCGCGTCGCGCAGGCTGGCCAGTTCGCGCGGGCGCACCGACCGCAGCGCCAGCCGCGCGGCGATGCGCTCAATGTCGGGAAACGCGTTCAGCGCGGCGCGCAGGGACTCGAGCAGCCCGGCGGACCCGAACGTCTGCTCGACGTCCATCCGGCCCGCCAGCAGCGCCGAAATGGCCTGCTGACGCGCCAGCGCCTGCTCGTTTTCACGCAAGGGGTGATGCAGCCAGCGGCGCAGCAGGCGGCTGCCCATCGGCGTGCGGCAGCCGTCCAGCAGCGAGAACAGCGTGGGCGAGTCTTCGCCCGACAGCGTCTGCGTGAGTTCCAGGTTGCGGCGCGTGACCGGGTCCAGCAGCACGAACTGGCCGGGCCGCTCGGCCGACAGGCTTTGCACGTGCGCCAGCGCCTGCGACTGCGTGCGCGCGGCATAGCGCAGCAGGGCGCCAGCCGCGCAGATGCCGGCCGGCATGTCCTCGATATCGAAGCCCGCCAGCGTGTCCGTCTTGAAATGCGCCAGTAGGTGCGCCCGCGCGCCGTCGCTCTCGAAGTGCCAATCCGGCACGCGGGAGCGGGCGCCCTCGAACGGGAAATCGAACTCGGCGCTGTCGGCGCACACGATCTCGGCCGGCGCAATGCGGTGCAATTCCGATTCCAGCTGCGCGGGCGCGCATTCGGTCACGCGGAACTCGCCGCTGGCGAGATTCAGCCACGCCAGGCCCGCGCGCGGCGCGCGGGCGCTGCCGCCTACGAAGGCCGCCGCCAGTGCGCGGTCGGCCTTGGCGGGCAAGAGGGCGTCATCGGTCAACGTGCCGGGCGTCACGATGCGCACGATACGGCGCTCGACCGGCCCCTTGGAGGCGGCCGGATCGCCGATCTGTTCGCAGATGGCGATGGACTCCCCCATGGCCACGAGACGCGCCAGGTATTGCTCCATGGCATGCACGGGCAGGCCGGCCATGGGGATCGGCACCCCGTTGGACGAACCCCGCTTGGTCAACGTCAGATTGAGCAGACGCGCGCCGCGCTCCGCGTCTTCGTAGAACATTTCATAGAAGTCGCCCATGCGATAGAACAGCAGCAACGGCCCGGCCTCGGCTTTGAGGCGCAGGTATTGCTGCATCATGGGGGTGTGGCCCGCGTGGGCGTCGGCGGCGGTGTTTTGTGTTGCTGAATTCATGCCCGTGATTGTATCGGGGCGGGCGAAAGGTCGCCTTGCGGCAAAGATGCGTCTGCCGACCCGAGCGCTGTACGCCACTTTCCTGCATTGTGAAAATCAGGCGCGATGGATCGACGCGTTCCGGTCGACTGACGTATCGTTCAGACCCTCCCTATAGGTCTGCGTAACGTGGCAACAAATCTTCGTTCACCAGGCGCATCTCGATATGGTTCGCCAACTCAACGTGGCGGGGGTTATCCAGTGAAAAGACTTCATCGGAGACGCTGACGATGATGGTCCCGGTCTGCTTCTTCCCGGCAGCCGGGACTGGGATCAGGGCCTCGGCTTCCGGAACTTGATCGGCGGTGATGACTTGGGGCAGATAGAGCATCCAGCCTACGCCAGGCTTGTCGTCGAATACTTGCTTCTCGTAGTAGTACCTCGGACAGACAGAAACATACTGGGCGTCAAACAAGTGGGCCATCGTCATCACGATATCCTTTACCGGATCTGCACCGCCGAAACGGTCATCGCGGCGTTTGTGATAGGAGATGGTGAGGCTGCATGATCTGTTCTGATTGTTGCCTTGCAGCTCAAGCGCCACGCTGTCGCGTTGCTCGTCGGCCCCATTCCAGATCGAAATGGCAGTAAACGACTTGTCAAGTCTATATTCCTGATTCAATACTGCGAGCAATGCGGTCGATGCTTCGGCACCTTCGAAGGCAGGATATAACTTGGCCTCGTCAATAGACTCACCTTGCGAGAACCATTGAGTCAACCCGTCGGACTTCTGCGCCAGTAGTTTCGTAATGGTCTGCATTCGACGCAGCATCTCCGGAAAATCGCCAGACCGATGCGTAGGGTCTTTAAATTGGCATGTAATGAGCATGTCCGTCTCGTTAGGGAATAACCACAGATTCGGCGCCGAGGCTATTTAGGAGTGGTCGCAGAAACGCCTGCGGACGAGGAGTCTGGAAGTACCATCTCAATCTCGCGGGAGGGTTGCTACGAACCGCAGCGGTCTGACGGCTGGCTTGTAGCCGCATATCCTTGAAGCCGCCGAACCAGCCCGCTTGTTCTCCGTCGCCGTCGATGAAACTGTCATAATTTCCTTGTGTCTCCTGCAACAGGCACGTTGCCGAGATGAAGCCGTCGAAATCGATATTGAACGGGCCCCGCATCGCAGTGCCTTGCCAATTCCACACATCACTCCATTTGCAATATTCGGTGTCGTAGGCGAAGCCCGTGATTCTGGCCTGGTACTCGTAGGCTCTCCAATTTGGGTGGAACCGCCGGAAAGGCACCTATTTCTAGCATGACCCGTTAAAAAATAGCGACGAGGAAACCCGCGGGACGCGAGGCGGAACTGACCATCGAGTTTAAACATTGCCGGGTTATCGTCGCCACGCCACGACTGGGCGTGGCGCAGGACTTGTGAGTGACGAAGCTATTTGTTGATGAATGTGCCGAAGTTGAGGGCGTCGATCAGTTCTACATTGAGGCGTACAAGTGCTTCGAGCATGGCCCTGCTCCGTGATTGGGGTTGGGGTGGTGGATGGTCCCGGATGCGATGGAGCATACCGGCGGCCCATCGCTTGGGCGGTCGCACAGCCGTCAAGGAAGGGCTCCATCGCGCGGTTTAGGATTAACCCGGAGGCTGTTCTCGGGGCGTTCTTCGAAGGCGCCCCTTCTTGATGGACTGGCTCAAAGGCACTTCAGTGTCGAGGGTGAGAATTTCCCTCAGAAGCGCAGGATTGCTCTTTTCGGATGAGTTACTTACATCCCTATTGCGAATACGCTATTTGTTCAAAAATATAGGGGTGTGGCATGGCAAAAATCGAGCGAACCATGAATGCACTGCGACATACTCTGGGTATTACTGCCGTGTGTTTTGTCGCGGTTGGATCGTCGCTGGCGTTCTCAATGCCAGATTCGCAATGTTCGACAATAAAGCTGATCGCCTCGGAAAAGTCGAATCGTTGGGAGAGCATGCGGGGCGAGGAGGTTTCCAGTTCCAACCGGCCGGGAGCACCATTCCAACGCCAGCGTTGGAGAATGACTGGAAATGTCGAACCCTTCGAGAAGTGCTACATCTCGGACAAGACCTACAGGGGAGGCGCTCCAATCAGGTCTGTGTCTTGCATATTCAAGATTCCCACTGTTCCTGATAAGTCGGTCATGACGGATGAACTGCGCGAAAAGCTACTGACCACGACGACCCAATTTGCGAAGGCGTTTGCTCAATGTCTTGGTTCGAAGCCGAGGGAGTCCGCTGGCGTCAACGATTCCGGAACCAGTCATTCGATGGGTTGGGAATGGGAGCTTTCGCCTCCAGGGGTACGTCAGCCCGTAAAAGTGATGCTGGGAGCGTGGATTCCGAAAGTTGGCGTAGTGGTGGACGGCGTCCGCACCTACGCCTCGCTCCTGGCGTCATTTGACTGAACCGAAAAGGTAACTCTCCGAGAAGCACGGCGCAACATATCGCGTTAGCCCAACTCCATTGCCATTCATCGACGCCATGCTGTTTCCGTAAGCGCCGCATGCACCGCTGGCCGAAACCCGCTTTTCAGCGCACTCGGAAGAGGCCGGGGTTATCGTCGCCACGCCCAGCTGGGATTTGTCTTGCTGTGGAAGCAGTACACCCGATGAACGCGCCTTTTATTCCAGCAGCGGCCGTCGAGCCGCAGCCGGGTAAAGCACTTCCAGAATCCCCTCCGCCTATGGCGAGTGGCAATGGCATTGAGGGCATCAATGACTTGTGCGTCTCGTTCAGGTGCTGGCGTTGACCTCTTGTAGTACGCCGCCCGCGAAAGGCCGGCCATCTGACAAGCGCGCGTGATAGAACGCTTGGCTTGCACTAGTTGCTCCACCACCTCGCGCTTGGGTGACGGCGTCAGGATTTTCGGTTTAGGACGTCCTTGATCGCCGCACTCTCCAGCGCCAAGTCAGCAAACATGCGCTTGAGCTTGGCGCTTACATAAGGCAGGGTTCCCGCACACCCTGCACGACGCTTGATAATTGTCTCAAGCGATGCGGGGGCAGTTCAGAATTCGCTTTAGCTCGTCAAAAAAGGAGGCAGTTGTGTATCCCCACAAAGCAGGATCAAACGATCCCCATCGTTCCGCGAAGGCGACATCGGCGCCAACTTTGTTGTCCGCGATGAACTTGTCCATCTCTAAGCACGCTTGTTGAATTCGTGCTTTAGCAGCAACGCGCTTATAGCAAAGAGCTATTTCCTCGATGGTCTCGCCGAAGATATCAAAATCCTCTATGAAATAGGCACCAATGAACTGCTCAAGCTCAGGATATTGGTCCATATCGGATTCCATCAGGCCCCCAGGCACGCTGTGAGCAGGTAGTACGGCATACCGTTGTATCGTTCCTTCTTCAACAGGACGATCAACTTTCTTCCTTTGACCAACTCGGACGCTCCACGAATCAAAACTACACCCACATCATCCGCTGTGGTGGCCGTTAATCGCAGCACATCATTTTTCGGGGCTGTCTTTGCCCAAATAAGTATGTCCTCAGCACGGCTGCGCATCACTCCATTTATCGCTTATTGCCGCTAACTGCACTGGCGTGAGCACAATGCTAATGCTTGAGTCTTCGTCCATCACTTCGCCCTGACTAAAAGGTAGAGCGACGACTGTTACAAAACGCCGCGACGCTGTCGATCAGCCTTGTCTGAAGTAACCAGGGAAAGGCTCGCATGCAATGTGCATGAGCGAGTGGATGTATCGCCCCTCGCTACCGCGGCCCGCCCAGACGCGGCAAGGTCCGTCGACCATTGCTCGTCGGGCGTGGTAGCCACCCATGGCAATGCGTGGATTCGCGGCCTCAAGCCAATCGCCCGGACGTCCGACAGGCAGGTCTTCGAGGCCTCGTGCTCCTGAACTTGCCGCTGCGCGGCGCGGACGGCACAATCCCACCGCGCGGCCCTTGTTCATGCCGCGGGAGCAGCCCGTGCCGGATTTTCCTTTTGCCGACCCGCTTGACGCCAGCGAGCGCGTTTCCATCGCCAGTGGCGATCACCACGCCGAGTTCGCGCCGGGCGGGGGCGGGCGGCTGACGCGGTTGTCCACTGGCGGGCATGACTGGATCGTCCCGCTGACGGCCACCGAATGGCCTGCCGGAAAATGGCCGCGCGCCGGCTCATATCCGCTGGCGCCGTATTCCAACCGCATCCGCGATGGCGTGTTCACGTTCAATGGCGCACGGTATGCGCTGCAGTCCGTGCCCAACCGACCGCAAGCCATTCATGGCGCGGGGCTGTTCCAAGCCTGGCAAGTCCGCAACCTGGCGGCGGATAGTGTCGATCTGGTGCTGGACCAACCCGCGGGCGTGCTGGGCTGGCCCTGGCCGTTCGAATGCGAGCAGCGCTGGCGCCTGGACAGCCGCGGACTCAGCCTGAAGCTGGCCATTACCAACCGGGGCGATACGCCCATGCCGTGCGGGTTGGGCATTCATCCTTATTTCACGGCCCAGCGCGTGACCCTGCATGCGCGCCGCCTCTGGCCGTCGGACGCCGACGGCTTGCCGACCGGCAGCCAGGCGGCGAATGTGCGCGCGTTGCGCCAGTCCGCCGAGGGCTGCGATACGTATCTGTCGCAGTGGCAGGGCCGCGCGACGCTGCATTGGCCCGACGGCCACGAGCTGGCGCTGCACGCCGATCCGGCATTCGCGCATCTGGTGGTGTACACGGCGCCGGGGGCTGATTTTCTGTGCGTGGAGCCGGTCACGAACGTGGCCGACGCCTTCAACCTGGCCGCGGCCGGCGAGACCCGTACCGGCATGCAGGTGCTGGAACCCGGCGAGCGCTTCAGCGCGACGCTGCTGCTGGCCCTGGCGCCGGCGCGGAAACCCTGAGGGACGCACAGGGCTTGGTAAGCGCCGCGGCCTGCGGCGATAATCCGCTGCAAACCAGGAACCAGGAGTCGTTACGTGAAAAAGCTCAGCACCGAACAACTGCAGGCCGCCGTCGAGACGCTGCGCCGGACCCAGGCCAAGCTGGCTCGCGCGGGCAACCTGCCGTTGGAACCGACCATTTACACCAGCGCCAAGGGCTTTCGCCGCAACGTGCCTGATTATGTGTGGTCCTGGCTGTCCGGTCTGCTGGCGCCGCACAAAAGCCTGTCGTCCTGGATGGACACGCACCAGCCGGGCTGGCGCGAAGGCAAGACGCCGGCGGCCGTCGTCTATGCCCGCACCGAGAACGGCTGGTTCGAGTGGCTGATCTCGGAACTGGAAGCCGAAATCAACGATCCGCACGCCCGCGCCAAGCGCGAAGGGCGCGGTTAAGGACGCCGCGGCCCCGCGCCGCCTTCCTAGAACCCCTCCAGCACGATCTTGCCCCGCGCCTTGCCGCTTTCGATGAAGGCGTGGGCGCGTCGCAGGTTTTCGGCGTTGATCGTGCCGTAGTGCTCGCCCAGCGTGCTGCGCAGCGTGCCGTTGTCGATGAGGCGGGCAGCCTGGTTCAGCAGCTCGTGCTGGGCGATGAGGTCGGGCGTGTTGTGCAGCGGCCGCGCGAACATGAATTCCCAGTGCAGCGAAGCCGATTTGCCCTTGAGCAGACGCACGTCGATGGCCGCGGGGTCGTCGATCAGGGCGATCTTGCCTTGCGGCGCGATGGCCTCGGCCATTTGCGGGAAATGCGTGTCGGTGTGGGTCAGGCCCGCGATATAGCTCACGTTCTCGAAGCCGATGCGCTTGAGTTCATCGGTCAGCGGCTTGGTGTGGTCGATGACGTGATGCGCGCCCAGTTCGCGCACCCAGGACTGGGTCTCGGGACGCGAGGCCGTGCCGATGACGGTCAGGCCGGTGAGCTGGCGCGCGAGTTGCACGAGGATCGAGCCCACGCCGCCCGCCGCGCCGATCACGAGCAGGCTGTGCTGGCTGGGGGCGGCGTTGTCCAGGACCCGCAGGCGGTCGAACAGCAATTCCCACGCGGTGATGGTGGTGAGCGGCAAGGCGGCGGCCTGCGCGAAATCCAGGCTCTTGGGCATGTGGCCGACGATGCGCTCGTCCACGACGTGGCGTTCGCTGTTGGCGCCCGGCCGGGTCAAGGCGCCGGCATACCAGACACGATCGCCCGGTTTGAAGAGGCTGGTCCGCGCGCCCACCGCGCGCACGATGCCGGCGGCGTCCCAGCCGATGATTTCGGGCTGGCCGTCGCGGGCCTTGCGGTTGGCGCGGATCTTGACGTCCACGGGGTTGACCGAGATGGCATGCACGTCCACCAGCAGGTCGTGGTCGCCCGGAACGGGTTCGGGCACGGTGATGTCCTGCAAGGCGTCGGCGTTGTCGGCGGGCAGGTTCTTGAAGTAGGCAATGGCTTTCATGGTGCGGGATTCACAGGGATAAGGGTTGTCAGAGGATGGAGCGGACCACGCCGCCGTCCACGCGCAGCGCGGCGCCGTTGGTGGCCGAGGCTTGGGTCGAGCAGGTGTAGATCACCATGTTGGCCACTTCATCCACGGTGGCCAGCCGCCGCAGCAGCGAGGTGGGGCGGTGCTGGGCGATGAAGTCCTGCTCCATCTGCGCCTGCGACACCCCTTGTTCTTTGGCCATTTCCGCGAAGAAGTCGGCCACGCCTTCCGACCGCGTGGGGCCGGGCAGCACGGCGTTGACCGTGACGCCGGTGCCGGCGGTCAGTTCAGCCAGTCCGCGCGAAACGGCCAGTTGCGCGGTCTTGCTCACGCCGTAATGAATCATCTCGGCGGGGATCTGCACGGCGGATTCGCTGGAAATGAACACGATCCTGCCCCAGTTGGCGGCCAGCATCCGCGGCAGGTAGTAGCGCGACAGGCGGATGCCGCTCATGACGTTGGTGTCCATCATGGACTGCCAGTCGTCGTCGGTGATTTCCGTAAAGGACTTTGGCGTGAACGTGCCGGCGTTGTTGACGAGGATGTCCACGTCCGGATGCGCGGCGCAGACCGAAGCCGCGCCGTCCGCGGTGGCCAGATCCGCCTGCACCGTGGAGACCTGCACGCCGGCGAACTTCTGCGTGAGGGTCTGCGCTGCCTGCGCCAGCTTGCCGGCATTGCGCCCGTGCAGCACCACCTGGGCGCCGGCTTCGGCCAGCCCGGTGGCGATGGCCAGGCCGATGCCGCCGGACGATCCGGTGACCAGCGCCTTCTTGCCCTTCAGTTCGATTTTCATGCGGAGACTCCTTGCGTGTCGGGGGGGCGGGGGATGCATGCAAGCATCATTACCCAGTCCCGGACGTTGAAAAACCGGCTAGCATCGCAGTCAGTTTCAATAATTTTTTGAAAATGAGGCGGACATGGTGCGGTTCGAGGATTTGAGAATCTTTATCGCGGCGGCCGACCTGGGCAGCTTTTCGGCGGCTGCGCGTGAACTGGACCTGACGCCGGCCGTGGCCAGCGCCGCCCTCAAACGGCTGGAGCAGGCGCTCGACACGCGGTTGTTCGTCCGCTCCACGCGCAGCCTGCGCCTGACCAGCGACGGCGAGCGCTATCTGGAACATGCGCGCTCGGCCCTGGCCTCGCTGGAGGCGGGCCGAAATGCGATGGCGCGCGACAAGACCGATATCGCCGGCACGCTGTCGGTGTCGGTCCCGTCGGATCTGGGCCGCCACGTGCTGCTGCCCTGGCTGGACGAATTCCAGCGCCAGCACCCGCGCGTCGGGTTCCAGTTGCGCATCAGCGACCGGTTGGCCGATCTGTACCGTCAGCCCGTCGACATCGCCGTGCGCTATGGCTCGCCCAACGATTCGGCCCTGGTGGCGCTGCCCCTGGCCGAGCACAACCGCCGCGTGGTCTGCGCCGCGCCCGCGTACCTGGCGCGGCACGGCGTGCCGCAGGTGCCCGCCGACCTGCGCCGCCACAACTGCCTGTCCTTCGTGCTGGGCGAGACGCTGCATGACCGCTGGACGTTCGAACGCGAGGGGTCGAGCATCGTGGTGCCGGTCAAGGGCGACCGCGTCGCCGACGACGGCGATCTGGTGCGCCGCTGGGCCTTGGCGGGGCACGGCGTGGCGTACAAGTCGCGCTATGACGTGCTGGCGGACCTGCGCGCCGGCCGGCTGGTGGAGCTGCTCTCTGGGTACGTCAGCGAGCCCTCGCCGCTGTATCTGCTGTGCGTACACCGCATGCTGCTGTCGCCGGCCGTCAAGCGGCTGCGCGAGTTCCTGCATGATCGCTTCAGGGCTTTCGACGCGGGATAGGAGCGCGGCCCGCCTGGCGATGGGCGCGGGCCCCTGCGACCACCTTCAGCTTCGGCCGAGTGGCACCGCGCGTGCGCCGTCAATGTCCGGCGTGCGTATGACCGCCCGCCGCCTGCCGGTTCGCGGCGCGGGTGCGCGCCGCCTTCTTCGCGGCAGCCGAGCGACCCGCCGCGCCCTTGGTGGCGGCGGCCTTGCGCGCTGCGGCGGAGCGATCCGCGGCCGTGCGCTGGCTCGCGGTCTTCTTGGCGTTGCGCGACAGCGCGGGCGTTGACGCGGGTGTGGCGCTTTCCTTCTTCAGGGCCTGGGTGGCGGCCTTGGCCCGCGTGCCCGACTTGGCGTGGCTGTCGTGCGCCGCATGGCTGTCCTGCTGCGCGCGGCGTTTGGTTTCGGCGCTGGCCTGTTTTGACGTGCCCACCTTCACGCCCGCACGGCGCGCTTTGGAAAGGCCGATCGCGATGGCCTGTTTGGTGGACCGCACGCCGTGCTTGCCTTCGCGCACATGCTCGATTTCCTCGCGCACGAATTCGCCGGCTTGGGTCGATGGGGCTTTGCCTGCTTGTTTGTCGCGCTTGGCGCGTTCCAGGGTCTTTCGGTCAGGCATGGTGACCTCCTTTGCTTGGCGTTGCAAAAGCGGTTCCGTCGCCGGTCGAGACCGCGCGACGGAACTCGTAACACCACTCTATCGCTGCGCGGGTATCCTGTGTGTTCGAATGGATTGCCGGTCGTAAGCGCCGGAACACGGCCAGCGCACCGACGATTCGCGACTCACCCCCAGAGCGGAGACAAGCTATGTCGAATCATGTCTACAAGCAGATCGAGTTGGTGGGTTCTTCCACCAAGTCCACCGACGATGCCATCGCCCAAGCCATCGCGCGCGCGTCCGAGACCTTGCGCAATCTCGATTGGTTCGAGGTCACCGAAGTGCGCGGGCACATCAAGGACGGAAAAGTGGCGCATTGGCAGGTGGGGCTGAAGATCGGCATGCGCCTTGAAGGCAATAGCTGACCGGGCAATGCGTGATCGGGCGGTGGGTGATCGGGCTGCGCGTGAGCGCGCGGTCCTGGTCAATCCTTGACCGCGCCTCGCAAGTGACTGTCGGATAAGGACTTTCAGGACTTGTTGTCCGACTGTTCATAGGCTTGTCCACATTCCGTGGGGACAAGCCCGCCCGCTTTTCCCCAACGCCGCGCGGTGCGCTGGCGCGACGCCGCCCGGCCGGGGCGCTGCGCCTTTCTTGCCCGCACCCTGCAAGTCCTTGCTGGGTAAGGGTTTTTGCAGGCTTCCCGCAGGCTGTCCTCAGGCTTATCCACATTTGCGGGGGACAACACAGGGCCGCGCGAACAGCGTTTGGGCCTTTCTTGACCACCGCTTGCAGGGCCTTGATATGCAACAGGATTTTCAAGCTGCCCTCATGCTGTCCTCATCCTTTTCCACAGAAGACGGGGACAAATCCACACGGCGGCGGCTGGCGCGGTCGATCCCCCTCCGGCAGCCCTGCAAAACGGGGATAACTGCGCCGCAAACCGCCCATACGGAGGATTGAGCAATGATTGCTCGTGCCTCGCAAGTGCTTGGCGCGAACGGGGATTTTGGACCTGCCCCAAGGCTGTCCTCACCTTTCTCCACAGTTGGCGGGGATAAGTGGCGCCCGATGTCCGGCGCCGTCCCGACCGGGCAGCAAAACGCCGCGGCACACCGCGGCGTTCTGCGTGCCCGAGGCGCGGTCAGGGCTCGTACTTCGAGATCTTGGTGCCTTCGAGCGACACGCCCGCCATCAACCCGCCGTTGTTCATGACGAAGCCGACGATGGGCTGCTTGGCCGTGTTGGTATCGATGCGTCCGTTGACGCCGACATTGACGATAGCCACGGTGGCATCGGCGCCTACGGTCCAGCCGCTACTGTTGCGAAACTTGTTCAAGGCGTCATCGGTCATGAACAGCAGGACCATGGCCTTCGATTGCGCGCCTGCCTGAAAGCCGACTGAACCGGACGTGGTTTGGTAATAACCGGCGGCCGAGTTGCCCACGCGCAGCACGCCCTTGCCGTGTTCGGCGCCGACGATGAAGCTCCCGCTGAGCACATCGGGGAAAACCAGCACGCCCCTCGCGCGAGCGACAAGCTCCCTGGATGACGGGGCGGCTTCGTAGAGCTTGGCGAGGGTGGCGCTGGCCGCGCTGTCCAGGGCCTGCCGTGTATCGGTTTTGGCCGCGGCAGACGGCTTGGACGGCGGTGTGGTGGTGCAGCCCGCCAGCAGCAGGCCGGCGGCACTGATCGCGATGGCGGCCATACCGGTACGGCGCAGTGCAGGAAAAGTATCGAACATGGAACTCTCCTTTTTGGGTTTGTCTTCCCTCAGGTACTGTACGGCACAATCCGGGCGCCGAACACATCAATGTGATGGCACAGCCCGAGACAGGCGGGCCGCCGCACTCAGCACGGCCAGGACCGACGCGGTAGCGATGTTTGCATGTCGGCCTACGCCAAAGCGCGAGCCGGGCACGCCGGGAATGGCGGCCTCCACAATGGCCAGCGCCACGGCATCGGAGCCTGCGCCCAAGCTGCGTTCCTCATAGCTGTCGATGCGCAGCGGCAAGCCCAGCGCCGCCACGGTCGCGGCGATCGGGCCGTTGCCTGTCCCTTCGAAGGTCGTTACGTTGCCGTTGGCATCCGCCAGTTCCAGCGCGATGCCTTGACCGTCCGCGTGCTCGTACAGGCGGTGGCCGCGGTACATGAAGCCGGGCTGGTCCCGTACCGGGGCAAGGTACGTGCGCTCAAACACGGCCCAGATCTGCTCGCTGGCCAGCTCCGTTTCGCTGGCGTCGGCCAGCGCCTGGACGATGGCGCTGAACTCCACCTGCATGCGGCGCGGCATGACGATGCCGTGGTCGCGGTTGAGCAAGAAGGCGATGCCCCCCTTGCCCGACTGACTGTTGACGCGCACGATGCTGTCGTAGGTGCGGCCCAGGTCTTTCGGGTCGATGGGCAGGTACGGCACGCGCCAGGGCGCATCGGCCTGTTGCGCGGAAAAGCCCTTGGCGATGGCATCCTGGTGCGAGCCCGAGAAAGCCGTGAAGACCAGATCGCCCACATACGGGTGACGCGGGTGGATCGGCAACGCGGTGCATTCCTCGGCCACGCGGGCAACCGCCACGATGTCCGAGAAGTCCAGCCCCGGCGCGATGCCCTGCGTATACAGGTTCAACGCCAGCGTCACCACATCGACGTTGCCGCTGCGCTCACCATTGCCGAACAGGCAGCCTTCGACACGTTGCGCACCGGCCAGCATGGCCTGTTCGGCGCAGGCCACGCCCGTGCCTCGGTCATTGTGCGGATGCACGGACAGGACGATGTGCTCGCGCCGCGCCAGCCGCCGATCCATCCATTCGATCTGGTCGGCGAAGACGTTGGGCGTGGACACCTCCACCGTGGTCGGCAGGTTGATGATCATCGGCCGTTGCGGCCCGGCATTCCAGGCTTGAATGGCGGCGTTGCACACGGTCAACGACACATCCAGCTCGGCCATGCAGAACGTCTCGGGCGAGTATTGCAACACCCACTCGGTTTCCGGGTGCGCCGCCGTCAGCCGCCTGAACCGCGCAATGTGATGCTCCACCATGTCGATGATCTGCGGCACGCTCATGCCGAACACGATGTCGCGCCAGGCGGGCGCGATGGCGTTATAGAAATGCACGATCACACGCCGCGCGCCCGCCACGGCGCGCACGGTTTCGGTTATCAGGTCATCGCGCAATTGCGTCATGACCATGGGAGTGACGTCGTCGGGGATCTGTCCCGCGTCGATGAGGTGGCGCACGATCTCGAAGTCGGTGCGCGATGCCGCGGGAAAGCCGACCTCGATTTCCTTGAAGCCGATGCGCACCAGCTCGTGGAACAGGCGCAGCTTGCGCTCGCGGTTCATCGGCTCGAACAGCGCCTGATTGCCGTCGCGCAAGTCGGTGGACAGCCAGGTCGGGGCCTGCGTCAAGGTGCGTGACGGCCATTGGCGGTCGGCAAGATCGACCGGGGCAATGGGGCGGTATTTCTGGGAAGGATCGGTCAGCATGAAGCTCACTCCAGGGGAATCGTTGGCACCCGAGTCCCCTGGCTTGGAACAAGCTGACGACGGTCGGGGTCAGGGGGAATCAGGATGGGTCATGGCACGAACGGACGCGCGCAGACCCCGACCGGGAGCCAGCGGTAGTAGCCGTTGCGAAAGACCGAGGGTGGACATGAGCGACATGGATCCAGCAGGTTGCGTTGCCTGGGATATTAGGCTTGCGGGAATAGTCCATCTACATAAAAATGGACAAATTCTTTACCTATTTGGACAAAACGCGCGGACATGGGCTTTTCCTCTCCCGAAGATGGCGGCCATGCGCTCGATCTGAGTGCGGAAGCAGCCCGCGGCCTGCCGGTGTTCGGTGTGGCCCTGCGCTACCCGGCGGGCCATGTCGTGCCCCGGCATGAGCATCCGTATGGCCATCTGATATACGCGGATCGCGGCTTGTTGCGGGTGGAAGCCGAAAGCGGGCAATGGCTGGTGCCGCCCACGGCCGCCGTCTGGCTTCGATCGGGTGTGCCGCACCAGTTGACGGCGCCCGTGGCGCTGCAAGCACACGGCCTGTTCGTGCGCGAGGATGTGTGCGCCCGCCTGCCGGCGGCTGATTGCGTCGTGCATGTGTCCGGTCTGGTGCGCGAGCTGATCATGGCGCTGGCCCGGGCCGACGACAAGGCCAACAACAAGGCCGCATCCTCCAGGCGCATGCGTTTGCTCGGCGCGCTCTTGATCGACGAATTGCGCGCTCCGCCGGTTCTTCCGCTCCATCTGCCGTGGCCGCCGAGCGGCGCGGACAGCCTGGTGCGGCACGTGTGCCAGGCGCTGTTGGACAATCCGGGCGATGCGGCTACTGCCGCCGAGTGGGCCGGCAGGCTGGCAATGGGCGGCAAGACTTTCCACCGGCGCTTTCTGCAATCGACCGGCATGACCTTCGGGAAGTGGCGTCAGCAACTGCGGCTCATGTCGTCGCTGACGCCATTGATGCAGGGAATCCCGATCACGCAGGTGGCGCTGGCCAGTGGCTACGATAGTCATAGCGCCTACACCACGGCGTTCAGCAGGCAATTCGGACAGCCCCCTTCCGCGTTTGCCGCGAATACGTAGCACAGGCAAAGGCGCGACCGTCATCCCGGCGCAGGCGTCATCGTGCAACAAAAAAGCCCCTCGACGGATCGAGGGGCTTGATCGCCCGGAGGTAGGTCGGGCGATGCGCGCCGGCTTGGCTTTGGGGCCGGGCCGGCGTCGGCGGCAGATCAGGCGTGCATTTTCTTGATCCAGTCGACGTAACGGTCCACCCAGCCCTGCAGGAACTTGCGGGTGCCTTCATTGGTGATATTGAACTGGTCGTCGACCAGGCCTTCGGCGTACTGCAGGAAGACCTCCGGCGTGGTCAGCGCATTGGCGCCTTCGGCGGCCAGGATGTTGCGCAGGTGCTGCTGCATCATCGCCGTGCCCGCGGCGCTGGGCGACGCGCCCAGGATGCCCACGGCCTTGCCGGTCCACGAGTTCTGGCCCCACGGACGCGAACCCCAGTCGATGGCGTTCTTGATGGCGGCGGGCACGGAGCGGTTGTGCTCCGGCGAGACGAACAGGATGCCTTGCGCGTCGGCGATCTGCTGCTTGAGCTTGGCCGCCGGGGCGGGCAGATTGTTTTCGTTGTCCTGGTTGTAGAGCGGCACGTCGCCCAGGCTCACATACTCGAACTTGAAGTCGGCCGGAACCAGCTTTTCCAGCGCACGTGCCAAACGCAGGTTGATCGAGGCGGCGCGCAGGCTTCCGACGAAAACTGCAATCTTGTATGTGCTCATGGACGGGTGCTCCAAAGGGGAAAAAAGGAACAGTCAGTGTAGACCTGCATAACCCGGCGCTCAATCCCGGTTACGGGGCCAAGGCCTCAAGCCTCAGGCCATCAGGCTGACGTGGGCGGCCACCACGCGCCAGCCTTGCGGGGTGCGCATCCAGGTCTGGCTCTGGCGTCCGATGCGCTCGCTGCCGTCCCGCTGGAACTCCAGGTTGGCCGTGGCGAAGTCGCGGCCGTAGGTCGTGATGGCGGTGCGCAGCACGCGGCGCGCCAGGCCTTGCGGCGAACGTTGCGCCCGGAAGGCGCGGATCGCGTCGTAGCCGTACAGGTTTTCGCCGGCGCCGTAGCGCAGGGTATGGGGGCTGTTCCAGAACAGGGTGTCCAGCTCCTGGACGTCATTCGATACCAGCGCGGTTTCGTAGCGTTCAAGGGCCGCCGTCACTTCGGCCACGACGTCGGGCAGATTGATGTCCATCGTTTCTCATCTCCGTAATGCACCAGGTTGGTGCGTCATGTAGGGGTAATCACCAATATGGGGTGTGTTGCGGTGCGCAATTTCCTTCGCGTCGCCGGCGCGGCATGACTCTCCATAGGGACATGTTGCGCTGCAAAGCTGGCACACGGCTTGCTAGGGTTAACCATGCATAACACGCTGCACGCTGCCCCAGGAGTTCCGCCATGTCCAGTTCCGCCATTTCCGTTCCGGTCACCATGCTGGTGACGCGGCACATCGCGCCCGAGCGCTATAGCGATTTCCTGTCCTGGATGCGCCAGGGCGAAATCCTGGCGGCGGGCTTCCCCGGTTTTCTGGGGTCGGGCGTGCTGCAGCCGCCCGAGGGCGGCGACGAATACCAGATCGTGCTGCGTTTTACCGACGAAGCCAGCCTGAACCGCTGGGAAAATTCGCTGCCGCGCCGCATGTGGCTGGAACGCGGAGCCACCCTGGTGCGCGCGAGCCGCGAACACCGCGTGAGCGGCACGGAAGGCTGGTTCGCGCCCAAGGCCAGCACGCCGCCGCGCTGGAAGCAGGCGGTCAGCATCTGGCTGGCCTATTTTCCGGTGCTGCTGGTGTTTTCGATGCTGGTCAGCGAGCACTTGAGCATCCTGCCGGTTTTCTGGCGCGTGCTGATCACCAGCGTGATCCTGACGCCCATCATGGTGTTTGTCTGCATCCCCGTCATCTCTCGCCTGCTGCAGCGCTGGCTGCGCGCCGGTTAGGGCCGGGCGGCCCCGCGCGGCACGCGGCCGCCGCTATGCGGCCTTGGCGCGGCGCGTGGCGTACAGCCGGTGCAGCGTGATCTTGCGCACGGCATCCTGGCTATCCTGAATATGCGCCCGCAGCAGCCGGGCTGCGCCGTCCGCGTCGCGCGCCAGTAGCGCGGACAGGATGGCGCCATGCTCTTCATACGTCGTGCGGATGCGGTCCGGCTGCGTGAAGTCCAGGCGGCGCACGATGCGGATGCGCTCGGTGGCGGCGCGGTGCACGCGGGCGATCTCGGGGTTGCCCGCGGCCGCCACCAGATCGACGTGAAAGCGTTCGTCCAGGTCCGCCAGCCATTCGCAATCGTTGGACCGCTCGCTTTCGTCCACCAGCCACGTCTGCGCGAGCGAGCGCAGGGCGTGCTGCGGACCGGGCGAGGGGTCGGGGGCGCACAGCGCGTGCACCGCCGCCAATTCCAGCACGCTGCGCAGCTCATAGAAGTGGTCCAGCGTCTCGAAATCCAGCGGCTTGACCAGCCATCCGTTGCGTTGCCGCACCTCCAGGTAGCCTTCCCGCTCCAGGCGGAACAGGGCTTCGCGCACGGGCGTGCGGCTGACCTGCAGCCGGTCCGCGATCTCGGTTTCGGTGAAGCGGTCGCCCGGGGCCAGCCGGAAGTCCAGAATGTCGCGCTTGAGCGAACTGTACGCGGAGTCGGCCAGCGTGCGCGGCATGTCGATGGCGGCAAAAGCGGATTCCATGTCTGGACCTCCAGGCGTTGCGATGGGTACTGTTGAGGGGATCAGACCGGCCGGACACGCGCCGCGCCGGCCTGTTCCAGCGCGTAGGCGGCGCGCAGGCAGACGGACTCGCGCCAGGGCGCGCCAATCAGTTGCACCCCCAGCGGCAGGTGGCCGTCCTCGTCCAGTTCGGGCCATGTCGGCGCGGTGCAGACGGGCAACCCGATGGCCGAAATGGGCTGCGTCAGCAGGCCCATGCTGGCGCGGGCCGGCAACTGCTTGCCCGCCAGGGTCAGCCAGTCCGCGCCGATCGGCGTGGCGCTGACGGGGGTGGCGGGGGCGATGAGCACGTCGTACTGGTCAAAGAGGGTCAGCGCCTCGAGGTAGGCGCGGTGGCGCACGCGCTGCGCCTGCTGCACCCAGGCCGCGGGCACCAGGCTGCCCGCCACCAGGCGGTCGCGCGAGTGCGGCTCGTAGTAGTCGTAGTGCGTGACGAGCCGGCGGCGATGCAAGGCCCCGCCTTCGGCCGCGGTGATGATGAAGGCGGCCGCGCGGGCCTGCGCCGCGGCGGGCATCTCGACCACGTCGACGGCGCCCAGGGCGCGCGCGGCAATCTCCACGGCGCGGCGCGCCTGCGGGCTCGCCCATTCAGAAAAATAGCCGCCCAGCACCGCGATGCGCAGGTTGCCCACGCCCTCGGCGAGGCCCGCCAAGGCAGGCTCGGGCGCATGCTGCGCGCACGCGACGTCTGCCGGGTCGGGTCCCTGCAGCGTGTCGTACGCCGCGGCCAGGTCGCTCGCGCTGGCCGCGAACGGACCCAGATGATCCAGGCTGCCGACGAACGGATAGGAGCCCGTGCGCGGCAGGCGGCCAAAGGTGGGCTTCAGTCCGAAGACGCCGCACAGCGAGGCGGGCACGCGGATCGAGCCGTTCGTGTCCGAACCCAGCGTCAGCGGCACGAGCCCGCCCGCCACGGCGGCGGCGCTGCCGCCCGACGACCCGCCCGCGATGCGCGACGTGTCGTGCGGGTTGCGGCAGGCGCCGTAATGCGTGTTCTCGGTGGTGAAGCCGTAGGCGTGCTCATCCATGTTGAGCGCGCCGATCAGCACCGCGCCGGCGTCGCGCATCCGCTCCACCAGCCGCGCGTCGCCGCGCGCCGGCGGGTTGGACGCATTGACGCGTCCGCCCGACAGCGTGACTTCGTCGGCGATGTCGAACAGGTTTTTCACCGCATAGGGAACGCCCGCCAGCGGCGGCAGCGTTTCGCCCCGTGCCCGGCGCGCATCGATGGCCGAGGCCTCCTGCCGCGCGCGGCTTTCCGTGATGGCGGTGAAGCAGTTGTAGCGGGGGTCGCGCTCGCGCACGCGGGCCAGCGCGGCGTCCAGCACCGCGGTGGCGCTGCGTTCGCCGCTGCGGACCTGGCGGGCGATGTCGTGGGCGGGGCCGCTCACGGACGGAACACCGAAGCGGATTCGAGTTCCACCGGCAGCGGCTCGTCCGCGAAGGACGCCGCGATGTCGTGGATGCGCGAGAACTGCTGCACGACCTGCTCGGTGGCGGAATCGCGCAAGGCATACCCCGACAGCGCCAGCGCGCTGCGCACGTATTGGTCGATGGTTTCCTGTGTCATGGCGGATGCTCCCGTGGGCGGCGTTGGATTACTTGCGCACTTCGCGCTGGAAGATTTCCAGGCTCAGTTTCTTCATCTGGATGAAGCTGGGTTCGGACAGCGTGTCGACCGTGCGTGGCCGCGCGTCGGTGTAGTCGAGGATCTCGGCGACGCGCGTGGGGCGCTTGGTCAGCAGCAGCACCTGGTCGGCCAGGTACACGGCTTCTTCCAGGTCATGCGAGACCAGCAGCATGGTGGTGCCGGTCTGCATGAAGACCTCCTGCAGCTTTTCGCGGATGAACAGCGTCATCTCGAAATCCAGGGCGGAAAAGGGCTCGTCCAGGAAAAGCACTTCGGGTCCCGGGGCCAGCGCGCGCATGATGGATGCGGTCTGCTGCTGTCCGCCCGACAGCTCATAGGGATAGCGCTTGAGGTCGAACTTCACGTCGAACGAGGCGACCAGTTCCTCGACCCGGGCGTCCACCTCGGCCTTGCTGCGGCCTTCCAGGCGCAAGGGATAGGCGATGTTGTCGATGGTGCGCAACCACGGGAACATGGCTTCGCGGTAGTTCTGGAACACGTAGCCGATCTTGGTCTGCGCCAGCGACTTGCCGTCGAACAGGATCTCGCCGGAATCGATGGGGATCAGGCCCGCGATCATGTTGATCAGCGTGGACTTGCCGCAGCCGTTGGGCCCGAAGACCGAGACGATCTTGCCCTTGGGGATGTCCAGGTTGAAGTCTTCATACAGCGGCCAGCCCGCGAAATACTTGGTCAGGCCGCGGATCGTGATGTGCGTGCCCAGCGGGCCGGGCTGGAACGGCGCGGCGGCCGGCGTGGGGGCGATGACGGGATTGATGACGGTGGACATTTATCGGCCGCTCCAATGAACCACGCGCTTTTCCAGCACGAGAAAGAGAATGTTGAGCACATAGCCCAGCGCGCCGGCGGCCAGGATGGAGGCGTACATCTCGCGCACGTTCAGCACCTGCTGCGAATTGATGATGCGATTGCCCAGGCCGCTGTCCGAGCCGATGAACATCTCGGCCACGATCACGATGACCAGCGCCATCGACACGCCGCTGCGCAGGCCGACGAAGGTGGGCTGCAGGCTTTCCCAGATCAGCACGTCCTTGAAGATCTGCCAGCGCGATGCGCCCATGACGCGCGCCGCCATCACGCGCTGCTTGCGGGCGTTGATGACGCCGTAGGCGCTGTTGAACAGGATCACCAGCACGGCCGCGAAGGCGGCGATGGCGATCTTGTTCATGTCGGTCACGCCGAAGATCATCAGGAACAGCGGGATCAGCGCGGAAGAGGGCGTGGACCGGAAGAAGTCCACCAGGAACTCCACGCTGCGGTAGGCCTTTTCGTTGCTGCCCAGCAGCACGCCCAGCGGCACCCCGATGATGCCGGCGATCAGGAAGGCCTGCACGGTGCGGTTCAGCGAGGACAGGAAGTCGCCCAGCAGCGCGCCGCCTGCCATGCCCTTGACCAGCGCCACGATGGTGGCGCTGGGGGTGGGCAGCAGCACGGGGCTGACCAGTTGCAGGCGGACCACCAGGTCCCACACCACGAAGAGCGCGAGCGGGCCGACGAGCGGCAGCAGGCGCGAGGCGTCGAACTTGCGCGGCGGCTTGGACATCCCCGCCTGCGGCGGGGCGGCCGTGGAGGCCGGGGAGGAGGCGGGCGCGGCGCCCGTTGCCGTGGATACGGTCATGGTCAGCCCTTGTAAAGCATGGTCGAGACGTCGACCTTTTGCGCGAAGACGCCCTTGTCGGTGAAGAGGTCGAAGAACTTCTGGAAGTACTGCACGTCGCTGGGCGTGAACTCGTTATGCAGCGTGTAGGCGGCCAGCGGCACTTCCTCGGTCATCGGCCCTTCGATGGCGGTGTAGCCCTTCAGGAAGGGGCGGGCCTCGGCGGGTTTGGTGCGGATCAGTTCGATGCCGCGCGCATAGGCGGCGATGAATTTCTTGCTTTCCTCGGGGTGCTTCTTCAGGAATGCGGTGGTGAGGGACGCCGAGCCGCCGAACCACGGCGCCATGGGGTCGCCCAGCACGTACTTGGCGATGACGCCGGTCTCCAGCACGCGGGTCGTGCCGTTCAGGCGGCCGACGGTGCCCGTGGGTTCCAGCGTGTAGCACGCATCCAACTGGCCGGCGGCAACCGCGGCCACGTGCTGGCTGATCGCCAACTCGACCACGGTTGCTCCGGTTGCGCCGGCGCGCTCCAGTACTGCCTTGGCCAGCGTGGAATTCTGGATGCCGGGACCAGAACCGACCTTTTTCCCCTTGAGGTCTGCGATGGATTTGATGGGACTGTCTTTCGCGACGATGAACTCATCCAGCACGTTCTTAACGTTGCTGGGGTTGGACGCAAAAATCTTGAACAGGCCGGGCGAGGCGATTTCGCCGATGGCCAGGTTGGCCGAGCCCGTGCCGTTGGCGCTGCCGTCGGCGCGGCCGGCCAGCATGGCTTCCATGACCTGCTGCGCGCCGGCGAACTTGAGCGGCTCGACGTTCAGGCCGGCTTCCTTGAAATAGCCTTTTTCGACGGCGGCGTAAAAGGGCAGGCCGGCCGCGACGGGCCAGAAGCCGATCCGGATGACCGGGCCCGATTGCGCACGCACCAGCGCCGGGGCGGCCAGCGTCGCGGCCCCCATGGCGGCGCCCTGAATCAGGCGGCGGCGGGTGGCGTTGAAGGCGAAGGGCGCATTGCGATGAATCATGTGAGGCTCCTGGTCGGCTTGAGAGGGTGGGCTTGTAGACAAGCTTGCATACCAGTCATCAAGCAAACTGCGTGCCAGCTTTTGTGCAGTGCGGGGTTCCCCGGGGGACGCGCCCGGATGGCCTCAGGCTGGTGCTCCCTGTGAACCATCTTGGTGCATGGCGCACCAAATAAGGGGACAGGACGGCCGTGCCGCACCGCCCATCCCGCCGCCGCGCCGGTCCTGTCCCGTCCTGTCCCTTCCCGCCCCTTCCCGTTCCGTATGGCGTTAGCATCTGCCCATGAACACGCGCTTTGTCGAAGCCTTTCTGTGGTCCGCCCGCCTGGGCAGTTTCCGGGCGGCCAGCGATCGCCTGCACATCACGCAGGCGGCCGTGGCGAACCGCATCGCATCCCTGGAAGAAGATATCGGCGCGCGCCTGTTCGAGCGCGATGCCAAGGAACTGAAGCTCACCGCCGTCGGCACGCGCCTCCTGGACTACGGCGAGCGCCTGCTCGAGATCCGCCAGCAGATCCTGTCGCTGGGCAAGCGCGGCGACGAGGTCGCGGGGCTGGTGCGGATCGGCGCCATCGAAACCGTCGTGCATACCTGGCTGATCGGTTTTCTGACCAATCTGCGGTCCACGTATCCGGGCATCGAAGTCCAGCTCACGTCCGAGACCACCCGCGCCCTGCACCGCGGGTTGCGCGAAGGCACGCTGGACATCGCGTTCCAGACCGACGTGCTGAACGACACGGGCATCATCAGCATGCCGTGCCTGCCGATGGACATGGGCTGGGTCGGCCCGGCGGGCGGCGAGGACGCCATGACCACGCACGAGCTGCTCAGCGAGCCGGTGCTCACCATGAGTCCGGGTTCGCAGCCGCACGAGGCGCTCAAGGCCCTGTACCGCGAAGTCGGCATGCCGCAGGGCAAGGTGCACTTCGTCAGCTCGATCTCGGCGCTGGCGCGGCTGGTGCGCAGCGGCTTCGGCCACGCGCTGGTGCCGCTGCCGCCCATCTACGAGTATGTCGCGCGAGGCGAGATCCAGGTGGTCCGCAGTGACCTGCCCGTGCCGCCGCAGCTATTGGTCGTGAGCTATCTGGAAAGCGGCGGTTCGGACGCCATCCGGCTGGTGGCCGAACTGGCCTGCCGCGCATCGGATCGGTTCACCGCGGCGGTCGTGGCGCCGAACGTGGGCTCCGCGCACTAGCAACGGTGTTATCCCGGGGGCGGCTTTCAGTAATTCTGTTGGCTGGCCCAAGAATTATTGATTTGTCGCCGGCAGGACCGCGGCCGAAGATGGGGCCTTCCGCCATCCCGACCATTCTTGCCCCATGACATTCGATCCCGTGTTCCCGTCCGCCACCAATGGAATGCTTTTCGTCGCGACCGACGTGGACCCCGCCGATGAGCCCGACTTCAACCGCTGGTACGACCGCGAGCACATCGAGGAACGCGTGCGCATCCCCGGCTTCCTGTCGGGCGCGCGCTACATGTCGGTGCAGGGCGGGCGCAAGTATCTGGGGCTGTACCGCACGCAGTCGCTGGCGGCGTTCGGTACGGTTGCCTACCGCGCCGCATTCGAACGCCAGACGGCCTGGTCCGTGACCAACCTGGACCGCATGCGGGATCCGATGCGCCGCGTGTGCGCGGTGGAAGCCGTGACCGGCATGGGCACCGGCAGCCAGCTCGTGGTGCTGCCCCTGCCGGCCAGTTGCGCCGGCGCGCCGCTGGCCAGGGCGCGCAACGCGGGGGCCGAACTGCAGGCGGTGGAGGGGTTCGTGCGGTCGTTCCTGCTGGTGCCGGATGCGGCGCTCAGCACCCCGCTGCCGCGCGAATCCACCGAGGGCCGCGCGCTGACGCCGATGTTCGTGGTCGAGGCCAGCACGCGGGCGGCTGCGCAGGCCCTGCGGGCAGGGGCTGCGGCCGCCTTCGACGCCGATCCCGCATCGGCCTGGCTCTACGAGCTGGGGTGGGCGCTGGAGGCCTCGGCGCTTAGCTAGGCCGCGCCAGGCGCGGTCCCGCGGTCACTGCGCCTGCGGGTCGAACTTCTTCACCAGCACCGCCCATTTGTCGTGTTCGCCCTTGATGAAGGAGGCGAACTGGGCCGGCGTGCCGCCGACCGGCTCGGCGCCCTCGCGCAGCATCTGCGCGTTCAGCGCGGGCAGGGTCGCGTTGACCTCGCGGTTGACGAGGTCCACCACCTGTTGCGGCGTGCCTTTGGGCGCGAAGAAGCCGAACCACGAACCGGCGTCGAAACCCGGATAGCCGGACTCGGCGATGGTCGGCAGTTCGGGCAGGGTGGCGGACCGCTGCGCGGTGCTGACCGCCAGCGCGCGCAGCTTGCCGGCCCGGATGTGCCCGATCACCGACGGGATGGTCGCAAACATGAAATCGATGCGGCCGGCCAGCAGGTCGTTGACCGCGTCCGCGCCTTTGTAGGGCACGTGCGTGGCGTTCACCTTCAGCTCGTCCATCAGCATGTAGCTGGACAGGTGCGAGGACGTGCCCACGCCCGTGGAGCTGTAGTTCAGGTTGCGCGCCGTCTTGACGTATTTCAGAAAGCCCTGGATGTCCTTGGCGGGCGAGGACGGCGGAACCACCAGCACGTTCGGCACCGTGGCGATCTGCACCATGGGCACCAGATCGGTCAGCGGGTCATAGGGCAGCTTGTTCAGGGAAGGATTGACGGCGATGGGACCGACGGAGTTCACGATCAGCGTGTGGCCGTCGGGCGCGGCGCGCACCACGTATTCGGTGCCGATATTGCCGCCGGCGCCGGGCTTGTTCTCCACCACGAACGGCTGGCCCAACTTCTGCGTCAGCGTGTTCGTGACGCTGCGCGTGAGCGTATCCGTGGTGCCGCCGGGGGAGAAGGCCACGATGACCTTGACCGGCCGGTCGGGATAGTCGGCGGCGCGGGCAGGCGGGGCGATACAGGCGCCCGCCAGCGCCGCGCAAGCGAGCAAGGCTTGGGCAGTATTCATGATGTCTCCTCGCGTGGTTGTTGTCGTGTGATGGGGCGCCGTGCCGCCACGCCGGCTGGCGCGTTCGAAATCGGGGGGATTCAGTCGCGGAAGCCGGGATCGATCCGGTCCAGCTTGCGCAGCAGCGCGGGCCACTCCATGACGCCATACGGGCGGCGGGTCCCGGGCTGGTAGTTGTTCCAGGTGGCCTCCAGGACCGGCTGGGGCACGTCCTGAAGGCGGGCGCCCGTCGCCATGGCCGCCAGTTGCGAGCGGCAGGCCAGCTCCAGGCGATGCATCCAGTTGAAGGCTTCGCCCACGGTGCGGCCCACGGTCAGCGCGCCGTGGTTGCGCAGGATCAGGGCCTCGCCCTGGCCCAGGTCGGCGAGCAGGGAGGCCTGTTCCTCCACGCCCAGCACCACGCCCTGGTAGTCGTGATAGCCGATCTTCAGAAAGCGCATCGCCGTCTGCGTCAGGGGCAGCAGGCCGCATTCCAGCGAGGACACCGCCATCGAGGCCCAGCTGTGCGTGTGGATGACGCAATCCACCTCGTGCCGGTGGGCATGCACGGCGCTGTGGATCACGTAGCCGGCCTTGTTGATGCCGTAGTCCAGTTCGCCGAAATCGGGCTTGGACAGGATGGTGCCGTCCACGTCGACCTTGATCAGGCTGGACGCCGTGATCTCCTCGTACATCATGCCGTACGGATTGATGAGAAAGGCGTTGTCCTCGCCCGGCACGCGGGCGGAGATATGGTTGGCCATCATGTCGGCCATGCCGTAGAGCTCGACCAGGCGATAACAGGCCGCAAGGTCCACCCGGGCCTGCCATTCCGCGTCGGAACAATGCGGCCGCATGGAGGAAATGCCCAGGCGACCTGGACGTGGCGTGGAAGTTGTCATCGGATTTCGTGAAGGTAGATCGCCGCCGCACCATGCGGCGACTTGATGAGGGTCAATCTATCTTCAGAAAATCCGACCGCCTAGGCATCCCGGGCGGATGGGGGCATCACGAATCGAGAAGGGTGGCGCCGGGCCAGCCGCCGTGCCGGACCAATCCGCGCATGGCATCGCGGAGCACCACGCGCGCCGCCAGGGCGGCGGGCGACAGCTCGTCGTCGCTGATGCAATAGATCTGGTTGCGGCGAAAGAGGTAGGGGTCGTCGATGGGGTGCATGCTGAGCACGCCGGTCTCGACCCGCGCGACGGCCGCGCCCGGCTGGATGGTGGCGATGCGATGGGCCTGCACCAGGTCCATCAACGTGGTCAGGCCGTCCACTTCGACGCCGATCCAGGGTTCGATGCCGGCCCGCTCGAAGGCCGCCTCGACCCAGGCGCGCAGCCCGTGCGCCTTGCTGGTAACGGCCAGCGGCAGGCCCGCCAGATCGGCCATGCCGACGGGTTCGCCATCCGATTGTTCGATCATGCCGCGCGGGGCCAGCAGGAACAGCCGTTCGTCCAGCACGGGCACCACGCTGCGGCCCTGCGCGCTGTCGTTCTGGAACAGCACCGCCAGGTCCAGCCGACGGGCGTTCAGCAGGTCGCCCAGGTTGCCGGACAGGCCCTCGACCAGATGCAGGCGCACGTTCGGATAGCGTTCGGTCATGGCCGCGTAGAAGGGACGGGCCAGGAGCGAGGCGGTGGTGGGCGCGAAGCCGACGCTCACCGTTCCGGCCAGCCGCGCCTCGCGCGCGGCCGCCACGGCGCTTTCCGCGTGCCGCAGGGTCAACTGGGCCTGGCGCAAAAAGGCCGCGCCGGCGGGCGTGGTGGTCACGCCGGTGGGGCTGCGCGTCAGCAGCCGCGTGGCCAGTTCGCTTTCCAGCCGGCTGATCTGCTGGCTCAGCGCCGATGCGACCACGCCCAGATCGCGCGCGGCGCGGCCGATGCTGCCCAGTTCCGCGACGCGGACGAAGTAACGGAGTTGGCGCAGTTCCATGAGGCGGGCTTCCAGGCAATGAGGGGAGGGCGGCAGGGCGTTCGTGACTTGCCGCAGCATACTTTTTCCGTTCAAAAGAACGTCAGCTATCTGAATCCTGCCTGAACATCAAACGAAAATTGTTTACACTCGCATCCACAAACAAAGCCAAGCCGGAACGGCCCGCCACGGGGGCGGGCCGTCCGCATTACGGGAGAAAGTCGATGCGCAAGTTGCTTTTGGGTGCGGTGCTGGCCACCGCGGTATTTGGCGGAACGGCGCACGCCGCCGTCGAACCCAAGGCCGTCGTCGCCACCTATTCTGACCTGGCGCTGGCCGGGTACGAGGATTCGCTGAAGGCTGCCAAGACGCTGCGCGAGGCCATCGATGCGCTGATCGCAAAGCCCAGCGCCGCCACGTTGAAGGCCGCGCGCGAGGCGTGGATCGTGGCGCGCGTACCCTACCAGCAGACCGAGGCCTGGCGCTTCGGCAACCCCATCGTCGATGACTGGGAAGGCCGCGTGAACGCATGGCCGCTGGACGAAGGCCTGATCGACTACGTCGATGCCTCCTACGGCACCGAGAACGACCAGAACGCGTTCTACGCGGTCAACGTCATCGCCAATTCCAAGATCTCGGTGGGCGGCAAGACGGTGGACGTCAGCAAGATCACGCCCGAACTGCTGTCCGAGATGCTGCACGAGGCCGATGGCAACGAAGCCAACGTGGCGACCGGCTATCACGCCATCGAATTCCTGCTGTGGGGCCAGGACCTGAACGGCACCGGCGCCGCGCCCGCGGACCGCAAGGGCACGCCGCAGGAGCGGCATTCGGGCAACCGTCCGCACACGGACTTCGACCCCAAGCAGTGCACCGGCGGCCATTGCGAACGCCGCATCGAATTCCTGAAGGCCGTGACCGATCTGCTGGTGACCGACCTGGAAGAAATGGTGGGCAACTGGAAGAAGGACGGCGCGGCGCGCAAGTCCGTGGAAGAAGACCCCAAGGCCGGCCTGATCGCCATGCTGACCGGGCTGGGCAGCCTGTCGTACGGCGAACTGGCGGGCGAGCGCATGAAGCTGGGCCTGATGCTGCACGACCCCGAGGAAGAGCACGATTGCTTCTCGGACAACACGCACAACTCGCACTACTACGACCAGATCGGCATCCGCAACGTCTACCTGGGCTCGTACACGCGCATCGACGGCAAGACGGTGTCGGGCGCGAGCCTGTCGGACCTGGTCAAGGCCCGCGATCCGAAGCTGGACGCCGAGGTGCGCGCCAAGCTGGACGCCACGGTCGCCGCCATGCAGGCCATGAAGACGCGCGCCGAAACGGTCGAGACCTATGACCAGATGATCGCGGACGGCAACAAGGAGGGCAATGCGGTGGTGCAGGCGGCCATCGACAGCCTGGTCGCGCAGACCCGCAGCCTGGAGCGCGTGATCACGCTGCTGGATCTGGGCAAGGTCGCCATCGAAGGTTCCGACAGCCTGGACAAACCTGACGCCGTATTCAAGTGAAACTCGTATTAGCCGCCGTACTGGCGGCGTCGGCCCACGCCGCCGCCGCCGAGCCCGCCGCCCTAGGCGGGCGTGACGACCTGACGCCCGAAGACCGCCAGCGCGTCACCGCCATCACCGCTCCCACCCGGGATTTCTCGAAGACCGAGTCGTTCGAGATCATGCAGGCCGGGGCCGCCACCACCAGCAAGCTGATCAACGCCGACATCTTTTCGCAGCCGTCGGCCAACATGAGCTTTGAACGGCGCCAGGAGTTCCAGGTCGGCAACGGCCTGTTCCGCAAGGACTGGGTCTCCGCGCCCGCGTCCACGCAGGCGTCGGACGGACTGGGGCCGCTCTTCAACGCACGCTCCTGTCAGGCCTGTCACACCAAGGACGGCCGCGGCACGGTGCCCGGGTTCGATCCGCTGGAACGCACCGACGCCGTGGCGCTGCTGCTGCGGCTGGCCGTCCCCGAGGGGCCCGACCGCGGCCATCCCAAGCTGGGCGCCGATGAGATCGCGGCGCTGCCCGAGCCCGTCTATGGCTTGCAGCTCCAGAACTTCGCCGTGGCCGGGCTGCCGGCGGAAGGGCGCATGGAGATCGAGTACGAGCCCGTGCCGGTGGCCCTGCGCGGCGGCGAGACCGCCACGTTGATGAAACCCACCTACCGGATCGAAAACCCGGGCTACGGGCCCATGCGCGCGGACACCCAGATTTCGCCGCGGCTCGCGCCGCCGATGATCGGCCTGGGCCTGCTGGAATCGATCCACGAATCCGACATCCTGGCCAACGTGGGGGCCGACAAGCGCGACGGCATCGTCGGCAAGGCCAACTGGGTCACCGACGCGCGCACCGGCAAGCGCGTGCTGGGGCGATTCAATCTGAAGGCCGGGCAACCGACGGTCGAGCAGCAGAGCGCCGCGGCGTTCTCCAACGACATGGGCCTGTCCACGCCGCTCTTCCCCAGGCATTCGGGCGAATGCACGGCCGCGCAGGCGCAGTGCCTGGACATGCCGCATGGCGCGCAGCCGCGCTTCGGACCAGAGGAGGTGCCGGCCAAGCTGATGGACTTCGTCACCACCTATTCGACCAACCTGGCCGTGCCGCAGCGGCGCGACGCGGACGACGCGCGCGTGCTGGCGGGCAAGAAGCTCTTCTACGAAGCCAATTGCGTGGCCTGCCACGTGCCCAAATACGTGACCAGCCGCAACGCCAGGCAGCCGGAGCACCGCTTCCAGCTCATCTGGCCGTACACCGACATGCTGGTGCACGACATGGGCGAAGACCTGGCGGACGGCGTGAGCGACGGCCTGGCCACGGGCCGCGAATGGCGTACGCCGCCGCTGTGGGGCATCGGCCTGACCAAGACCGTCAATCCCAACGCGACCTGGCTGCACGACGGGCGCGCTCGCACGCTGCTGGAGGCCGTGCTGTGGCATGGCGGCGCGGCCAAGCCCGCGCGCGACCGCGTCGTGGACATGACGCCCGACGAGCGGGCGGACCTGATCCGTTTTCTGGAGTCCCTGTGATGGCCCATTCCGTCCGCCTTCTGTTTACGCGCGCCGCGGCCACGGTGGTGATCCTGGCGGCGCCGCTCGCCGCGCAGGCGGCCTTGCCCGCCGACCTGGGCGAACGCCTGGCGCGCGACTACGCCCGGCCCGCCGTGGCGAAGATGGCGGATGCCGCCGCCGTGCTGGAAAGCGCGCTGGGCGGCTGGTGCGCCGCGCCCGATGCGGCCGGGGCCACGCGCGTCGGCAATGCCTTTTCGGCGCTGGCGCACGCGTGGTCGGGCGTCGAGATCCTGCGCTTCGGCCCGCTGGTGCAGGCCAACCGCTTCGAGCGGCTGGCGTTCTGGCCGGACACGCGCGGCGTCATGCCGCGGCAGGTCCAGGCGCTGATCGCGGCCAAGGACGACGCGCTGCTCAAGCCCGGCGCACTGGCCGGCCGCAGCGTGGCGGTGCAGGGACTGCCCGCCCTGGAATACGTGCTTTACGGCGAGCCGGATCTGCTGGGGCAGAAGGATGCGCCCGGCTTTGCCTACGCCTGCGGCTACGCCCGCGCGGTGTCCGCCAACGTGGCGGCGATCTCGCGCGACGTGGGCCAGGCCTGGAGCGCGCAGGGCGAGTTCGGCCGGCAGTTCGCGCGGCCGCTGCCGGGCAACGACCTGTATCGGGACCCGCAGGAAGTGGCGGCCGAAGCCATGAAGGCCTTGTCCACCGGGCTGCAGTTCGCGCGCGACGTCAAGATCGAGCCGGTGCTGGGCGATGCGCCGCAGGCCGCGCGGCCCAAGCGCGCAGCGTTCTGGCGCAGCGGACTGTCGACGAGCCTGCTGGCGGCCAATCTGGATGCGCTCAAGGCGTTCTATGTCGCCGGCGGTTATCCCTTGCCCGCGGGTGAAGCCTGGATGGATGCGTCGGTGCGCGGCGAATTGTCCAGCGCCGCGCAGGCGCTGCGCGCCGTGCCTGTTCCGCTGGAACAGGCGCTGGCCGGCGAGGAAGGCCGCCGCTTGCTGGTCCTGGCGTCCCTGACCATCAAGAACGCCAAGGCCATCGTCGACGAGAACCTGGCGCCCGCCCTGGGCGTCACCATCGGCTTCAACGCGCTCGATGGCGATTGACCGGCGCCGCTTCCTGGCCCTGGCTGCGGCGGCGGGCCTGTCCGCGGCCGCGGCCCGCGCCGCGTTTGCGGCCGGGGGCGGACCGCTGTACCTGGCCGCGCGCAAGCGCGGCGGGCGCGACGAAGCGGTGCTGCTGGACGAGGCCGGCCATGATCGCCTCGCCATCCCCATGCCCGCGCGCGGCCATAGTTTCGCGATCGACGCGGCCGCGCAGCGCGCGGTCGTCTTCGGCCGCCAGCCGGGTTTCTTCGCGCTGGGCTTTTCGCTGGCAGGCGGCGAGCCCGTCGCCTTGCCGCTGCCCGAGGACAGGCATTTCTTCGGCCACGGCGCCTATGTGCAGGGCGGCCGCCTGCTGGCCGCCACGGAGAACGACTTCGAGGCGGGACGCGGCGTGCTGGGCCTGTACGACGCGACGCCCGGCGGCGGCTACCGCCGCGTGGGGGAATTCGATTGCGGCGGCATCGGACCGCACGAAGTCGTGTTGATGCCCGACGGCAGGACGCTGTGCGTGGCCAATGGCGGCATCCTGACGCATCCCGACTACGGCAAGCTGGAACTCAATCTGGACACCATGCGGCCGTCTCTCGCCTATATCGACGCAAAAACCGGGGACCTGCTGGAAAAGGTCGAACTTGCGCCCGCGCTGCATCGGCTGTCGATCCGGCACCTGGCCGTGGCGGCGGACGGCGCGGTGTGGTTCGGCTGCCAGTACATGGGACCGGCCGGCGACCGTCCCGCGCTGGTCGGGCGGCACCGCCGCGGCGCCGCGCTGGAACTGTTCGACGCGCCCAGCGAGACGCTGCGCAACATGCGCAACTATGTCGGATCGGTGGCGGTCGACGCCGCGGGCGGGATAGTCGCCACCTCCAGCCCCGTGGGCGGTCAGGTGATCTACTGGGACGCGGCCAGCGGCAAATGCCTGGGCGTCACGGCGCTCGCCGACGGCTGCGGCGTCGCGCCCGCTCCGCAAGGCGGCTTTCTGGTCAGCAGCGGCCTGGGCGCGGTGCTGCGCACCGATGCGGAAGGCGCCGAACAGCCCGTGCTGCCGCCCTCGCGCGACGTGTCGTGGGACAACCACTTTCGCATCGTGCCGGCGTAATGCGCGTAATGCGCGCAATGAGCGCAATGCGCCGCGCGCCGCCGACCGTTTTGCCAGCCGGCACCGCAGGGCCTATGCTGCGTGAGTGCCGGGCGCCATCTCCTTACAAAGCCTGACATTCCAGCCGCGCGCCGCGCCCCTTCGCGCCGGCCGCTTCTGATACAGTCGTCGTCGTTTTTTTTGCAGGAGGTTCCATGGATGAGGCCGTAAAAGAGTTCTATGTCTGGGCGCCCAGACTGATGGATATGGGCATCAATCTGCTCGTCGCCCTGTTGATACTGGGCATCGGCTGGTGGGTGTCGTCGCTGCTGGGCGGCTGGGTCCGCCGGGCCGCCACGCGGTCCCCCAAGATCGATCCCACCATCGTGCCCATGTTCGCCACGACGGTGATCTGGGCGGTGCGCATCTTCACCGTGATCGCCGTGCTGGCGCGGTTCGGGGTGCAGACGGCGAGCCTGATCGCGGTGCTGGGCGCAGCCGGCCTTGCCGTCGGCCTGGCGTTGCAGGGCACGCTGCAGAACATCGCCGCTGGCATCATGTTGCTGATCCTGCGTCCCATCCGGGCGGGTGAATACATCGCGCTCAGTTCGGGCGCCGATGGCACGGTCGAGGAAGTGGGCCTGTTCCTGACCCGCCTGATCCAGGGCGATGGCATCCATCTCTCGCTGCCCAACAGCACGGTGTGGAACGCCACCATCACCAACTACAGTCGCAACAAGACGCGGCGCCTGGACATCCCCGTGCCGGTTCGCTATGGCGACGACCTGGACGCGGTGGTCAAGAAGCTGCAACAGATCGTGGATGCGCGTCCCGATGCCTTGAAGGATCCGGCGCCGCAGGTGAAGGTGTTCGATTACAAGGAAAACGGCGTCACGGTGAACGTACGCGTGTGGGCCGAGTCGAGCAAGTACTGGGACCTGCGCTGGGACCTGTACCAGGAGATCCGCCGTTCGCTCGAAGCGGCCGGTTTCCAGGCGCCGATCCCGCTGCGCGAGATCCAGAATCCCAAGGCCGGCGCGGCCGCAAGCTGATCGCGGCGTTATCGCGATGGCCACGAAAATGGGCGCTACGGCGCCCATTTTCTTGCGTCTTCGCCGCGCGGCGTGCGCGCCGCGAAGCCTGCCGGCAATCCGGCAATCAGGCCGGCGTGGCCAGCCGGGCCAGTTCCGATTTGATCCAGCCCGCGATCTCGCGCTGTCGCTGCGCGGGCATGCGGTCGATGATGGCGGTGACGCTGACCGCCAGCAGCGGCGCGCCATGCGCGTCCAGCAGCGCGCAGCCCACGCCCAGCGCGCCGCGCACCGCGTGGTTGCCCACCACGGAATAGCCGCGCGCGCGCGTGTTTTCAATCAGGCGGAACATCTCCTGCGGCGTCATGCCGCCGTATTCGTCCAGCCTGCCCGAGTTGCGCTCGACGATGCCGCGCGCCAGGTCGTCGGGCAGCGCGGCCAGCAGCGCCATGCCGCCCGAGCCCACGCCCAGCGGCTGGCGCTTGCCGGCGTAGGTGGCGAGGATCTGCACGGGATAGCTGCCGATCTCGCGATGCAGGCTGATCGAATCGTCCTCGTCGCGCACCACCAGGAACACGGCGTCCCCGGTGCGGTCGGCCAGGCGGCGCAGCACGGGCAGGAGCTGCCGCACGCGCGGATCGCGCGAACGCGTGTCCGGATCGACGGCAAGCTGGGCGCGATATTTCTTGGTGCCCGCCACCGGCAGCACCAGGCCCGCATCGAGCAGGGCGGCCAGCAGGCGGTAGATGGTCGGACGCTGTATGCCCGTCAGGCGGGCAATGTCCGTCACGCTCAGGCCGTCCGGCCCCTGGTCTCGCAGGGCGGCCAGAACCGCCAGACCGCGCCGCAACGTGCGTGGGCCCGCGGCCGCCGTGTCGCTGTCTTGCATGCAAATCTCTGAAAACTAAGGGTTATCGAGGAACGGACAAGGGAAAACCATCGTCCGTAGGGTGGACTCTACCTTGATGCAATCCGCGTGTATAGCGCAGAATGCGTCCATCCAATAATTCAAATCGTCCATCTAATGGACAGTACCTGCACGGAGACTCTATGACTACAGGTCAAAAGCCTGGCCTGCGGCGTATCGCCGCCACCCTTCTGGCCACCGCCGCAAGCGCATTTGCAATGGGTTCCGCCCACGCAGCCTATCCCGACAAGCCCGTCCGTATCGTGGTCGGTTTCTCGGCTGGCGGCACCACGGACGTGATCGCCCGCATCATGGCCAAGGAACTCACCGAGACCCTGGGCCAATCTTTCGTGGTCGAGAACAAGCCGGGCGCCGGCAGCAACATCGCCACCGATTACGTCCAGCGCGCCGCGCCCGACGGCTACACGCTGCTGTTCGTGGCCGTCACCAGCGCGATCAACCAGACGCTGTACAAGAACGTTTCGTTCGACCTGACCAAGGACTTCGCGCCTGTCGCCCTGGGCGCCAAGGTTCCGAACATCCTGGTCGTCAATCCCCAGGTTCCCGTCAAGTCCGTCAAGGAACTGGTGGACTACGCCAAAAAGAACCCGGGCAAGCTGGCTTTCGCCTCGTCGGGCAGCGGCACCTCCATCCACATGGCGGGCGAGCTGTTCAAGATGAAGGCGGGCATCGACGTGCTGCACGTGCCCTACAAGGGCAGCGCCCCGGCCATGACCGACCTGATCGGCGGCCAGGTGCAGTTCATGTTCGACAACATGCCGTCCGCATGGCCGCATGCCCAATCGGGCAAGCTGCGCGCCCTGGCTGTGACCACCAAGGACCGCTCCACGAGCGCGCCGGACCTGCCCACGATGCAGGAATCGGGCTTTGAGGGCTTCGACGTGTCCTCCTGGTTCGGCCTGCTGGCTCCCGCCGGCACGCCCCCGGAAGTGATCACCAAGCTCAACGCCGCCATGCAGAAGGCGCTGGACAATCCTGCCGTCAAGACCAGCTATGAAAAGCTGGGCGCCGTGGGCGTGAAGACGACGCCGGCCGAATTCGGCCAGTTCATCAAGTCGGAAGTCGATGGCTGGGCCCCCGTGGTCAAGGCCTCGGGCGCCAAGGTGGACTGATACACGCCGCTGCCGGCCCAGCGCCGGCGGTACGGCTAAATAAAAAGGGACGGGCAATTAGCCTGTCCCTTTTTATTTGTGCGCCGGCGGGTCCTGGCTGATTATTTCTTCTTGGCCGCGTTCAGCATCGCCGTGCAGACGCCGCGCATCATGTCCACTTCGTCGCGCGTCAGCGACAGCCGGGAATACAGGTGCCGCATGCGCGGCATCAGCTTTTTGGGGTGGGCCGGATCCAGGAATTGCACGCCGACCAGCGCTTCTTCCCAGTGCGCGAGAAACGCCTGGACCGCCTCGCTGGAGGCGGGCGCCGCGCCGCGCGCGGGTTCCTGCGCGGTGGACCGCGGCAGCAATTCGGCCCCGGCATCCGCCAGCAGCGCATAACGCACCTCCCAGGCGGCCAATTGCAGCGCCTGGGCGACGTTCAGCGAGCTGTACTCGGGGTTGGCGGGGATATGGCAGATGCGGTGGCACAGCGCGATCTGGGCGTTCGTGAGCCCCGCGCGCTCGGTGCCCAGCACCACCGCGGCCACGCCTTCGGCGGTGCCGGCCAGGTGCTCGCAGGCTAGGTCGGCCGCCTGGCGGATGTCGCAAGGCGGAGGACCCAGGTCCCGGACCCGCGCGGTCAGCGCGAAGGCCAGGGTGACCGGCGCCAGCGCTTCTTCCAGCGTCGGGTAGATCCGGGCGTTCTCCAGCACGTCCAGCGCGCCGCTGGCCAGCGCCACCGCCTCCGGCTGGGTTGTTACATCCGCGAATTTGGGCTCCACCAGGACGAGTTCCGAGAAGCCCATCGTCTTGATCGCGCGGGCCGCGGAACCGACGTTTCCGGGGTGGCTGGGGTTCACCATTACGAAGCGAACACGTGAAAATGCTTGAGTCATTTAAAATGGCACGTTTGGCTTCGTGCCTTCCTGGTTTTTTGGGTCGATTTCCCCATGAGGGAGACGGCGCGCCGGGGGGCGGCAAGCGGCCTACCATCAAGCCAACTCATCGCATACGTACGGAATTTTATGCACCCGATGCTCAATATCGCCATCAAGGCGGCCCGGCGTGCCGGCACCATTATCAACCGTGCCAGCATGGATTTGGAACGACTCAGCGTGGCACGCAAGGGGCCGCGCGATTATGTCACGGAAGTCGATCGCGCCGCCGAGGAGTCCATCGTCGAAACGCTGCATGCCGCCTATCCGGACCATGCCGTGCTGGGCGAGGAATTCGGACTGCAGGGTCCCGACCAGGCCGAATTCCAGTGGATCATCGATCCGCTGGACGGCACCACGAACTTCATCCACGGCCTGCCCAACTACGCCGTGTCGATCGCGCTGACGCAGCGGGGACAGGTCACACAGGCCGTCATTTACGACCCCTCGCGCAACGAACTCTTCACCGCCAGCCGCGGCAGCGGCACCTTCCTGAACGACCGCCGCGTGCGCGTCTCGGGCCGCACCCGCTACCATGACGCGCTGCTGGGCGCCCACTGGCCCAACGCCGGCGATCCCGAAACGGGCTCGCAGCGTTTCCGCCAAATGGCCGAAGGCGCCACCGGCGTGCGCCGCCTGGGCTCCACCGTGCTGGACCTGGCCTACGTGGCCACCGGCCGCCTCGACGGCTTCTGCGGCGTGGGCCTCAAGCCCTGGGATCTGGCCGCGGGCAGCCTGATGGTCCTGGAAGCCGGCGGCCTGGTTGCCGACTTCGACGGCGAGCAAGGGTGGATGGACAGCGGCAACGTGCTGGCCGCCAGCCCGAAGATCTTTACGCAGATGCTCGCCACGCTGAATCCGCCGTCGGCGGCCTGATCGGCGCCACGCAATGCAAAAACCGGCCGCGAGGCCGGTTTTTTTTTGATAGTGGCCGCCGCCCTCAGTCGCCGCCGCCCTGCGCGATCAGTTTTCCATCCGGCAGCACCATCCAGGCGCGCACGCCCAGCGCGTGCACGAGCGCCTCGATGCGCGCCAGCGGCATGTTCGAAAATGCGGTGGACAGCGCATCGGCCGCGGTCGCCGTGGATGCCATGACCGACACGCTTCGATAGCGCGGGCTCGCGCGGCCGCTGTGCGGGTCGAAGAGATGCGAATGGCGCCCCGCGGCGTCCAGCGGCGTGCCGTAGCCGCCGGACGTGGCCAGCGCCTGGTTGCTCACCGGCACCTGCGCCAGGATCCGGTCCGGCGACAGGGGGTCCGCCAGGCCGACCCGCCAACCCTCGGCACGGGCCGACGCGTCCAGGCCGCGAATTTCGCCCAGGTCGACCAGCGCCCGCTCAAGGCCGGCGCTGCGCAGCAGATCCGTCACGCGGTCGGTGATGTAGCCCTGCGCAATGCCGTTGAGCGTCAAGGCCATGTCGGGTCGCAGCCGGATGCGCTGCGGATCGACGTCGATGTTCCGGTACGACACATGCGCCAGCGCGCGCGCCACGTCGGCCGGCGCGGGGCCGTCTGGCGATGCGCCGGGCTGTGCGAAGTGGTCGGCGTACATGCGCCACAGCGGCTGCACGGACGGGTCGAAGAGACCGTCCGTGACCTGGGCGTAGTGCCGGCTTTCGCTCAGGAGCCGCACCAGATCGGAGGGCGGGGCGGCCAGGAACCCCTGACGGTTCAGGACGGACAGCGCGCTGTCTTCGCGGTACAGGCTGAACACGCCCTCGAGTCGGCGCAGCTCTCGCAGCGCCCGGTCGATGAGCTGTTCGGCGGCCCGCCGGTCAGGATGGTACAGGCGCAGTTCCGCGTCCGCGCCCAGCGCCACACCCTGCCAGCGCGTGGGCGCGATAGCGGCGTGCGCGCGGCGCAGCAGGGAAGGGGCGAGCGCCAGGGCGGAGGACGCGGCGACGATGCCGATGAAGCGGCGGCGGGTGGGATGGGTCATGGCGTTATCGATCGGAAGATGGGAAAGGCGCAATGGGCGCGGCGAAGGCCGGCGGCCCTACTGCGCGAAAACGTAGTCCTCGGGCACGTCGGCAAAGCGCACGACGCGGCCGCCGTGGGCCTGGGCAAAGGCCTGCGCCCGGGCCGGGTCCGAGAACGGCATGGCGTCCTCGGCGCCCATGCCGCCGAGGAAGCTCGAACCGATCACGTAGAAGGCCTGGCGCGCGTCCACCCAGACCCGCAGATCGGCGGCGCCGTCGGGGCCCGCGGCGGCCATGTCGTTGACGTAGATGGCGGCCAGTCCCTTGGGCTCTTCCGGCAGCAGCGTGTAGGCGAACACCTGCTTGATGGACGAGAACCACACGGGCGCGGCGCGTCCCTTCACGAATATCTGGCCTTTGGGCCCGGCGTGGTCCTGCAGTGTCATGCCGCAGTAATGGCCGACGGTGTCGGCGCTGACGGCCTGAGGCGGGGGCGGCGGCGCCGCAGTGTCCTGGCCGCCGCAGGCCGATAGCGCCAACGCCAGGACCAGCAGACCTGCCAAGCGTTGCAGCGTCATAGCTGTTTCCTCCGGAAGCAGATGGCCGCCAACCCGAAGGGCACCGCGATCCACAGCAGTTGCGCCGCCACCAGCATCGGCACGGGCAAGCGCGCCTGGTCGCTGACGCCGGCCATGCCCGCGTACAGGGAGATGTTCTCGAACCCGGTCAGGTTCAGCAGCCGGTATACGTCGGACGGGTTGGCGAGCAACAGCGCATTGAGGATGCCGGGCGTCACATGGCGGCCCTGGTCCGCGGCCAGCACGCCCAGGAGGCCCATGTCGTAGATGACGACGAAGAACAGCCACACGCCCAGGGCGATACCTGCTGCCGTGGCGCGCTCGCGCACCAGCGTGCTGATCAGGTAGCCCATCGCCAGGAAGCTCGCGCCCAGCAGCACGCTGGCGCCGATCAGCATGGCAAAGGGCCGCCAGGCGCCCGCGTCCATCCCGCCGTAGACCCATTGCAGCGCCAGTCCGGCCGACCCGTAGCCCGCGCCGGTGGCGATCGCCAGGATGGCCAGGTGCCCGATGAACTTGCCCATGATCACCTGCCCGCGCGACACGGGGTAGCTGAGCAGGAGCGCCATGGTGCCGCGGTCGACCTCGCCGACGATGGCGTCATACGCCAGCAGCATCGCGATGAGCGGCACCAGAAAAATGGACAGGCTGGACAGGCTGACCACCGTGACGGTCAGCGGATCGACCTTGACCGCGCCCGTGGGCGCGCTGCCCAACAAGCCCAGCGCCAGGGCCAGCGCGGCCAGCAGCAGCGACGTGGCCAGCACCCAGCGGTTGCGCAGGCCGTCGCGGATTTCCTTGCCGATGATGGTGCTTACCGCGTTCATGCGTCCTCCCGTTCAAGCAGGTGGGCATAGATGTCATCCAGGCCGGGCACCTGGATGTCCAGGTCGCGGATGGGCGAGGCGATGGCCCCGATGCTGCGGATGGCGTCCACCTTGTCCGCCTCGTGGCACAGCAGTTCGTAGCGGCCGGGTTCGACCGGGCGCCACGCGGGGGAGGGGGCGGCAGCGCCCGGCTGGCAGAGCGACACGCTGATGCGGATGGGCAGGCCGGTATCCCGCCGCAGCGCCGACATGGCGCCGTCGGCGATCTTCACGCCGGCCTTCATGACCACGATGCGGTCGGCGTGGCCGGCCAGTTCCGACAGGGCGTGGGTGCTGAGCAGGATGGTCGCGCCACTGGCGCGCAGCTCATGCACGATTTCATAGAACGTCAGCCGCGACGCGGGGTCCAGGCCCGTCGTGGGCTCGTCGAACAAGAGGATGCGGGGTTCTCCCAGCAGCGCCTGCGCCAGCGCCAGCCGCTGGCGCATGCCCTTGGAGTACCCGCCGACCCGCCGGTGCGCGGCGCTGGAAATGCCCACTTTTTCAAGCAGCCCTGCATTGCGCGACAGCGGCTGGCGCTTGAGTCGCGCGTAGAACGCCAGCGTCTCGGCGCCCGTCATGGCCGGGTGCAGGGCCACTGTTTCGGGCAGGTAGCCGATGCGCGCGCGCTGCCGGGCGGCCGCGGGGCTGTGGGCGTCGTGCCCGAACAGCATGACGCGGCCATGCGTGGGACGGATGAGGCCCAGGATCAGCTTGATCAGGGTGCTCTTGCCCGCGCCGTTATGACCGGCCAGCGCCACGCATTCGCCTTCGCGCAGGTCCAGGTCCAGGACGCTGACCGCGCGGTGGGCGCCATAGTGTTTGCTGACGCCGGAGAGCGTTACCAGTGCATGGCTCATTGGATTACCTCGGCGCGTTTCGCGCCGTTCTGCCGGGCGGGCTTCATCAGCGGCGCGCTGTCGATGACGCCTCCCGGCAATATCGCGGGGAACTGCGACTGCGCCCAGCGGACCACCGAGATGGCCGGGCTGTTGAGCAGGATGCGCGCCGCCGGGGCGCGCCACAGCAATTGGTCGACCACGTCGTTCGGGCGGTAGGCCGTGTCGGCGATGCCGTCGCCATCCAGGTCGAAGGCCGTGTTGTCGCTCCAGTAGTTGCCGCGTCCCTCGTCCGACCACTCCAGCACGCGCGTGCCCACGTACTTGACCTGGTTGCGGTTGTTGATGAACGCGTTGCCGGAGATCCGGTTTCCCTCGGAGCCCGCCGTGAAGTGGATGCCGATGTCGCAGTTGGAGAAATGGTTGTCCGCAAAGCGGTTCTTGTTGGCGTTGTAGATGAACACGCACTTGCCGGCGCCATCCACGGTATTACCCGAGATGTCCGAGTTGTTGGCGTAGTTCATCATCAGGCCCTGTTCGACGTTGTCCATCGCCACGTTGTCGGTGACGACGAGCCGGTGCGAATACATGATGGCGTAGCCGATGTCGTTGCGCGTGGCCGCGTTGCCGCTGATCTCGCTGTCGTTGGTATACATGTAATGCACGCCATAGCGCAGGTCATGGAGCCGGTTGCCGATGAACCGGTTTTGCTTGCTGGTGTTCACGAAGATGCCGTCGCGGCCGGCGGAGATGTCGTTGTCGACCACCGCGCTGCCCGGCGTATTCCACAAGGACACGCCATTGCCGCGCTCGGCCACGCGCAACTCCTGGTTGCCCACGATGCGGTTGCCGCGCACCAGCGCGTCCTGCGGGCCCCACACGTAGATGCCGAACAGGTTGTCCAGGATGTCGTTGCGTTCCACCACGGCGCGGTGCGCCGTACGGTCCAGGAAGATGCCCGCGTCCATCGCGGGCAGGTCCAGGCCGGAGCGCGTGACGGTCAGGTTGCGCAGCGCCACGTCGGCGGCCTGCACCCACAGCGTGCGTCCGTTGCGCGTGCCCTCGATGATGGCGGTGCGGTCCTGCGGTCCCTCCAGGGTCAGGGGCTTATCGATGACGATGGCGCCGGCGTAGGACCCCGGCGCCAGCCGCAGCGTGTCGCCGGGCTGCGCCGCGGCGATGGCCTGGGCCAGGTCCGCGCCCGCCGCGACGTCCACGGTGGCCGCCGCGGCGGCTCCGGGCAGGGCCGGGGCAAGCCCGGACAGCACGAGGCCAGCCGCGGCCCGCGCCGCGCTTCGCAAGGTTGCGATGACAGCCATGGATCGTTACGCGGATTTCTTGGGATGCACGATCATCTGGCCGGACATTTCCATGTGCAGCGCGTGGCAGAACCACTGGCAGTAGTACCAGTACACGCCCGGCCGGTCGGCCTTGAACGTGACGGACGAGGTGGCCTGGGGCCCGATCTCCATCGCGATACCGTGGCCTTCCAGCGTGAACCCGTGCGTCAGGTCTTCGATCACCTCCATGTTGGTCACGAACACCGTGACCTCGTCGCCCTGGTTCACCTCGAACTGCTTCAGGCTGAACATGGGCGCGACGGCCATCATGTACACGCGCACCTTATTGCCGTCGCGCACCACCTTGGCGGCGTCTTCCAGCGTCACGCCGTCTTTCTTGGCGATCTGGCGGGCGTCTTCCCACATGGGGTCGTCGCGCTTCCAGACGCTGACCGGGTTGATCTTGGAACGGTGCACCAGGCACATGTCGTGCGGCTCGGCGAAGCTGGGGCCGTCATGCACGAGCTTCATCTCGTCGCCCGAGATGTCGATGAGCTGGTCGTTCTCGGGCTTGAGCGGGCCCACGTTCAGGAACCGGTCCTTCGAGAACTTGTTCAGCGACACCAGCCACTTGCCGTCGGCTTCCTTGGTCTCGCCCATCGTGGAGTGGTTGTGGCCCGGCTGATAGTGCACGTCCAGCTTCTGGATGATCGGGTCGACCTTTTCGCCCTGGTAGGCGCGCTTGGCCTTGTCGATGTTCCACTTGACCATCTGGCTGTCGATGAACAGCGTGGTGTAGGCGTTGCCGCGGCCGTCGAAGGCGGTGTGCAGCGGGCCCAGGCCAAGCTGCGGTTCGGCCACCACGCAGTCGCGCGGCTTGATCTTGTCGGCGAACAGGTCGTCCAGCTTGCGCACGTCGATCACCGTCACGGTGGGCGACAGCTTGCCGTTCAGCATGAGGTGGATGCCGTCGGGCGCGGCGTTGCAGCCGTGGGGCGAGTTGGGCACCGGGATGTAGCGCGTGTACTTGGAGCCGTGGCGGCCGTCCACGACCGGCACGCCGCCCATGGTCTTGAAGTCGCCGTCCTTGATCGCCTGTTCGATGCGCTTGATGTTGAAGACCACGACCCAGTCCTGCTCGTTGGCCGACATTTCCTCGACGGTCACGCCCTTTTCCGAGTTGTAGCAGGTGGCGAAGGAGTACTTGCCCTGGTAGTCGGCGTCGCCGTTGTCCAGGTTGCCGTCCACCAGCACCTGCCAGGCGACCTTCATCGTGTCGCCGTCGAGGGCCGTGTAGACGGCGAAGAAGTTCTTCTTGGGATCGTCCAGTACCTTGCCATTGTTGGGCAGCGGCGAGATGTGCTCGCCGTTGGCGAACACATAGCCGGTGCGCGGGTAGCGCTGCGGGCGCAGGCCGTGCACGCCCGACACGTTGGGCAGTTCGGTGATCTTGTCGGTCTTCATCACGTCCAGGCGGATCCGCGCCACGCGGTTGTTCGCCTTGTCGTTGATGAAGAGATAGCGCCCGTCGTAGGTCTGGTCGGTGAACGACAGATGGGGGTGGTGCGCGTCGCCGTTGGGAAACACGCCGCCCTTGTCCTTCAGGAATTCGCGCGTTTCAGGCGTCAGGCCTTCGGTCAGGATCTTGCGGCTTTCGTTGGTGCGGCCCCATCCGGTGGCGCTGCACTGGTTGAACACCGGAATGCGCACGAGTTCGCGCATGGAGGGCAGGCCCAGCACGCGGACCTCTCCGGACTGGCCGCTGGAGTTGAACGCGTAGTACTCGTCCAGCTCGCCCGGCGCGACATGTCCGAGCACGGCGCCGCCGCCGGACTTGCCCTCCTTGCCGTGGGCGGTGGGAATCTGCGCGCCGGCCACGAGGCCGGCCGCGCCGGTGATGGCGGCGGTTCCCAGGAAGCTGCGGCGGCTGAGGCCGGCTTTTTCGGGGGTCTTGTCGGACATGGATAACTCCTGGTTTGTGACGGCGCGGGGCGCCGCCGTACGGAAACCGTGTTTCACGATTCCGGGTTGGGGCGATTCGCCGGGGTCAAGCTGGGCATGCGGTGCAGCACGACTTCCTGCACCGCCGGCTCGGGAGGCGGAGCCGGGCGCCGCTCACGCCTGGACCGCTTCTGGATCAGGTGAGGGCACTTCTCCTGGTGGTGGTAAAGCATCTGGCAGTGCAGGCATTGGATGCACTCGTTCGGATTGATCTCGCCGGACGGGTGGATGGCCTGCACGGGGCATTCGATGTTGCAGCGTTGGCAGGGATTGCCGCAGTCGCGGTAGCGCTTGAGCCAGTTGAAGATGCGCAGGCGGGCGGGAATGGCCAGTGCGGCGCCCAGCGGACAGAGGTAGCGGCAGAAGAAGCGCTCGATGAACAGGCCCGCGGCCAGCAGCGCGACGGCGAACAGCACGAAGGGCCAGTAACGCACGAAGCGCAGGATGATCGCTGTCTTGAACGGCTCGACTTCGGCGAGCTGTTCGGCGACCGCCAGGTCATACAGCGAGAACCCGAAAAGAAGGAGGAAGATCACGTACTTGAGCGTGGACAGCCGCTGGGCCACGCCATGGCGGATCTTCAACTGGCGCACGCCCAGGCGCCGCGCGATGCGATTGGTCAATTCCTGCAGCGCGCCGAACGGGCAGAGCCAGCCGCAGAACGCGCCCCGGTTCCAGAACACCATGGAGATGGCGGTGGCGCACCAGAGGATGAACACCAGCGGGTCCATCAGGAAATATTCCCACCGGAAGTCGGTGCGCAGCGCGGAAAAGAACGTCAGCACGTTGACGATGGACAGTTGCGCCTGGCCATACCAGCCGATCCAGAACAGCGCGAAGGCCAGGAACGCCAGGCGCAGCCGGTCGTGCAGCAGGGGGCGCGCGGTGAGCTGGTCCTGGAAAAAGAAGATGCCGACGAGCACCGCCAGGGCGACGGTCAGGATGGAGATCTGGCCGGCCTTGCCTTGCCAGATCTGCTTCCACAGCGCAGGCGGGGCGGCTTCGGCTTGCGCTTCTGCGGCTGGCGGGGCGGCGGGCGCATCGGCGGCCGCGGCCTGCGCCGGCGCGGGGCCTGCGGCGACGGCACGGGTGTAGGCCGCGGGCAGTTCATAGGGCAGGTCGAACGTGACGAAGGCTTTGTCGGACACGCTCAGCACGCGCTGCACCATGAGCTGCAGGCGCCAGGGTTTGACGGGGTCCAGCGCGGCGTCCTCGGGCACGACGAAGAGGGCGACCTCGCGCAGCGCCGGCGCGCCCGCGGCGCTCACGTCCGCCAGGCGCTGGTGGTTGCGGTCGCGGAAGCGGAAGGCGCTTTCGTCCTGGACGACCTCGATGCGATCGAAGATGCCGCCCCGCACATAGCCCGAGCCCTTGAACGAATACAGGCCATTGCCCGCGACCAGCACCGCCTGCTGTCCGGGCTTGAGCCGTTCCTTCAGGCGCTGCCAGCCGTTTTCGCCCAGCAGGCTGCGGCCGATGGACGGCGCGCTGACCAGCGCGGCGTAGAGGTCGATGAAGGTGTCGTCCGGGCCGCCTTCGCCGTGCTCGGCCGCGTCCTGGCGTCCCGAGCGCAGGAACGCCTGGTTGACGTCTTCGGGCGTGAGCCGCAGGTTCTTGACCGCGCCCGCATCGAGCAGTGCCTGCCAGCTCTGCACATCGTTCCTGTCTTCGTCCAGGACGCGCGCGGCTGCGGGCTGTGCGGTCTGGCGCGGCGCGCCCGCCTTGCCGATGCCATGGGCGCGCGCGACCGCGATGGCCGAGCGGGTGATGGTGTCGCCGATCACCATCAGCGTGACGGTGGCGCCGCTGACGATATCCACGGGCGGCGGCGCGCCGTGGCGCGGCGGGGCATCGACGAAGTTCAGGCCCACGTAGCCCTGGATGAAATGGTCGACCTTGGACTGCGGGATGCCGATCAGCACGATGGGCTCGTGATGCTCCACGAGCTTGGCGCCCACGATGCGCCCGTCCGCCGCCAGGCCGACCAGCACGTCGATCGGCTTGCTGGAATAGCCCCGGGTGTTGACCACGTCGGTGGTGAGATAGACCAGGCCCAGCTGCCGGTTGCCCGCGTAGACGCGCGCCGCAGCCGGTTTGCCTTCGACGAGGCCGGTGCGGTCGGCGCCGGGGAACACCTCGCCGATGGGCGTGGTCGCCAGGAACTCGGGCAGGCGCTGCGCCTGCGCGTCCTGCGCGACGGCCAGACAGGAAAGCCACATCGCAAGCAACGCGGCCAGCAGGCATCGTGCGAACCGGTTGTTTATGACTGTTGTTGTGGATGTTGCCGCTGCCGTTGCTGCCGTACTGCCGCGCATGCTGAGCTCTGCTTGTCGTGTTTGCGTGCAGGCATCCTACGAACATGCAACAGGCGGGGGATTGCGGTTTGTCAATCGCGCCATGTCAACGGCGAATACCCCTACGAAACGTAGGGGATGTTCCGGATTTTTCAGTGAAATGAGAGGGGAGGCTTGATGGAGGTCAAGGGCGCCGGAGCAGGGCGCTCCTACACTGGTCCGCGGCGGCAACGGCGTCTGCATATGGCTGGCGCAAGTGCATCGACCGCTGTGTCATCGGAGAAATTCATGCTGGCAAAAGCCACCCTCGCCCTCCTTCTTTCTGCCACCAGCCTGCCCGTGCTGGCCGCGCAATGTGAAGCCACCGTCGAAAGCAACGACGCCATGCAGTACAACGTCAAGGAAATCGTGGTCGACAAGAGCTGCAAGGAATTCACCGTCAACCTGAAGCACGTGGGCAAGATGCCCAAGGTCGCCATGGGCCACAACTGGGTGCTCACTAAGGAAGCCGACAAGCAGGGCGTCGCCACGGACGGCATGGGCGCGGGCCTGGCCCAGGACTACGTCAAGGCGGGCGACACCCGCGTCATCGCGCACACCAAGGTCATCGGCGGCGGCGAATCCGACACCGTCAAACTGGATGTGTCCAAGCTCGCCGCAGGCGAAAACTATGCGTTCTTCTGCTCCTTCCCCGGCCACTGGGCCATCATGAAGGGCACGCTGAAAGTCGGCGCCTGATTCCCCGGCAGGTCCGTCGAGACGGGCAGAAGCCGGCCGGGCGGCCGGCTTTTTCTTGCCCGCCGCGCCCGCTGCGGACCCTGCGCGACCCGCCGCGTCCCGCTCGTGTTCAGGCGCTTGCAAGTCTTAGTCCTTACGGCCCAAAGCGGCTGTCCATCAGGCTTACGGACGGGATGCGTCACCGGCATGTCACGGATTTTCCATGTACGATTACCGGTCGTGTAACTTCTGGAGCTCCTGATGGAGTGGCTGCTGGACCCCGCTGCGTGGGTCGGCTTGCTTACCCTGGTCGTCCTTGAGATCGTCCTGGGCATTGATAACCTGATTTTCATCGCCATCCTGGCGGACAAGCTGCCTCCCGCGCAGCGCGATCGCGCACGCATCATGGGCCTGAGCCTGGCGCTCATCATGCGCCTGGGCCTGCTGTCGGTCATGTCATGGCTGGTCACGCTGACCACGCCGCTGTTCAACATCGGACCCCTTTCCCCGTCTGGGCGCGACCTGATCCTCATGGTGGGCGGCCTGTTCCTGCTGTTCAAGGGCACCATGGAACTGCATGAGCGCCTGGAAGGCGGCGTGCACGCGGGATCTTCCGGCCCGCGCGTCTATGCCAGCTTCTGGGTGATCGTCACGCAGATCGTGGTGCTGGACGCGGTGTTCTCGCTGGACTCCGTCATCACGGCGGTGGGCATGGTGGATCACCTGGCCATCATGATGATCGCGGTCGTCATCGCGATCGGCATCATGCTGCTGGCGTCCAAGCCGCTGACGCGCTTCGTCAACGCCCACCCCACCGTGGTGGTGCTGTGTCTGGGCTTTCTGCTCATGATCGGCTTCTCGCTGCTGGCCGAAAGCTTCGGCTTCAAGGTCCCCAAGGGCTACCTGTATGCCGCCATCGGTTTCTCGGTGGCCATCGAGGCGCTCAACCAGGTGGCCCGCCGCAACCTGCTCAAGCTGGACGCCCGCCGCCCGATGCGCGAGCGCACCGCCTCCGCCGTGCTGCGCATGCTGGGCAAGCGCCCGCCTGCCAGCGACGAGCCCGACCTGCCCCATGCCGACGGCCCGGCCGTCCAGGCCTTCGGCGTGGAAGAGCGCAACATGGTCAGCGGCGTGCTGACCCTGGCGGAACGGTCCATCCGGTCCATCATGACGCCGCGCACGGACGTGTCGTGGATCAACATCGACGACGATCCCGACACCATCCGCCGCCAGCTCACCGACGCGCCGCACAGCTTCTTCCCGGTCTGCCGCGGTTCGCTGGATGAGGTCGTGGGCATCGGGCGGGCCAAGGACCTGATCGCGGACCTCATCACCGAGGGCCGCGTGCGCCGCAACCGCCTGCGCGATCCCATCATCGTGCACGAGTCCATCGGCATCCTGCGCCTCATGGACACCCTCAAGCGCTCGCGCGGCCAGCTAGTCCTGGTGGCCGACGAGTTCGGCGCCATCGAAGGCCTGGTGACGCCCATCGACGTCTTCGAGGCGATCGCAGGCGAGTTCCCCGACGAAGACGAACTGCCCGACATCGTGGCCGATGGCGCCAATACCTGGAAGATCGACGGCGCGGCCGACCTGCACCACGTCGAGCAGGTGCTTGAAACCGAAGGCCTGGTCGATGACGCCCAGGACTTCTCCACCCTGGCGGGCTATCTGCTGTCGCGCTTCGGACATCTGCCCAAGCCGGGCGACGTCTGCGAATATACGATCCATCACCAGCATTTCCGCTTCGAAGTCCTGGAAATGGACGGCCGCCGCATCGCACTGGTGCGCGTGGAGAAACGCCCGGACGAGCATTTCTCCGACGAAGCATCCCTCGCCAACGACTAAGACAGACTCACACAGAGAGAGAACCTTGCCCGTGACAGAGAACGCGCTCTATCTGATCAAAGCATTCATCCTGGGCGTCCTGGAAGGCCTGACGGAATTCATTCCCGTGTCCAGCACGGGCCACCTCATCCTGGTCGGCGACTGGCTCAATTTCGATTCGGGCGACGGCAAGGTGTTCGAGGTGGTCATCCAGCTCGGCTCCATTCTTGCGGTGATGTGGGTCTTCCGCACCCGGCTGCTCAAGCTGATCCGCGGCACGCTGACGGGCGTGCCCAGCGAGGTCGCCTTCACCCGCAACCTCCTCTTGGCCTTCCTGCCGGCCGCGGTGATCGGCGCGATCTTCATCAAGACCATCAAGTCGGTGTTCTACCATCCCGCGGTGGTGGTGGTGACGCTGGTCCTGGGCGGGCTGATCATGCTGTACGTCGAACGCCGCACCCGCCACACGCCGGGCGACGTGCCGGGCGCCTCGGACGACACTGCGTCGGACGAGCGCGCGTCGGCCCACACGCTCGAACAGATCACCTGGAAGCAGGCGCTGGGCGTGGGCGTGGCCCAGTGCTTCGCGATGATTCCCGGCACTTCGCGGTCGGGCGCCACCATCATCGGCGGCATGATCGCCGGCATCCAGCGCAAGACGGCCACCGAGTTTTCGTTCTTCCTGGCCATGCCGACCATGCTGGGCGCCGCGGCCTACGACATGTACAAGAACTTCGGCCTTCTCACCCAGCACGATCTCTCCGGCATCGCGGTGGGTTTCATCGCCGCGTTCCTGAGCGCCATGGTGGTGGTCCGCGCCGTGCTGCGCTTCGTGGCCAACCACACGTACCGGGTGTTCGCCTGGTACCGGATCATCTTCGGCGGCATCGTGGCGGCCTGGATCTTCACGCGCTGACCGGGCCCGCCGCGGCGGGCGCCAAAAGAACGAGGGCCGCTTTTTCAAGCGGCCCTCGTTCTTTTGCGCTGCCTGCAAGCCAGGCGGCTACGCTTCGGTTTCCAGGTCGTAGAACTGCAGCCCGTCGCGGTCGATGACCAGCCAGCCGCCGCGCGGCGGCGTCACGTGGTCGCAATCCCAGTCGGGCAGCACCCAGCGTTCACGCTTGACGCCGTCGACCTCCAGCACGTGGCGGGCGGGGCGGTGCGTGTGGCCATGCACCAGCACGCGGACATGGGTGTCGCGGAAGATCGACTCCACCGCGGCCGCATTCACGTCCATGATCTCCATGGACTTCATCTGGTTGGCCGCCTGGCTTTCGCCGCGCGCCTGCTGCGCCATGGCCAGCCGCTCGGGGATGGTCTTGGACAGGAACTCGGCCTGCCATTGCGGATTGCGCACCATCGTGCGGAACTGCTGGTAGGCGGTGTCGTCGGTACAGAATTCGTCGCCGTGCGTCAGCAGGATCTGGCCGAAATCGGTCTCCAGCAGCGCGGGCTCGGGCAGCAGGCGGGCGCCCACGGCCTTGGCCAGTTCTTCCCCGATGAGGAAGTCCCGGTTGCCGCGTCCCAGCCAGACCGGGATGCGCGCGGCGGTGTCCCGCAGCGCCGTCAGCGCCGTGGCGAGCCACGGCGGCGCGGCGCGGATCACGTCGTCGCCGATCCAGGCGTCGAAGATGTCGCCCGGCAGGAGCAGGGCGGCGGCCTCTTCCTGAGCCGCCTGCAGGAAGGCCACGAAGGCCTCCGAGGTGGCCGGCGTGGCCGGCCCCAGATGCAGGTCGGACGCCAGCCAGATCGGGCCGGACAGGGTGATCTTATTCAAGAACTTCGGCCTTCTCGATGATGACGTCTTCGTTGGGCACGTTCTGGTGGAAGCCCTTGTTGCCGGTCTTCACGCCCTTGATCTTGTCGACCACGTCCTGGCCTTCGGTGACGGCGCCGAACACGGCGTAGCCCCAGCCGTTCGGCGTGGGCGACGTGAAGTTCAGGAAGTCATTGTTGGACACGTTGATGAAGAACTGCGCGGTGGCCGAGTGGGGGTCGCTGGTGCGGGCCATGGCGAGCGTGTACTTGTCGTTCTTCAGGCCGTTGTTGGCCTCGTTTTCGATCGGGGCGTGGGTCTGCTTCTGCTTCATGCCGGGTTCGAAGCCGCCGCCCTGGATCATGAAGCCGTCGATCACGCGATGGAACACCGTGCCGTTGTAGAAGCCTTCCTTGACGTAGGTAAGGAAGTTTTCGACGGACTTGGGCGCCTTGGCGGCGTCCAGGGTGATGACCATGTCGCCTTGGTTCGTTTGGAGCTTGACGCGGGGATTGGTGCTCATGGCTTTTGTGCCTTCGGAGGTGGAGTTGGAAGAAGTGGCCGCGGGGGCGGCGCTGACGAGGGCCGGGGCGAATGCCGCCAGCGCGAACGAGCACGCCGTCAGGCGCAGCAGGTGTAGAGGAGAGTAACGGGACATCATTTGCCTTGTTTATCCTTCAACATTGTTTCAACTTCGCGGACCTTTTCCTTCATGCCGGGCACGCCGTCGCCGGCGGCCTTCTTGTAGGTGCGCAAGGCCTGCAGCAGTTGCAGGTCGCCCAGATTGGCGCGCGCGGCGGCGTAGCCCGGGTCGGCGCGCAGTGCCATCTGCAAGGCATCCTGCGCCCGGTCCAGTTCGCCGCGGCTGGCATATAGAGCCGCCAGGTTGTTCCAGGGTTCCGGCAATTCGGGAAACCGCGTGGTCATTTCGTTGTAGACGTCGATGGCCTCGTTGGTGCGGTTCAGGGCGGCCAGGGCGCGCGCGTGCTGGAACATCAGTTGCACGTCGGTGCCGCGCTGGTCCTTGATCTCGGCCTGGCGCTTTTCGATCATCTCCAGGGCTTCCTGGTTTTCGCCGCGGTTCAGCATGCGCTCGATGTGCGTGGTGATCTGCGAGGCGGAGGGGATCAGGCGCGTGTCCACGCTGGGCTTGGCCGCTTCCAGCAGGTTGGCCAGGGCGTCCCAGCCGCCTTCCGGCGGAATCGGGTCCAGGGTGGTGCGGTTGGAATTGGGGTTCACTCCCCCGCCGCCGCTCATCGACTGGGCGAGGGCGACCCCGGCCGGTGCGCCGGCCAGGGCCAGCGCGAGCAGGGCAACGCAAAAACGCGGCTTGATGGTCACGTGGGTTCCGATAAAAGTCTTGGCCGTCATGCGCTTACGCGCGCGAGCGGGCCGCTTGCTATACTTGACGACCGCCATTTTAGCCCCGGTTAGGTTTTTGGCTCGATCATCGCGCTCCGAATCGTGTTCAAAAGCCGGAGATACGTCACGGGCGCAGATCCAGGACCGGATGCGCCGGGACGACAGCAACCATTTCCGCAACCGCCACGGAAAACCAGACAAAGCCTATCGCGCCATGCTGCAAATCTACAATACGTTATCGCGTACCAAAGAACCGTTCAAACCGGCCCAAGCCGGCCAGGTGCGCATGTACGTGTGCGGCATGACCGTCTATGACTTCTGCCACCTCGGCCACGCCCGCATGCTGGTGTCGTTCGACGTCGTCCAGCGCTGGCTGCGCGCAAGCGGCCTTGCTGTGGATTACGTGCGCAACATCACGGACATCGACGACAAGATCATCCGCCGCGCCGTCGAAACCGGCCGCCGCATCGGCGAAGTCACCGAGTTCTACATCGACGCCATGCACGCCGACGAACGCGCGCTGGGCGTCGAATCCCCCGACCGCGAGCCGCGCGCCACGCAGTACGTGGGCGAGATGCTCGACATCATCGGCAAGCTGGAAAAGAACGGCCTGGCCTACCAGGCCGAGGATGGCGACGTGAACTACGCGGTGCGCGGTTTTTCCGGCTACGGCAAGCTCTCCGGCAAGACGCTGGACGACCTGCGCGCCGGCGAGCGCGTGGCGGTCGGCTCCAGCAAGCGCGATCCGCTCGATTTCGTCCTCTGGAAGTCCGCCAAGGCCGAGGAACCCGCCGACACCAAGTGGGAATCGCCCTATGGTCTGGGCCGCCCGGGCTGGCACATCGAGTGCTCGGCCATGAGCAAGTCGCTCCTGGGCCTGCCGCTGGACATCCACGGCGGCGGTCCGGACCTGAAATTCCCGCACCACGAGAACGAGATCGCCCAGACCGAGGGCGCGTTCGGCGGCACGCTGGCCAACATCTGGATGCACTGCGGCCCGCTCATGGTCGATTCGGACAAGATGTCCAAGTCCCTGGGCAATTTCCGCACCATCCGCCAGACGGTTGCGCAAAACGATCCGGCGGCTGACCAGTCCGATTACCCGGTGAATCCGCGCGAAGCCGAAATGGTGCGTTTCTTCATTGTGCGCAACCACTACCGCAGCCCGCAGAACTACACGCCCGATAACCTCATCGACGCGCAGAACGCACTGGATCGCCTGTATCAGGCCTTGCAGAACGTGCCGGCCGACGGCCAGGGCATCGACTGGAACGAGCCGCAGGCCCAGGCCTTCAAGGCCGCCATGGACGACGACTTCAACAGTTCGGGCGCTGTCGCGGCCCTGTTCGAACTCGCCTCCGAAGCCAACCGCACCAAGAGCGCGCGCAGCGCAGGCCAGATGAAGGCGCTCGCCGCCTTGCTGGGCCTGCTGCAGCAGGAGCCCGCCGCGTACTTCCAGTCGCCCACCCGCTACTCCGCAGCCGCCATCGAGCAGGGCGTGCGCAGCACGCTGGACGCCGATGCCATCCAGTCCCTGATCGACGCGCGCGCGGCGGCCAAGGCCGCCCGCAATTTCGCCGAGGCCGACCGTATTCGCGCCGAACTGCGCGAAGCGGGCATCGAGCTGGACGACAAACCGGGCGGCCTGACGCAATGGCGTCGAGCGTGACGCCGCAGGATACGCCGGACATGTCCACTGCAGATCTCGAGATTCCCAAGCCTGATTATTGGGAAGCCGCCGTAGCGCACCTGATGCGCCGCGACCGCATCCTGAAAAAGATCATCCCCCAGCACCCCGAGGTCTGGCTGACCTCGCGCGGCACGCCGTTCATCACGCTGGCGCGGGCGATCATCGGCCAACAGATTTCCCCCAAGGCGGCCGACGCCGTCTGGACCAAGTTCATCGACGCCGTGGGCAAGCGTCCCACGCCCGTGGCCGTGCTGCGCGTGGGCCTGGACGGCCTGCGCAAGGCCGGACTGTCCCAGCGTAAGGCCGAATACGTGGTCGACCTGGCCGTGCATTTCGGCGAACGCCGGGTCCATCCCGAGAAATGGGCGGCCATGGACGACGAGGCCGTCATTTCCGAGCTGGTCGCCATCCGCGGCATCGGGCGCTGGACGGCGGAGATGTTTTTGATTTTCAATCTACAGCGGCCTGACGTCCTGCCGCTGGATGATCCTGGGTTGCTCAAGGCAATCTCGCTACACTATTTCAGCGGCGAGCCTGTCTCGCGCTTCGAGGCTCGCGAAGTCTCGTTGGCGTGGCAACCCTGGCGTACCGTGGCAACCTGGTATCTGTGGCGCAGTCTGGAACCGACGCCGGTCCAATACTGACGCACTCCAGGCAGCCCATCTACGGAACCACACTACATGCGCAATACATTTCTGGAATTTGAACAGCCGCTCGCCGAGCTTGAGAACAAGATCGAGCAGCTGCGCTATGTGCAGGCCGATTCGGCAGTAGACATCTCCGATGAAATCGGACGTCTGCAGCAGAAGAGCCAGACGCTCGCCAAGGAGATCTACGCCAAGCTCACGCCCTGGCAGACGGCGCTCGTCGCGCGGCATCCCCAGCGTCCCTACACGCTGGACTACGTGCGCGAAATGTTCACCGACTTCCATGAACTGCATGGCGACCGCATGTACGCCGACGACCAGTCCATCGTGGGCGGCCTGGCGCGCTTCAACGGCACGCCCTGCATGGTCATCGGCCACCAGAAGGGCCGCGACACCAAGGAGCGCGCCGCGCGCAACTTCGGCATGCCGCGCCCCGAGGGCTATCGCAAGGCCCTGCGCCTGATGCGCCTCGCTGAAAAATTCGGCATTCCGGTCTTCACCTTCGTGGACACCCCGGGCGCCTATCCCGGCATCGGCGCCGAAGAGCGCGGCCAGTCCGAAGCCATCGGCCACAACCTGTATGCCATGGCCGAACTGAAGGTGCCGATCATCTGCACGATCATCGGCGAAGGCGGCTCGGGCGGCGCCCTGGCCATCGCCGTGGGCAACGCTGTGCTGATGCTGCAATACGCCACGTACGCGGTGATTTCGCCCGAAGGCTGCGCCTCGATCCTCTGGCGCAGCGCCGAGAAGGCCCCCGACGCCGCCGAGGCGCTGGCCATCATCGCGCCTCGCCTCAAGGACCTGGGCCTGGTGGACCGCGTCGTCAACGAACCCGTGGGCGGCGCGCACCGCGACCCCCGCGTCATGGCGCGCCTGCTGCGCCGCGCGCTGGGCGACGCCCTGCGCCAGCTCCAGGACATGACGCCCGAGCAGCTCGTGGAGCAGCGCGTCCAGCGCCTGCTGTCCTACGGCGCCTACCAGGAAGTGCGCGCGTAAAGCGGGCAGGGCGCCGGCCAACCGCCGGCGCCGCGGCCCACGCGCCATCGCCCATGACCGACGTCCCGCCGCCCGACAGCACGCCCGGGGCCGACGCGGGTCCCGGTCCCTCCCTTCCCATTTCCCCCGCGCTCGCGGCCGCGTTGCGCCGGGCGCTCGAGGCCTTGCCCGAACGTCCGGCCCGTGTCGCCGTCGCATTCAGTGGAGGCGCGGACTCGGCCATGCTGGCCGTGCATGCGGCCGCCGTCGCGCCGGCGCTCGGCATCGACGTCCTGCTCTTTCATGTGCACCACGGGCTGCAGGCCCAGGCCGACGCCTGGGCGCGGCATGGGCAGGCGCTGGCGGCCAGGCTTGCCGTGCTGCTCGTCGAGGCCCGCGTCCAGGTCGAGCCGGCGGCGGGCAAGGGCATCGAGGCCGCCGCGCGCGACGCGCGCTATGCGGCGCTGGCGCGCCTGGCCCGGGAACACGGCGTGGCCCACATTCTTCTGGCCCACCATCGCAACGACCAGGCCGAAACCGTGCTGCTGCGCCTGCTGCGCGGCACGGGGCTGGCGGGCATGGCGGCCATGGCGCCGGTTGCGCGGCGCGATGGCGTGGCCTATCTGCGCCCCTGGCTGGACCAGGACCGCGGCGCGATCCTGCAAGCGGCGGACGCGGTCGAGGCCGCCACCGGCTGGCGCGCGGTGCAGGACCCCACCAATGCCGATCCTCGCTATACCCGCGCCGCGCTGCGTGAACTGCTGGCGCCGGTGCTGGACGCGCGGTGGCCCGGTTGGCGCGCCATCGTCGCGCGCCACGCGCGGCACATGGCCGAAGCCGCCGAGATCCTGGACGAAGTGGCCCGTGAAGATTTTGCGGGACTTGATCCCAGCCCCGACGGCGTGAGCTTTTCGCTGCAGGCGTGGCGGCGTCTCTCGCCCGCCCGCCAGGCGCAGGTGCTCAGGCACTGGCTGGAGCGCAACGGCGCCCGCATGCCCACGGACGCGCGCATGGCCGATCTGCTGCGGCAGCTTCGCGGCCTGCACAGCCTGGGCCACGACCGCCAGTTGCGGGTCGAGCAGGCGGGCCACGTCATCCGCTGCCATCGCGGCCGGGTGTGGGTGGAGCCGCGGCCGTAGGCGCCACGGCGGGGTTTTTTTCTTATTTCTGACCCCAAAATGGACATAAATCCGCGCAATCTGCGCAAATTTTTATCGTCGCGCTAGAATATATGGTTTTGCCCGTCAACACTTGCGGCGGGTGTCCAGCCAGAGCACGAGATGTCCCTGATCGTTCACAAATATGGCGGTACTTCGATGGGCTCGGTCGAGCGCATCAAAAACGTGGCGCGTCGCGTCGCGAAGTGGCATGCCGCCGGCCACCAGGTTGTTGTAGTCCCGTCCGCCATGGCGGGCGAAACGAATCGTCTGTTGGGTCTGGCGCGCGAAATCACGCCCCAGCCCGACGGCCGCGAACTCGACATGATCGCCGCCACCGGCGAGCAAGCCAGCAGCGGCCTTCTGGCCATTGCCTTGCAGGCCGAGGGCGTGTCCGCGCGCAGCTATGCCGGTTGGCAAGTGCCCGTGCGCACCGATTCGTCGTTCACGAAAGCCCGCATTTCTTCCATCGACGACGCGCGCATCCGCGCCGACCTCGATGCCGGCCGCGTGGTCATCGTGACGGGCTTCCAGGGGATCGACCCCGACGGCCACATCACCACGCTGGGCCGTGGCGGTTCCGACACCTCGGCCGTGGCCGTGGCGGCCGCCATCAAGGCCGACGAATGCCTGATCTACACCGACGTGGACGGCGTCTACACGACCGATCCGCGCGTGGTGCCCGAGGCGCGCCGCATGTCCGTCGTTTCCTTCGAGGAAATGCTGGAAATGGCATCGCTGGGCTCCAAGGTCCTGCAGATCCGTTCGGTCGAATTCGCCGGCAAATACCGTGTGCCGGTCCGGGTCCTGTCCTCGCTGACCGACCCCCTTATCCCGCTCGAGGAAGAAATGGTCTCGGGCACGCTGATTACTTTTGAGGAAGACGAAAAAATGGAAGCCGCCGTTGTCTCCGGCATCGCCTTCAGCCGCGACGAAGCCAAAATCACCCTGCTGGGCGTTCCCGACAAGCCCGGCATCGCCTTCTCCATCCTGGGCCCGGTCGCCGCCGCCAACATCGACGTCGACATGATCGTGCAGAACCAGTCCGTGGCCGGCACGACCGACTTCTCGTTCACCGTGAACCGCAACGAATTTGGGCGCGCCGTGGACCTGCTCAAGCGCGAAGTCATCCCCGCCGTCGGCGCGCGCGAACTGTCCACCGACGAAAAGGTCGCCAAGGTCTCCATCGTCGGCATCGGCATGCGCTCGCACGTCGGCGTTGCCAGCCTGATGTTCCAGACGCTTTCGCAAGAAGGCATCAACATCCAGATGATCAGCACCAGCGAAATCAAGACCTCGGTGATCATCGACGACAAGTACATGGAACTGGGCGTGCGCGCGCTGCACAAGGCCTTCGGCCTGGACCAGGCGCCCGCCACGAAGGTGTAAAGGCAACGAGTCCGGCACGATTTTTTTGATGGAAGGCCCGCATCGCGGGCAAGACCGAAAAAAATCGTGCTAGAATCTCGTTCTCTTTTCGGAGACGTGCCCGAGAGGCTGAAGGGGCTCCCCTGCTAAGGGAGTATGTGGCTAAAAACTGCATCGTGGGTTCGAATCCCACCGTCTCCGCCAAAGACACTTGCACCAGTGAACCAAGGTTGCCTCAAGACCCGCATAGCTAATTGCTCTGCGGGTTTTTTGTTTTCCGTCTGCGGCCTTGGGGAATACGCGCGCTTGCTGGTCCGCCGCCATGGCGGCTACCGTACGGGATTCCGCCGCGCGATCCTGATGCGCGATCCTGATGCGCGATTCCAATCACACCGGGCGGATCATCCGAACGCTCAACGCCGCCATTCCCATGCTGCACAACCCCTTGCTCCTGAACGTGCTCACGCCCGACGCGTTTGCGCCCTATGGATCGGTCATCACCAGCGCCGGCCGCGATGGCCGCGAGATCAATGCGGGCACGACTTTGCGCGTGGACATGCCCGAGCCCGACATCCTGCGCGAGGGCGGGCGGCCTTCGCTCAGCGTGTTCCGCGCCCTGGCCGGCGCGCTGCCTTTCGAGATGAAGATGATGGAGCGTCATCGCGTGGGCAGCCAGACCTTCGTGCCCATGATGGGCACGCCGTTCGTCGTGCTGGTGGCGTTGGGCGCGGACAGGCCGGACATGTCCACCCTCAAGGCGTTTCTGGCGAACGGCAGTTGCGGGATCACGCTGGCGCCGGATGTGTGGCACCACCCCTTGCTGGCGCTGGCGGCAGGCGACTTCGTGGTGCTGGAGCGCAAGGGGCCGCAGGTCGATTGCGAGGTCGTCGACATGCCGGCCGGTGTGTGGGTGGCGCAAGGCGTCTAGCCGTTGCGCGGCCCTCATTGCCGCCGGTGTATCAGGGCAAGCGCCTGGTCTGCGATGTCTTCATCATTGGGGCGGAAGTCCACGCGCATCGCCTGCGTCAGGCCCGTGAAGTGCGAGCGCGAACTGCGCGCATAGGCCGGGTCGTAGTGGCGGTCGATGAGCTCGCGCGCCAGGTCTTCGCGCCGGCCCTCATCGACCAGCGTGATCCAGCCTTGGATGGTGTCGCGGCTGTGCAGGCCCACCATGCGCTGCAATTGCGCCTTGAGCCAGTCCGGATTGTCGAAGAGCCGCGCGTAGTCCTGCTGCAGAAAGCGCGTGCGATCGTCGCGGCTGCAACGCACGTCGATGCATTCTCCCTGGTGCATGGCCTGCAGCAATGCGGCCGGGAGCTCCAGCGCGCCGATCTTGCGGCTTTCCGCTTCCACGTACACGGGCCGGTGCGCATCGAACTCGCGCAGCCGGGCCGCAAGCAGCGTATCGAAGCGCTTTTGCGTGGGCTGCTGCGCGTCGGGCAATGCGCCCAGCAGCGAGCCGCGGTGGGCGGCCAGTTCCTCCAGGTCCAGCGTCTGCGCGCCGGCTTGCCGCAGCGCGTGCAGCAGGCGCGTCTTGCCGCTGCCGGTGGGACCAGTCAGCACCACGTAGCGCAGGGCGCGCGGCAGCGTCTGCAGCGCGTCCAGCGTGGCGCGGCGATATTGCTTGTAGCCGCCGTCCAGTTGCCGGGCGCGCCAGCCGATCATGTTGAACATCAGCGTCATGGAGCCGGAACGCTTGCCGCCGCGCCAGCAGTACACCAGCGGGCGCCAGCGCTGCGGGCGGTCGGCGAAGGTGGTCTCCAGGTGGCGCGCGATGTTGCGCGCGACGAGGGCGGCGCCCGCGCGCGCCGCCTCGAAGGGCGAGACCTGCTTGTACATGGTGCCGATCAGCACGCGCTCCTCGTTGCTGAGGACGGGCGCGTTGCAGGCGCCCGGGATGTGATCGTCGGCGTATTCCAGCGGCGTGCGCACATCGATGATTTCGTCGAAATCATGCAACTTGTCCAGCCCGGCGAGCAGGTGGTTCACGAAAATCGCCCCGGTGTATCGATGCCCGATTTTCGCATGCCCCTGCCCGGGGCCGTCAGGTGCCGAAGGTCAGTGCATGGGTCAAGTCGCCCATCGGCGCCTGACCGCGCGCGGCCATGGCGTCGTCGCGTGATTTCAGCCCTTCCAGCAGGGGCAGATCGAAGAGCCGCGTGGCAAGGCGCAGGATGGAGCCCGTGTCGTAGATGGTGTGGTCCACCGTGCCCTTCCTGGCGAACGGCGACGCGATGATCGCCGGTACGCGCGTGCCCGGCCCCCAGCGGTCGCCTTGCGGAGGCGCGACGTGATCCCACCAGCCGCCATTCTCGTCGACGGTGATCACCACCGCCATGTTTTCCCACTGCGGGCTTTTCTTGAGGCTGTCGACGATGTGCGCAATGTGGCGGTCGCCCGAGTCCACGTCGGCGTAGCCGGCATGCATGTTCAGGTTTCCCTGCGGCTTGTAGAAGGTCAGCGGGGGCAGGACGCCGGCTTCGGCGTCGGCCAGGAATTTGTTGGTGGTGTTGAGGTCGCCCAGGCCGCCGTCGCGTATGTGGGCCGTGCGCGCGGCCGTGCCCGGCGCGGTGCTCTTGAAATAGTTGAATGGCTGGTGATGGGCCTGGAAATTGGGCGACGACGGAAAGCCAGTGCTGGCCGTGGAATCCACGGCGGCCTGCCAGCCTCCCGCGTACCAGGCCCAATCCAGCCCTTTGGCGCTCATGAGATCGCCAATGTTGGCGTGCGACTGCGGCACCATGGTCTGCGGACTGGTGGGATCGGCCAACGTCGGGTCGGTCGCGTCGCGGCTGAACGACGGCCAGTAGGGCGGGGCCATGGTATTGACGCCGTAACCGTCGGGCGTGAGCGCGCTTGCGCCGAATTGGGGAATGCCCGCGAGCGCGCTGGCCGGCGATGCCGGCTTGGGCGCGAGGCGAGGGTCCGTGGGGTCGGCGCTCTGCAGCTGTGCGATCTGAGTCTTGGCGACCGAGTCGGCCGCGTCAGGGTAGAAGGGCGGGCGTGCCGCCACCAGATACTGATGGTTCAGGAAAGACCCGCCGAAGGCGCCCTGGAAGAAGTTGTCGCACAGCACGAATTCCTGAGCCAGCTTCCACAGCCGCAGGTTGTACGCGGCGTCGCTGTAATGGCCCATCACCAGCGCGCCCGAATCGGCCCAGGCGACGAACTTGTCGTTCTTGCCGCCATTGATCTGCATCTGGTTCTGGTAGAACACGTGCCAGAGATCGCGCGTGACCAGGCCCTGGGGCAGGGGTTCGCCTTGCGGTCCCAGCAGCGCGAAGGGCGCGTTGGGCAGGTTGTTCATGTAGGCCGCGGCCTGGTCGACCTGGTAGGTGATGTGATTGGCTTGCTGCGCGGTAGGCACCATGCCATTCCAGACGGGCGGCAGTACGGGCAGCGGCGTGCCGTCGCGGTCGAGCTGCGTGTAATCGGCCGGCGTCAGCGCGGACAGGGGCTTTTCCACGCCGGGGAAATTGGCGAACAGGTTGTTGAAGCTGCGGTTCTCGGCAAAGATTACGACCAGCGTTTTCACGTTCTCGCGCAGTTGCGCGGTCAGGTCCGGCGCGGCGGCGGGTTCTGGCGCGGGAGCGGGCGTGGCGGAACTGTCGTCGTCATCGTCATTGTCGTTGGAGCAGCCGGGAAGCGCGCCCATGGCGGCCGCGCTGGCGCCCAGCGCGGCAATGCCGGTCAGAAACCCGCGGCGGGTGGCGCGCACGGACGGCGTTGCGCCCGTGGCTTCCTGGGAAGGTTCTCCAGGGCGTTTGTCTTTGTCGGACATGTGGAAGTCTCTTTGGCTAGCGGATGACGTGGCGCACTGTCATTGCGTCACGGAAACGCCGGATGACAGCCGGCATCGGTAACGGCCGCTAGGCTAAAGAGAGAAGGTGCTATCGGTGTGACGATCCGCTGTCGGCAAGCTGTACGGCACGATAGGCAAAGCCTTCCTGACTTGCGCATCTTTAGAAACAACGCTATTATTCAAGGCTTGCTTTTTCAAGCGCCCGTAGCTCAGCTGGATAGAGTACCTGGCTACGAACCAGGGGGTCGTAGGTTCGAATCCTGCCGGGCGCGCCAGAAATTGCAAATACGTT